>DYJV01000006.1:0-13849 GCA_020722945.1 Candidatus Methylomirabilis sp. | reverse complement strand
ATATTTACAGAATATTTACAGAATATTTATAGAATATTTACAAGATTTATATTAAACTTATTTTAAATATCTAAATTTTAAAATTATGAAAATCTCAAACAACTGATATAAATAATAAATCAGGGGGTTAAAAGTGAATAAAAGTAGATACTTGAAGCGAGTTATTACTATTTTGATTTGCATAGTAATTTTTTCAGGGATAGTTTTTTTTGTTTTTACTCCTTCAGATTTTGGTAATCATGGAAGTGTTTTTTACAAATATTTTAGACTTTCTGCTATCTCAGAGGAAACTACAAGAGATATAACCCATCTTACTAACTCATCGTGTCAAAAATGTCATACTGTTGAATATCAGATGCAGATAGAGGGGGCTCACAAAAGTTTATCTTGTGAATTTTGCCATGGACCTGGGTCTAAGCATATTAATCTTAAAGAGGAGTTGATAGGACACCTTATTGTTGCCAAAGATAAGGCTCTTAACGATGAATGTCTGAGATGCCATAATGGTCAAGTAACTGGAAGGGAAAAGGGTAAAAAGCCGATAAAAACCATTATAATGCCTGATCATTTAAAAGATAAAAATGTTAGATTAGATCATTTGTGCACTCAGTGTCATATAGTTCACCAACCGCTTGAAAACATCAAACATATGAACAAAATTTTTGCAAGGGAGGATTAAAATGTCTCATGAATCGAGAAGAGAGTTTCTAAAAAAGCTCGGAATTGCAGCAGCCTCAGGTGCAGTTTATCTTGTTATGCCAATGCCTGATTTTATAAAGAAGCAGCTCAATATTCATGAAAATTATGATCCTTCAAAACATGAATATGCTTTTATTATTGATGTCAATTCTTGTATAGGTTGTGGGTCATGTTGTGTTGCTGATAAGAGGGAGTATAATGTGCCTGACGGAGTTGCAAGGACATGGGTTGAAAGATATACTATTACAGAGGATGGTGAGGTCATAATTGATTCTCCAAATGGAGGAGTTAATGGCTTTAATGATAAAGTAAAAACAGACAAGAAAGTCAAGGATAGTTTCTTTGTTCCCAAATTATGTAATATGTGTGAGGATCCTGCATGTGTTCAAGTCTGTCCTGCTGGAGCTACATTTAAAACAGACGATGGTTTTGTTCTTATTGATTATAAAAGATGTGTAGGGTGTATGTATTGCATCCAAGCATGTCCATACGGTTCTCGTTTTTTGAATGAACATACACATACTGCTGATAAATGCACATGGTGCTATCATAGAGTCAGAAGAGGTCTTTTGCCTGCATGTGTTAATGCCTGCCCAACTGGTGCAAGAAAATTTGGTGATCTAAATGATAAAAATTCTGATGTTTACAAAATTGTAAATAGTGGTGCTCCACTTTTTAGATTAAAACCTGACATGGGGACCAACCCAAGACTCGAATATACAAATTTTAGGCAGGAGGTGTTATGATGTTTGAAACTGTCGAGAGTATAGGTTACATTTTCCCAAATGATAGGGTCTGGTGGTCAATTATGATAGCTACATATCCATATATCACAGGTTTGATTGCCGGAGCTTTTATCGTATCATCTCTTTATCATGTTTTTAAAATAGAGAGTTTAAAACCTGTTTCAAGATTCTCTCTCATTTTTGCTCTTGCTTTTTGGTTTTTCTGCACAATGCCGCTTCTAAACCATCTTGGAAGACCTGAAAGAGCTTTCAATATAATGCTTACCCCTCACCCAAGTTCAGCTATGTCGGGATTTGGATTTGTATATTCATTTTATGGTTTAATACTGATTCTTGAAATACTTTTCCTTTACAGACCAACTCTTGTTAAATTGATGTATGAATCTACTGGGATAAAAAGATATATCTATCAGG
The DNA here is from genome assembly GCA_020722945.1 of Candidatus Methylomirabilis sp. Lineage (GTDB taxonomy): Bacteria > DYJV01 > DYJV01 > DYJV01 > DYJV01 > DYJV01. Next base: position 11,990 of record DYJV01000006.1, on the reverse strand, counting down.
TTTTGACTCTTGGAGTTTACGATATATCTGATGAAGTAATTGAAACTGAGCATAAGATAATGGCTTTTCTTGCTGGTATTGGGATACCTCTTGCATGCACTCTCCATGGATATGCCGGGTTTATCTTTGGTGGAGTAAAAGCTGTTCATTGGTGGTTTACTCCATTGATGCCGATTGTGTTTCTACTATCTGCTTCAGTTTCAGGGATAGCAGGAATACTTCTTTTTTATATTCTTATCTATAAATTCAAAAAGATAGAAGTTGATGAACATTGCACAAGAACACTTGTCAAATTTTTATGGGGATTTCTGATTGTTGATTTTGTTCTTGAAATGCTTGATGTAGGTGTTCATGCTTATCTAAGAGTTGAAAGTTGGCATATAATATCTCAACTTTTAAGTGGTCCACTCTTTTTTAGTTTCTGGATATTGCAAGTTATAGTAGGTTCTGTGATACCTCTGTTTATATTAGGATGGTTATCTCTGGGCAAAAAGCTGACACTTGCCACAGTTAAATTTTGGGGTATTGTATCAACAGTAATTCTCCTTATTCAGGTCTATGCAATGCGTTGGAATGTTGTTATTGGAGGCCAGATGGTATCTAAAAGTGGGAGAGGATTTGTATTTTACCAGCCACACTTCTTTGAGAAAGAGGGGATTATACCTGTTGTTATACTTCTTATCCTACCTGTTGTTACGCTGTATCTTTTAAGTAAAATTTTCCCTCTATGGAATGACCAGAGCGAGGCAGAAAATTGATAAATATAATAATAAATTTTTAAAGGAGGTATTTGAAAATGTTTACTCGACAAGTTAAACAGATTTTAATTCTTAATTTTGTTCTTTCCTTTCTTCTTGCATCTTTCTGTTTTGGGGCAACAGATGAGTCTAAAGATGTGAAAAATCCTTCCATTCAGGAGAAGAACAAAAAGTGTGTTCTATGTCATTTAAAAGAGAATAAGTCTCTTGTTTTACAATGGGAAAACTCTATTCATGCATCTTCAAAAGATGGTTCGGTAGGGTGCTATACATGTCATGCTACAAAAGAGGGTGACCCTTACGGTTACAAGCATGAGGGAGCTTTTATCAAAACATTGATGACCCCTAAAGATTGTGCATATTGCCACCAGAGAGAGACAAAGGAGATGATGACCTCTCACCATGCTACTGCAGGAGAGATACTTGCTTCTGCTGACAATGTCCTCGGTGAAGTTGTATGCAGTATGCCTGATACTAAAGCAGATGCTGTTAATGGATGCTGGCAGTGTCATGGTGGGATTGTCAAATTACAGAAAGATAAAGATGGTAAAACCCTCCTAAACCAAACTGGAGCTGTGAAAATAGATTATACAACATGGCCAAATTCAGGGATAGGAAGGTTGAATCCTGATGGAACAAAAGGGACATGTAATGCATGTCACTCCAAACATTCATTTAAAGCTTCAATAGCAAGACAACCTCAAAACTGTGCAAAATGTCATCTTGGTCCAGATCATCCTCAAAAAGAGATTTATGAAGAGTCAAAGCATGGTATTGCTTACTTTTCAACTACAAGAGGTTCAGGGATGAATGGTATGGATATATTAAAAACAGGGACATGGGTGCTTGGGAAAGATTATCACTTTGCGCCAACATGTTCTACATGCCATATGGGTGCTTATTTAAAGATAAATGGCTCTGTAGCTCAAAATACACATAATGTTGGTGATAGAATTTCATGGACTTTACGTCCACCTATCTCTGTAAAATTAAATAGGGTAATATTTAATGATGGAACTTTTGCTGATATTCCTGGTGAATATCCTCCTCAAGTTGGGCAAACTGTAAAAGATGACGATTATGTAGTTGAAAATGAAAAAATGAAAAAAGTTGTAAAAGATAAGAAAATTGTTGAAGTTGTCTCTTGGAAAGAGCGAAGAAAAACTATGCAAGGAGTTTGTAAATCTTGTCATAGTGTTCAGAAAGTAGAGAATTTTTACACTTATTTTGATGATTTTGTTTATACTTACAATGATAAATTTGCAAAACCTACTAAAGAGTTATGGGATATGATGCAGAAAGATGGTCTTGTAAAAGGGTCTCTTTTCCATTCAGATGCTGGATGGGCATGGTGGGAAATTTGGCACCACGAAGGTAGGAGAGCAAGGCATGGAGCTGCTATGATGGGGCCAGATTATGCACATTGGCATGGTTTATATGATGTTGCTCACAAATTTTATTTTGAATATCTTCCTGAAGTTATAAATATCGCAAAAGAGCATGGGCAACTTGAGAAATATAAAAAAGCAGTAGATGCACTTTTAAATAAACCTGAGCACAAATGGCGTCTACAAGGCTTTGGTGAGCAGATTGAAAAGATGATAAAAGATGAGCAGAAATCGAGATATGGACAGTAAATTCAAGCGGGGGTGGTCCCCCGCTTTTTTAATTAATAACTATTTAATAAAACAAGTTAAACAAATTTTTATTTTTTTCATACTATTTTTTACTTCATTTGATAATTTGAGTGCATCAGATTATCAACTTCTTTTGGAAAAAGTTAAAAATTTAAAAATAGGTATCGGAAGTTACTATATTGGGGAAAATTATAACTCTAAGAGTGGCAAACCTATTGAATCAAATTATCCCGGTGTTTTAAAATTTCAAGAGAAAGATATTTTTATCAGCGTTGATAAAGAGAGAAATATTATTATTGGGTTATACAAGTATTTCAAACATGTTAATACAGATATTTTAAAAAAAACAGTATCTCAATTAATGATTAATTTTGGAGAGCCAACCCTTGAAGCCCATGACAAAAATATCTATTGGTTCTTTGATGAAAAAGGAAAAATTTTAAGTGAACAATTTTCAAAAGCAAAAAAAGAGAATGATATCAAAACTCCTTTATTAATGGTAAAACTTAATTCAGATATCTCTCTTTCCAAACTGTCGGATAAAAATTTTCAAGATAATACTACATTTTATTATATTATTTACTCTGAACCACTTATGAAAAAACTAAATTAAAAAATTATATTAAAATTAGAATATTGTTTCTATACCTTTATTCTGTTACATTAATATAAAAGAGAGATATTGAACTACCTTTTAAAATCTCAAAAATTGGGTTTTAAAAATCTTGATTCTTGAGATTTTTTCTCTTTTATTTATCTTTGGAAGATGATGATTTAATAATTTAAACATTTTTTCTCTTATTCTAAATATTAAGAGTTAATTTATTTTATAGTTTTGAGGTTTGTAATGATTTTAATATTGATTTTCCAGAGAATATTTGTTAATAAAAAACTACAAATTCTTATTGATAAATATTATCAAATGTTACCAATAAGGTGCCCACCATAAAAAGTTTTAATAAAATCTTTTTCTAAAAATTTTTAAAAACTTCTAAAAGGAGGTAAATATTATGTTATATTTTAAAAATTTTCTTTTATTTTTAACACTTTTACTTTTTTTTCTAATTGGTAATTTATCAGCAAAGCCATCAACATGTGAAGACTGTCATAAAAAGATGACACCTAAAGCTGTTGAAGATTTTAATAGGGGTAAGATGGCTTCCCAGTTAACATGTGATTCATGCCATGGACAAACTCATACAAGTGCTAATGATGTTGATAAAGCAAAGCTTCCCACAATAAGCACATGCCAGAAATGTCATGCTGAAAAAGCAGAAGAGTATATGGCAGGGAAACATTTTCTTGGCTTACTACCTATAACAGCGTTCCCAGAATTTGCTCACAATCAACCTGAGGCATTTATTGCTGGTCAAAAGGGTTGTAATGGTTGTCATAATCTTGGTATCAAAGATGATAATGTAAGAGGGGCAGTAGAGTATAGAAAATATTATAAATATGGGATGGATTGTCAAAGCTGCCATACAAGACATGCATTTTCAGTCAAAGAGGCAAAAGAACCTGAAGCTTGTAACAGTTGCCATACAGGATTTGATCATGCTCAATGGGAGATGTGGTTTCATTCAAAACATGGTTCGGCATATATTACTGACAGAGCAGCTCACAGAGGACCTACTTGTCAAGATTGCCATATGCAAAATGGTAACCATAATGTTATGACATCTTGGGGATTCCTTGCATTGCGACTCCCTGAAGATGATAAAGAGTGGATGGGATACAGAGCTACTATTTTGCAAGGGTTGGGTGTTCTTGATGCTAATGGTAAACCTACAGCAAGACTTGATGTTGTAAAAGCTGCTAATATTGCAAGATTAGATAAAGAATCCTGGCAGAAAGAGCGAGATAAGATGATTGCAAATTGTAAAAAGTGTCATTCAGAAAATTTTGCAAAAGAGAATTTGAAAAATTCAGACCTTATGATAAAAGCTGCTGATAAAATTTTTGCAGAGGCTATAAATATTGTAAAAGATCTTTATAAAGATGGGATAATCAAAAAAGATAGTAACAAAGCTACATGGCCATATCCTGATCTTCTCACATTTTATGAAGTTACAACTCCGATAGAGGAGGAGCTTTATAATATGTTTATGGATTATAGAATGAAAACTTACCAAGCAGCTTTCCACAATATGCCTGATTATACTACATGGTATGGTTATGCTAAGATGAAAGAAACTCTTGTTAAAATGAAGAAAGAATCAGAAACAATGAGATTACTTGCAGCAAAAAGTAAAACCACAAAAAAGGTCGAAAGTAAGAAGTAAAGGGATTTTTATTGATCAAAAAATAATTTAATATAGAAGGGAGCATTACTTTTTTAATTTTAATGCTCCCTTTTTTTATATCTCCTATTACAATAGAAAATATTGCTGATATTTTTTTTAGAAAACAATCAAAACCTCAAAATTAAAGATGCTATTCATAAGATTTCAGAGCTTAAAAGAGAGGAATCGGAAAGAAAAAGATTTGGCAAAATAGATCTATTTGGAAGTTACGCTCATCCTTTACTCATAAGTTGAGGGTATCGAACAATTAATTTGCTTGACAAACTCGTTATGGTTTAATATATGCTAATTTAACGATGTATAAATAATATTAAAAACTTCATAAAAATTATGAGAGCACTATCCGATCCCAATAGGGTCAAAATGATTAAGCTACTTCAGCTGTAGATGATGAGTGTATGAAATGTAAGAGATATTAAGACTTACTCACTCTACTGTCAGCAAACACCTCAAAATATTAAAAGATACAGGTTTAGTTACCTATACAAAAGAGAGAGAGCAGGTGAATTATCAAATTTCAGGTGGTACTAAAACCTATATATTGCCAATCTGCTTGGTGATTTACATTATTGGTTTTGAGAATGATTCAGATATTACTAAACTAATATTCAAATTACATGAGAGCAACCGTTAAAAATTTGTAGTAGAGTTTAATTTTTTTGTCTTGAATATATTGATATATGGCGAAATAGTATTAAAATAACACTATGACTGCCATTAATTAATAGGCAAGAATATAAAAGAGGATTAATGCACAAAATATTATTAAAATATGATATTCCCACTAAAAACAACCAAATTATGGAAAATTTTTATTACTAATGCTAAAATTATTTTAGAATCAAACAAAGAAGTAGACAGTAAATAAGAGATAGGAGAGAATAGATAAGCAAAAAAGAAAAACCTACAGCACAGATTTTAAGGCCAAACTGGTATTGTAACTATTGTAAGGCAATAAGATCTTAAACGAGATAGCAAGCCAATATGAGGTGCTACCTATGAGTTTGCAAAAAAGCTATCCAAAGCTCATAACATAGAATATAGACTAAGCAAGTTTAAAGATTTTTGGAGTAACGGACAAGTTAAAATATTTAACAAAACAATCAAAAATGCTACGACAAAAACCTACTATTATGAGACAACAGAAGAGTTTAAAAAACACTTGATGAGCTATTTACTTTATTACATTCATCAAAAGTAACTAAAGGACTTGAAATTTAAAACTCCATATGAGATGTTTTTTTGGAAAATTTAACTTAAATCCAATAACACTTACTATAAGTTAAGTGGAGTAAACAGCCTTGACAAGAAAGGGACATGTAATTTAATAGATATAGAAATATAGTAGAGGATGAATATGAAGAGATTTTTATATGTTTTAGTTATTCTTATATTGTTTTGTAATTTTGTTCAGGCTTCAGATATCTCTGATTTGCTTAACTCCATAAAGCATCAGCCTGATACAAAAATAGACAACATTATTTTTGAACGATTTGATATTGAAAAAGAAAAGGTGATTTCCAAACTTTATCCTCAGATTGATGCCTTAGCAGGGTTTGAATACCATAATTCCCCGGTGAATTTGCGGCCAGTCCCTCCCACAGAAGCCAACCCACAGACTGACTCCCTTCCCTTTTCAAAAGGGGTTACCAAGTATGGGATAGAGTTTAAAATACCTCTGTTTGTAAAAGAGATATACACATTAAAACAAAAAATAGAGCAGCAGACCAAACAATTTAAGTATACAAAGAAAATGAATTTAATAGCAAGGCAGGCCACAGTGGTATCGCTCAATGGGTCACTAAAGTTTGTGGAAGAAAATTTAAACTACTTAGAAAAGCGTTTAGAGTCTCTTTACAAGACAAAAGAAGATGTAAGTATAATGGTTGAAACTGGCAGATTGTCAGAATCAGAGCTTTACAACATAGACAACTTGATTTTGACACTGCAAACTCAAAAAAATATATTACTTGGTAAAAAGACTGAAATAATTGAAGATATTTATGTATTAACTGGAATCAGGATAGAGCATGCTCTTGAAATGGAAGAAAATGTAGTTACTCTGCCTGTAGAAGATCTCAAACTCCGTATTGCAGAGGAAGAGGCTGAGATAGCTAAAACAAACCTTAAAATGTCTAAGGAGGCTTATTACCCTTCGCTATATTTGTCAGGCTCTTATATTCAAAATATGGGGGAAGCATACAATACCCACGATCAAATAGAAAAGAGTTACGGCACAATAATGTTGAATGCAAAAATCCCATTATTTGAAAAATCTATTTTGGCAGACATAAAATCTAAAAAAGTTGATGTGGTAAAATCTCATGTAAAATTGGAAAAGATAAAAATGGAAACAGAAGCTACTCTCAACAAAATAGAAACCCAGTTAAAGTTAATAAAGGAAAATATCAAGAGGTCAGATGAACAAATTCTAAATGCTGAAAGATTGTTAAAAATTGCAAAGGTATCTTATGAAAGTGGTAGAATGACTGTGGAAGAGTATCTGAGATTTGAAGTAAATTTGTTGAATGCACAGAAAGATTTATATGACAACATTGCTGAAAACTGGAAACTTATAGCCCAAAAATCATTAGTGAATGGAAATGAATTAACCGAGGTGATAAAATGAAATATGCTAAGAATGTTATTATACTCCTTATAATTGTGGTAGTTCTTGTTTTAGGTTTAAAAGTTTTAAAACAGAGAAAAGATGCTCTGAAAAAGGCGGAGGCAGCGGATATTATCACTGCAAATGTTGAGGCTGTAACATTAAAAAATGAACCTGCATTGTTGACTCTGCCTACTATCGGGGTAGTTAAATCCAACATCAATTCTACTGTTGCAACTAAAATTACCGGCAGGGTAACCAAACTTACAAAGAATAATGGAGATTTTGTAAGAAAAGGGGAAATTTTAGCTGAAATAGACAATACCGACATAAAATCCAAAATTTCTACGACTGAAATAGAAATTATAAATGCAAAAAACAGTATAGAGTCGGTTAAAGAGAATATCTACGCTTTGGATATAAAGCTTAAAAGTTTAATAGACGCACACAAAAGAACGGAAAAATTACTAAAAGTAAAGGGTGCTTCTATTGAAAAATACAGTGAAGAAGAAAGCACAATTGCTGCTACGATAGCACAAAAGAAGAGTGCGGAAAATAATTTAAAAGAGATGGAAAATAAAATAAAAATCTTAAATAATAATTTGTTAGAATTAAAAAATCTACTTTCTTACTCTGTAATATTATCACACATAGATGGCATTATATCAGAGAAGTTTACAACTGAAGGGGAAACAGTCTTTGTAGGCAAACCGCTGTTTAAAATTTCATCAAAGGATAACTTATACATAGAAACAAAGATACCTGGAAACATTAAAGCCGATGAGGTAATTTTTCAAGATAAACCATACAAACTAAAGATGCTTAATTCTACAGAAAGTGGGATCAGGCTTTATAAATTAGAAGGTGTGTTTGATAACTTAGTTGAGGGAGAGTTTGTGGATATTAAATTGGTGGTTTTTAAGGGGGAAAATGTTGTTTTGCCTCACAATGCTGTTTTATCTATAAACGACAAAGACTACATTTTTTTATATGAAGAAAAACAGCCAAAACAAATTCCTGTAAAAATATTGGCTTCTGGCACCGAAGGGGTCATAACTGATCAAGATTTGGGTGGTAAAACTGCAATTGTTGCCATGCCTGATATACTTTTAAGGATAGCCACAGGAGCACCTTTAAATATTATTAACAGATAAGGATAAAAAATGTTTGAATTCTTTTATAATCGCCCATATCTCCTTTACAGCATTATTGCGGGCTTGTTTGTGATGGGTATTTTTGGCTTAGTTACCATGCCAAAAAATCTTTTTCCTGATAGTGACAGACCAAAGGTAATTGTAGTGTCCACAGTTCCCGGAGCTACTCCTGCAAATGTGGCAGCAACTGTTTCAAAACCGATAGAAGAGGAGCTGAGCTCACTATCTTTGGTAAGAGAAGTAAGTTCTGTAAATATCGCTGGGGTTTCTGTGGTTACAGCAGAATTCGAATACGAAAAGGGTCTGGATGCTGCAGCAGTAGATGTAAATAATGCTGTTAACAAGGTAAAAGCCAAGTTACCTGCGGATTTGAATCCTTCAATTTATACCGCCGGGGCCTTTACTTTGCCTGTGGATGTAGTTGCTTTAAGCCCCAAAAATGAGAATTTGTCTGTAGCAGATATTAGGAAAATTGCTGAAGGCGATATAAAACCGGAACTTTTAAGGGATACCCGCATTGGAAATGTAGAGATTTTTGGAGGTTATCAGGGTGCTGTTACAATCAATGTAGATCCTTTAAAACTCAAAAAATACTCTATCCCATTGAGCAAAATTGGACAAATTATTTTTTCCGTTAATAAAGATATACCTGTGGGTTTTACATTGTCAAAAGACACGTTTTATACCATTACAATGTATGGTGAAAAAGACATAATCGAAGAGTTGAAACAATTACCCGTTGCTCCAAATTTAAGATTATCAGATGTAGCTACTGTAAAATGGGATTATCAAAAAAGATTTTCTGCCTATTTAGGAAATGGCAAACAATCTATTGCTCTTGCCATACAGAGAGCACCTGGGGGAAGTGTTTTAGACACAAGCAAGGCTGCAAGGGAGACTATAAAGAATCTAAAGCAAAACTACAAAAATATAAATTTTGAAATAACAGATACACAGAGAACCCTCATAGAGACCGCCAATACAAATATGCTGGAAGCACTGAGGGATGCAATTATCTTTACCCTAATAGTGATTCTGTTGTTTTTGGGGAATGTTAAGGCAATTATTGCGGCTCTTGTATCTATCCCCATGGTTTTTTGCTCCACTTTGGCAATTATCTGGATGTCAGGGGGAGAATTAAATATGGTTGTTTATACTGCAATAATATTAGCATTAGGAATGCTGGTGGACGACGCTGTGGTGGTGCTGGAAAATATTGAGAGACACCTTACAGAATTAAAAAATGACCTTGATACATCAATTGTTCAAGGGACAAAAGAGGTTATTATGCCAGTATTTGCGGGGACTATAGCCACCTCAGTAGTAATGGTTCCTTTTCTTTTTGTGGGTGATTTCCCTCAAAAAATATACAGACCTCTTATTGGCACCCTTTTGATAGCTTTGGCAGTTTCCTACTTTTTGTCTATTACCTTTATTCCCCATTTTTCCAAAATACTTTATCGAAAGGGGCATAACAAATCAAAGTTAGAGATGGTTTTGGAAAATTTATATCAAAAAACCATAGGGAGATTTATAAATGTATATTTGGGTATCTTAAGATTTTCCAATGGGAGTAGATTGAAAATTTTTAGAAAACTAATCCTTGTTATCCCACTAATTATATTTTTTATCTTTAGTTTAAAAAATATAATGCCGGTTATAGGGGGTGATGTTATGCCACCTATGGACACAGGGATAATAAAGGCACATGTAAAATTCAGCACCAATGAAACATTGGAAACCATAGAAAAGAGACTTTCTGGGTTTTTAAAATGGCTCCATCAAAAAGATGAAGTATTAACGAGCTCGGTTGCAATAGGAAGTGAACCGGGGATTTTATCTATCGGTAGTGGTTCTCTCCCCACAGAAGTTATTATGACCATCAACTGTGTAGATAGATTTAGCAGGAAAAAAAATATATGGGAAATAGAAGATGAAATAAGAAAAGAGCTTTCCAGTTTAAAACATATTGTAAATGTTGATGTGTATGATTTTGGAGCTACAGCAATGTCGAGTATAAAGGCTACTCTGGATACGAGGTTATACAGCAATGATTATATCTACCTGCCAGAACAGGCCAAAAAGGTGGAACAAGCCCTCTACCAAGTAAAAGGGCTTAAAAGTATTACAAAAAGCTGGGATAATGATTTTGTGGAGATTAAGCTCAACATCAATGAAAATAAGGCACTGGGATATGGTATTACTCCCATTGAAATAGCTATGCAGCTACCTTTGAAAGGATACCCTGTATCTCTTAATGGAAATCTACATACATTGCAGGTACAGACATTGAGGCTTTATGCCACAGAGCCTTTCTCACAGGAGATTGACAGTTTAAAGATGTTACCTATTGATACCAAAAAAGGTGCAATTCCTCTATCTCAATTAGCAACAGTCAGTTACAACTTTACTTCATCCAAAATAGAAAGGGATAATATGCAGTATTCATTAGATGTTAATGGTTACAGAGCTACAAGACCTATGACAATGATTACTGATGATGCAAATAAAAAACTAAAAGTATTAAATTTGAGTGGAGTAAAAGTCTCCCAAGAGGGGGATATAAAACAGATGAAGGATAGCTTTTCAAGGATGATAAAGGCTATCGGTATTGGGATTGTGATACTTACCATAACTCTTATTGCCATATACAGAACGGTGATTTTATCTCTTATTATGATTTTTGTTTTGCCCCTGTCAATGATAGGTGCTGCGTGGGGGATGTTGCTGTTTAACAAGCCAAGATGTATGCCAAGTATTATAGGGATATTGTTATTGTTTGGTATAATTATAAAAAACTCTGTTCTGCTCATAGATTTTTATCAGGAGTTCAAAAAAAGTGGAAGAGGTGCTTTTGAATCAGCAATGGAGAGTGTAAGGGTCAGGTTTAGACCGGTATTTATGACAGCTTTTGGGACTATTGCCGGAATGATACCTATTGCACTGGAAATGGCTGTAGGGCTGGAACGACTTTCGCCATTGGCTGATGTGGCGGTAGGTGGATTACTGATAGGAACAATTCTTACCCTTATTTACATACCCATGTTTGCATATATTTTTGATAGGAAGAAATAGGTTAGGTTGTCTATATATAATTAGAATACTCTTTGGTTTTAGGTTAAACTTAAACCAATACGAAAATGAGTATATCCTATTAGCAGGAGAAGATGTTTCAGTGGTCAGGAAAAAGTGAGAATTTTACGGTAACATTTGCAAGAATGAAAGCAGATCTCAAAATTGTTTGAGAAATATGACCTTCATCTGAATCTTTTTTATAGATAGAAGAAAGATTTTTTTAAAAGTGCATCTAAATATAAAGTAGCCCACAGGTTTTGATCAGCCTGTTTCTGATATTTTACTCCACTCAGAGCCAAGTGAATTTAATGTGGAGATATATCATGTACTGGTATTGAGCCAAAAACCACTAAAACGAGTAAAAACAATAGTTTGAGAAAATTTGTAGTGTAGAATGATTTTAGGTATCTAATAATATCAATGCTTTATAAACACTTTTGACAAACTCGGGTTAG
>DYJV01000142.1 GCA_020722945.1 Candidatus Methylomirabilis sp. | reverse complement strand
GGTCCTTTCTTTTATCTTTATTTTTTATTTTTCTTTTTTTATTTTTATCTTTCCCTTTCACCCTCTCCCTTAATCAGCAGGAATCTCTTTCCACATTATAATCCTATCTCTACCCCTATAAATTCCAAATGTAGCTGTGCCCCTCGATTTATCATAAACTATATCGTATAAATATGAATAATAGGATGCTTGCGAACCAAGCACAATATCAACCGTCCCCTCATTCCCCTCACCGGGTGCTGATAGAGTGATACTCCCAGAACCATTTGAAATTCCTGACACTGTAGTTATGGATGTTTCCCCAGAATTTAAATTACCAGTATAATTATCAAGATTAAAATTAGCTGAAGCAATCGCTGTAGTGCTATCCTCTGCAATCCTCCACAGACCAACTGCACTACTATCATAATATTGGTTTTCAACATTAATTATCAAATCATCTGTCTCTGGACCATAATTATCGTAAATATTCATCCGTCCAAACCTCATACTTTTAGGATTACTCCCAGAAACTTGAATAAATTTATCCAAAAAAGATGTTGATATATCACCATCATTAATTTGTAAAATATTTATTACAAGCTTTTCAGAGAAAGGATTTACAACAGAGTTATTATCGCGTAGATATGTAAAGTTGTCACTATTTAAGTGGACATCTGCTGTGCCATTATTATTTGAAGTCAAAGACAGAGGAACAGATTGAGAAGAAACATCAAGATAACTCCCATCTTTGCCCATTGTCTGATTATCAAACTCTGGATAATCTAATGTTATCTCATCAAAAGATAATTTAAAAAAATCATCTTTATAATTTTGGGTCGTCACATTATCTATATTTGCAGCAGTTATTTTAAAAGTAGGAGATGTAGAATATGTCAAAGTTTGTCCAATGTAAGTAAATAGATTGCTTATTTTATTTTCCAATACTCCATCAACAATATTATTAACAATAAATCTGTAAGGTGTAAATCTCCCTATATTTGCACTTACACCTGAGATACTGCCAGTTCCAAGATAATCAGCATCATTGGCATTAATCTTAATTATTCCAACTTCACTGTATGTTTGATTATCAAAAGATAACTCCCCATTTACAAAGTTACCTGAAGAAACTCCAAGAGTTCCAAGATTTCCCCCTGCAGGCTCAACCAATGAATGAGAAAGAGATACACCTGTTTTACTATAATTTGGAGTAATTTGATTGTCAGCAAGGTCAGAAGCATTCACACTCTCACCATCACTCTGCCAGCAGACAGCTCTTGAAGAGAGATTGAAATTCTCACCCGCTTTTTTAAATACTGAACTGTTTGCTCCTGAGAGAGCTTCAGAGTTTGGGGTAGTAGTCCATACATAAAATCCATAAGGTTTAAATGTTGCCTGATCATTCCCAACTGCATGGACATTTGAAGTTGCATTGTCGTAAGATGCCGTTACTTCCACCCGGCCTGCATCATCATACTGAAAATTAAAAGATGATTGCCCATTACTGTCAAAAGTCAGATTAACACTACTGTCTAACTCTATGTTATTAACCTTAGGATGAATTGTCCCCGTTGCGGGGTTAATGTATTGGTAGGTAAAATCTACCGGCAGGGTTGTATTTTGAAAAGCTGGAACACACTTCTCCACTCCACCAATTTTTTGAACTGCATTAATAGTAACACTTTGCGATTTACATGAATAATTATCAGGTATATCAAAGACAAAACCACTATCGTAAAAATTAATATCACAAGAGTTACTGCTTGTTGCGGTGTTAAAACATTTATAACCATTAGCTGCTACAGGAGCCATATTTGTTAAAGAAAGGGTCACGGTGCCGGGGGTTTGATGGGGGACAGAAGCATCCGTGCTACCAGTGAAGGTATAATCTCCAATTGAACCTCCATCTTTATTCAATGTTAGGGAAGTAGATGAGTCGTATAATTGTGCACAAGGGGTGCTATTATCAACACATGCTTTTATTGTCACTGTCTCAGGTTGACAGGTAAGCCCCACACCATCATGAACAATTTCGTAATGGTCAACCTCATCAG
>DYJV01000141.1 GCA_020722945.1 Candidatus Methylomirabilis sp. | reverse complement strand
GATAATAGTAGTGGCTGCCTGTTTTTTTATCTTTTTTTCTTGCTGTTCTGATATAAATAATTTAACTATACCATAGCAGACTTAATAACCCAACAATTAAAATAATTATCTTTAACACTACAATTAGAAATTCACTACTCGTTTATAGTAATTTCATATAGTTACAAATCAAAAAAACTCATTTTTTAACTATTTTTATCTTTTTTTGCACTGATGCTTTTGAGGTTGTCAATAAGAGATTTAACTTTTTCTTTAAAATCAATATATGTCATGCTATACTTTGCAATTATTTTTTCTCTTGCAAAGGCTTTAAGACGCTAAAGTTTTTCTTTGCGACTTTGCATCTTGGCGAGAAATCATATGTGATTTACAATTCTTGTAATTCCATTTTTTATTCTTTTTTTTGCAGGGACATTATACTTTTTTATTTAACTTTGTAGCTATTCGCTCTGCAATTATAGCTCCCGCAAGACCTGAACCAGCTATTGTGTAATCTATCATTATTCATTTTTTCCCTATTAATTTCAAAGTTTTCGAAGTTCTTTGACTATAAATTCTAAATACCTATGCTCATCGATAAAATCAATAACCAACTCTTCTTTTAAATCTTTTTGTATCGATTTTATTTTTGTTATTACAGCTTTTTTGAGGTCGGCTAATTTATTTACTGCAATATCAAATACCTCCTCTTCATTTATTCCAAAATATTCATGGATTAGGACATTCCTAAAATTTACTATAGCTCTTTTGTTTGCTTCAAACAAATCTCCTTCTATCAAATACTTTGTTGCTTCACCTATGATTTCAAATTCTCGTATGGTACTATCCCATACCATATAATTATGCTTTAGCTACTCACAATCATCAAAATTTTTTATAGTTTCTTCTATTTTTAAAATAGCAACCAAGATATCAAATAAAAAAAGCTCTTTTATTCTATACATATATCATCTCTTTTTCGATTCGTTTTCTAATAAAACTCCTCATACTATCAAGGTATCCGATATCTACACTTTTTTTGAGTTGCTCTTCCAAGAAATATTTTGCATTTATTCTATTAAAATAATCTTTTTTTTCAATGTCAACTATAACTAAGTCAATATCACTATCTTCATTTTGTTCATCTCTAGCAAATGAACCAAAAAGTGCAATGTTTTTTATGCCAAACTCTTCTTTTAGTTGATTTTTGTGTTGTCTTAAAAAATTTAAGAGATCTGTTTTAGTTGTTATGGGTCTATCCATTTTTATTTTTTCCTATTAATTTAAGTCCATTTTTTTGTAAATATACAAACATAGCTATTGTTATAATAGTAAAGTATACTGTCCTTATTTGCCAAGACCAAATATGAATTTTTTCTTATCCCAGCCACTTACACTGCTTCCAACCATACTTTTTTAGCATCATAATTTTTATTATTGGCTCCTTTACTCTCTGCAGTGGGAAACAAACCACAAAAGGACACTGAGATACACGGAGAGGAGAAAAATAAACCTCTGTGCTCCTCTTGAGCTCTCTGTGGTGATAATCAATCCCTTAAAATCAGGTAGTGTTGTTAAAATACCCATAAGTGAGGATGGCTATACACCCCTGACTACTCTATCTGTGTTTATAATCTAATATAGAGTGAAGCCTCTATTTGTTGTAAATATTGATATATTCATCTCTTTTTACAAAAACACTATATCTATCGCAAAGGTGTTAAGACGCAAAGGTTTCTTTATTCTACACTGATGCTTTTGAGGCTGTCAATAAAAAATTTAGCTTTTTCTTTAAAATCAATATCTGTCATGCTATCTCTTGAAATTATTTTTTCTCTCACAAAGGCTTTCAGACCCTAAAGTTTTTCTTTGCTACTTTGCATCTTGGCGAGAAATCATATGTGATTTACAATAAAGTTTATCAATAAACCAAGTTACAAACCTTTTTTTAGGGACATTATATCTCTCGCAAAGGCACAAAGAAGCTAAGGTTTTTTATAATTCACAATCCCACCCTACTATCTGACGCTTGGTTTTGGAAAATTCTATCCCTATCTGAAAAATT
>DYJV01000062.1 GCA_020722945.1 Candidatus Methylomirabilis sp. | reverse complement strand
ATAATAGTGGGACAGGTTATTCCTACATAGGATACAATCTATCTTCAATGACATCCTACTCTGAGGGAGATGTCTTGATACGATTAGGAGTTAAATCATCAAGTGCAACACCTTCAGAGTGTGATGGAGATATTTCTGCTGCTCCATCATCTGCATTGACAGGTGTTTCTGTAGCCACGAATATTACTACACCGTCAGAATATATAAAAATTCCTGCTTGTTCAGGTGTGATGATGCAGCCGAAAATGACAGTTTCTACTTCTGATGTTGGAACAAGTGGTAAACTTGTTATGTATATTGCATTTAAAACAGGTGGGGGATTAATGTTGCCATCAAAGAGTGTTACATTAAGCTCTACACAAACATTTGATATTTTGAGCAATGCTCTTGATTTTTCAGATGCTTCAGGTTTTGGTTTTTATGTTTATTACGGTTACACCAATTCATCAGGAACTTTAAAATACAATATGTATTCTGTTGATGTTGATTAAATAATAGTTTCTATCTTGATAGGAGTCTGTAGGGGATAAAAATTTTGTTAATAAAGAGCATCAAGAATGTCCAACTTATTGATTTTTCGTTTTAAATATTGATTATACTGCCATTTTTAAGGCATATTGCTCTGTAATTTGGACAACCACAATATATCAGAGGAGTGGACCCATAAACTTAAAAATATATGGTAGGAAAAAGTAAAAGAAGCTTATTTAATAGTGATATAGCTTGGAATATTAAATGGAAGTTTCCCTTAAATATT
This sequence comes from Candidatus Methylomirabilis sp., assembly GCA_020722945.1. Classification (GTDB taxonomy): domain Bacteria; phylum DYJV01; class DYJV01; order DYJV01; family DYJV01; genus DYJV01. The sequence goes on along the minus strand of DYJV01000062.1, from coordinate 13,276 downwards.
TTAAATAGACAGTAAATCTTAACTATTATAGTTTTTTGAGTAACAGAAATCGAAAATAATCTACATATTTTACTGATAATTACTACAAAGATTAGCCCAAGTTTGTTAAAAGTATTTATAAAGCATTGATATTACTAGATACTTAAAATCATTCTACACTGCAAATTTTCTTTAAACTATTGTTTTTACTCGTTTTATCTTTTTTTGACAAACTTGGGTTAGTGAGTAGCTTTTTTTCTAATATTTCAATAATAATATTTATATAATCTTTGAAGATCTTATCCTCTGACAGATTGGGATAAGCATATTTTATTTTAAAAATTAGAGGGATATAGTTTGAATAGTTTCGATATTATAGTTGTTGGTGGAGGACATGCTGGGATAGAAGCAAGCTATGCATGTGCAAAATTAGGTTTATCAGTTATGCTCTTTAACATCAATCTTGATACAATTGCTCAAATGTCGTGTAATCCTGCTATTGGTGGTCTTGGGAAGGGACATCTTGTCAAGGAGATAGATGCTCTTGGTGGAATAATGGCATGGGCAGCAGATAAAACAGGTATTCAGTTTAAGATATTAAATACATCTAAAGGACCGGCTGTTCGAGGGAGCAGAGTTCAATGTGATAAGCAGGGTTATAGACTTACAGTCAAGCATTTTCTTGAAAGTGTAAGGGGTATAAAAATTAGACAGGCTATGGTAGAGAGGCTGCTGATTGAAAATTTTACTGTCAAAGGTGTTGTTGATGAAGTTGGAGCAGAGTATTATGCTCACAAAGTAATCATTACAACTGGGACATTCCTAAATGGACTTATACATATAGGTAAAACCAAAATCCCCGCAGGTAGAGCAGGGGAGTTTGCTTCTGTTTCACTTGCCAAAAATCTTAAAGATATAGGTTTTATACTTGGAAGGATGAAGACTGGGACTCCACCAAGGATAAGAAAGAGTAGCATAGATTTTTCATCACTTGAGGAGCAGAAGGGGGACTCTTTTGTTATCCCATTATCCTGCAAAACAGATATAACCACATTTAAACCTGAACAGATGAGTTGTTTTGTTACTTATACTAATCAAGATATCCATACTTTTATGAGAGCTAATATTTCAATGTCCCCACTTTACAGTGGAGATATCAAGGGGAGGAGTGCAAGATACTGCCCCTCTCTTGAAGATAAGGTTATGAGGTTTCAAGATAAAGAGCGGCATCAGGTTACCCTTGAACCTGAAGGTCGGGATACAGAAGAGATTTATGCAAAAGGTCTTGGGAATAGTTTCCCTTTTGAATATCAGGATAAAATATTCAAAAAGGTTAAAGGTCTTGAAAATGCTGAAATAATGCGTCCTGCATACGCAATTGAATACGATTATATTGATCCTACCCAACTAAAGTTAACTCTCGAAACTAAGCTTATCTCAGGTTTATATCTTGCAGGTCAGATAAATGGAACATCTGGTTATGAAGAAGCTGCGGCACAAGGATTGTGGGCAGGTATCAATGCTGGATCTGCACTTTTGAAAAGGGAGCCATTTATACTTGATCGTTCTCAAGCCTATATGGGTGTTATGGTAGATGATCTTGTGACCAAAGGGACAAAAGAGCAGTATAGAATGTTTACTTCAAGAGCTGAACATAGGCTTGTATTAAGAGAGGATAATGCAGATTTAAGGTTGACCAAGATAGCTTACAATATGGGCTTGGTAGGGAAAGAGCAGTTTGAGGCAGTTGAGTTTAAAAGGGCCAAAACATATGAGCTTATTGATAAATTGAAGGTAACAAAGATATTCAAGACAGATAAAAATCAAGAGTATTTAAGTATAAAAAATATAGATTTCAAAGAGTCTTCCTCTGCTTATAATCTACTTAAAAGGAGTGAAATAAATATAAAAGATATTTTTAATCTTACAAGTGAGATTAAACCTACAAATTATTATGTTGATACTCAGGCAGAAATTCAGGTAAAATATGATGGCTACATAGAGAGACAGAGTGAGCTTATCAACAAATTTAAACAGCTTGAAGAGAAAAAGATTCCTTATGATTTTGATTATACATCAGTTGAAAGCTTGTCTTCAGAGATAAAAGAGAAATTGTCTTTGGTTAGACCAGATACATTAGGCCAAGCCTCCAGAATAGAAGGGGTTACTCCTGCTGCTGTAAATATAATAGCTATTTACCTTAAAAAATGGAATCATATAAAAAAGAGGAACTAAAATAAAACTTCTCCTTTTTGATGTTGATAATACCCTTTACTCTGAAGATACTGGTATGTTTAATCTTATCAACAACAAAATCAACCAATACATGACAGAGAGTCTCTCTATCAACTCTCAAGATGTTAATCAGATGAGAGTTAGATATTTTTATGAGTATGGGACCACTTTAAATGGTCTAATGAAGCACCACAATGTTGATCCTATTGATTATCTTGAGTTTGTTCACGATATACCTTTGGAAGATTTTATTGTTCCGAATCAAATTCTTGGAGATTTTTTTGAGAAGGCTTCTTCTACTAATGTAATATTTTCAAATGCATACTATCCTTACATAAAAAAAATATTATCGTTACTCTCTGTAGATGAGTATTTTGATAATATTCATGATATAGTTGATTTTGAGTTTACTCCAAAGCCTTTTGCCCTCCCTTACAAAAAAGTCATTGAGAAATACAGATTCAAACCTGAAGATATAATTTTGATTGATGATAGTGTGCCAAACCTTCATAAAGCTAAAGAATTCAATATGAAAACTATTTTTGTTGGTAATAAAAAGATGGATGAATTTGATTTCTCTATAAATAAAATTGAAGATATTATAGATATATATGAAAAACTTATTGACTTTTAAAATTTTTTAATTTACTACTGCCAAAAATCTTTTAAAGCACTTCAATTTCATTTGAAAATCATAAATTGATCATTTTTTCAATTTAATATTACAAAATCAAAAATAAAAATTTTTAATAATTTTAACTATATCTCATCTTTGGAGGAAAAAAATTGTAATGAATTTAAGTGAATTAAAATTAAAATCTATGACAGAACTTAATGAAATTGCTGAGTATTTAAAAATAGAAAACTATGCTATGCTCACTAAACAGGAGTTGATATTTCACATTTTGAAAACTTTTGCCCAGCAGAATGGGAGTATATATGGAGAGGGAGTTCTTGAAGTTTTACCTGATGGTTTTGGCTTTTTAAGGTGCAGTGATTACAATTATCAGCCTGGTCCAGATGATATTTATATATCGCCGTCACAGATAAGAAGGTTTGGGTTGAGAACTGGTCATACAATTGCAGGACAGATAAGACCACCAAAAGATGGTGAAAAATATTTTGCTCTCCTTAAAGTAGAGACAGTCAATGAATCAGAACCTGAGGTTATAAAATCAAAAATTTTATTTGACAATCTTACCCCCCTACACCCTGATGAAAAGCTAAATATGGAGGGTGACCCACGGACATACTCTACAAGGATAATGGATATACTTACACCGATTGGTAAGGGTCAGAGGGGTTTGATAGTTGCACCTCCAAGAACCGGGAAAACTGTTCTCCTTCAGCAGATAGCAAACAGTATAAAACATAATCACCCTGAAGTGTATCTGATTGTTCTTCTTATTGATGAGCGTCCAGAGGAGGTTACTGAGATGCTCCGCTCAGTAAAAGGTGAAGTGGTCAGCTCAACTTTTGATGAGCCTGTTGAGAGGCATATTCAAGTTGCAGAGGTTGTCATTGAAAAAGCTAAAAGGTTAGTTGAATTTAAGAGAGATGTTGTTATTCTATTAGATAGTATTACAAGACTTGCGAGAGCTTACAACTCTACCACACCTGTAAGTGGTAAAGTTTTATCAGGTGGTATAGATGCAACTGCTCTTTACAAACCAAAACGTTTCTTTGGTGCAGCCCGAAATATAGAGCAGGGTGGGAGTCTTACTATTATAGCTACAGCACTTATTGATACAGGCAGCCGTATGGATGATGTTATATTTGAAGAGTTTAAAGGGACAGGAAATATGGAAGTTCACCTTGACAGAGCTCTTGCAAATAAGCGTATATTCCCAGCTATCAATATAAATGCTTCAGGGACACGGAAAGAGGAGCTTTTACTTGATAAGAATATACTTCCAAGAATATGGTTGCTCAGAAAAGTTCTTGATAAGATGGACTCTATTTCAGCTATGGAATTTCTCTTAGAGAAAATTTCAGAGAAGAAAACCAATGAAGAGTTTTTGAGGAGTATGAACCAATAGTTGAATTACTTTCACCTTCAGGAAGTCTTGATGCTTTGTATGCAGCAGTTGAAAATGGTGCTGATTCTGTATACATAGGTCTAAAAGAGTTTAGTGCAAGGGCTTTTGCCGTAAATTTTTCTATTCAAGATGTCCCATCAATCTTATCTTTCCTGAAAAAAAGGGGTAAAAAGCTTTATATTGCTGTTAATACTATAATTAAAGAGGGTGAGTTGCCTTTACTTCTTAAATATCTTGCCTTTCTTGAGAAGATTGGGATTGATGCAGTTATTTTTCAAGATTTTGGGATAATTGAGGCAGTTCAAAGGTTTTTCCCAAATCTCAAATTACATGCAAGCACCCAAACAACCAACCTAAATACCCTTGATACTCAATTTTTTAATAAATTTAATATCAAAAGAGTGGTTCTTGATAGACAGTTGAGGTATGAAGAGATAAAAAGTATCGTAGAGAGAACAGATATAGAAACTGAGATATTCATACATGGTGCTGTCTGCTACTCATTTTCAGGGCAATGTCTTTTCAGCTCTTTCCTTGGTGGGCAGAGTGCCAATAGAGGCAGATGCACCCAGCCGTGCAGAAGGAGCTACTTTTTATCAGGTCATGATATAGGAAATTACTTTTCGCCACACGATTTATGTTCGATTAGCAATATAGAAAAACTCCTTGAGCTAAATGTAACATCATTCAAAATTGAAGGTCGTATGAAGAATGCAACATACGTGGGAAATGTTACGAAAGCTTATAGAATCTTAATAGATCAATTTTACAAAGATAAATTTATTGACCAAAAGTTAAAAGATGAAGCTGAAGAGTTGATAAAAAAAAGTTTTGGAAGAAGATACTCAAACGGTTTTTACTTCTACTCAGACAATATAGTAGAGCCAAAACTTTCTGGCGGAAATGGTCTCTTTGTGGGTAAAGTGCTTGAAAGCTCATCTGATTTTTTAAAGTTAAAGCTAAATATTGATATTAACGAGGGTGATGTCTTACGGATACAGGAGTTGAGAGAATCTGTAAGGGTAAAGGATATAATTTTAAAGGATAAAGTTACTCATAACGGGAGGAAAAATTCTACTGTTTTAATCCCGATAGGTAAAAGCCTCAAAGTAAGGAAGGGTAATAATATTTTTAAAATATCTGAAAAAGAGAGCAACTCGGAGTATAAGTTTCCTCTTCCTAAAACAAAGAATTTTCTTTTAAGCGATTTTCCTACTCCTGACTTTGCAGATTCTGGTAGTAATAAACAGGAGATATACTTCAAGCTCAAAACTATCGAAGATATTAATGTTTTTAGAGATAATACAAGAGATTACCTGATATTTCCAATCACAGATTTAGAGAAACCTCTCAGGGTCAACAAGAAAAAGTTAACTACATTAAAAGATAATATAATTTTTGAAATTCCACCATTTATTTTTAACTCTGAAACAGAGAGATTTTATAAACTTATAAAAAGTGCAAAAGAGTCAGGGTTTAACAAATTTTACCTCAATTCCAAAGGTCAGATTAACCTTTTTGATGGTAGCAAAGATAATTTCCTTATAGCTTCTGAAAGATTTCATCTTTCAAATGATCTCTCAATCTCATTTCTTGCAAAGCTTGGTTTTAAAAGATGGGTAATTGATATCGAAAATGAGAAAGATAATCTTGATAAGATAATTCTCAAAGGAAGGAGTATTATTACGGTTTATGCCAATTATCCTCTACTTATTTCGAGAATCCCTAATAAACTTAAAAATAATGCTATGTTGACAGATGACAAGAAACATAATTTCTTTATAAAATCAAAGGGTGAGTTGACTACTATCTTTGATGAGAGGAACTTTAATTTACTATCAGTGAGGAGGGATATTGAAAAATCTGGATATTCAAAATTTTTATTTGATGTTTCAAATGTAAAATATTATAATAGTGGATTAATACCCCTTTATGAAAGCCTCAAAAATGGGAAAATATCCTCTGGAACAGATTTTAATTACAGTATGGGGTGGATGTAGCAGTGATATTTTTTAAAATCATTGATATATTTGCTAAATTATTTTTTTTTAATTAAATTTACCTTATAAAAGGAGATCTCTTATGGCATGGTATGATGATGAATACAAGAAACCGGAAAAAAATAAGATAAATATCGATTTTAGTAAACTAAAAGATATCAAAAATAAATTCAATTTCCCCCAATTACCAACTTTTATATTGATTTTTATTATTGGATGGATTGCATCAGGGTTTTACATTGTTAGTCCTCAAGAGGTTGGTGTGGTTAAGAGATTTGGAAAGTATTCATCCACAGTTACACCGGGTCCCCATTGGCATATCCCTTACCCTGTTGAGGAAGTTTTTAAGCCTGAAGTTACAAGGGTATATCGTCTTGAGATAGGTTTTAGGACTATTCCCAAGTCAAATCCTGCTAAATATCGTGAAGTCCCTGAAGAATCTTATATGCTTACAGGTGATGAAAATATTGTAAAAGTTGAATTTATAGTTCAGTTTAGAATAAAAGATCCAGTAAAATTTCTTTTTAATGTAAAAAATCAGTATAGCACAGTTTTCAAGACTGCGGAAGCTGCTATAAGAGAGGTTGTTGGAAGTAATAAAATAGATTCTGTTCTTACAAGTGGGAAGGAGCAAATTCAGATTGATTGTAAAAACTTACTTCAAGATGTGCTTGATTCATACGATATTGGAGTCAATGTAGTAACTATCCAGCTTCAAGATGTCCATCCACCCAAAGAGGTTATCAATGCATTTAAAGATGTTGCAAGTGCTAAGGAGGATAAAGAGCGTTTGATAAATGAAGCTTTAGGTTACAACAATGACATTATCCCAAAAGCAAAGGGTGAAGCAGCCCAGATAATCAACGATGCCAAAGGTTACAAAGAGGCTATTATCAATAAAGCTATTGGTGAGACAAATAGATTTGATAAAGTTCTTACACAATTTATGATGAATAAAGATATTACCAAAAAGAGAATCTATATTGAAACTATGCAGCAGATTTTTAAAGAATCTGAAAAAGTGATTGTTGATAGTAAGGCATCATCAAAAATCTTACCACTTCTAAATCTTGGCAATGGAGAGAAAAATGAAAAATAAACTTTTTATATTTGCTGTATTGCTCGTTGTATTAATATTTGCTTTACTAAATCTATTTTTTAAGGTTGACCAGACCCAAATAGCCATTCTGCTTCAGCTTGGTAAACCAGTTAGACAGATATTAGAGCCGGGGCTCAACATTAAAATCCCTTTTTTACAAAATGTTATATTTTTTGATAAGAGGATACTTGATTACGACTCTTCACCTGCTGAGATACTAACTCAAGATAAAAAGAATCTTGTAGTTGATAATTATGCAAAGTGGCGGATAGTGGACCCACTCCTATTTTATCAGACAGTTAATAATTTTATAGGAGCCCAAGCAAGACTTGATGATATTATCTATTCAGAGTTAAGAATAGTATTAGGTAGACATACTCTTCAAGAGATTGTAGCAATTAAAAGGAAAGAGTTAATGAAGGAGATAACCATAAATTCCAACAAGTCTTCTATCAAATATGGGATAGAGATATTGGATGTAAGGATAAAGAGAGCAGATCTCCCCACTGAAAATGAGAGATTTGTTTATGAGCGGATGAAAGCTGAGAGAAATCAACAGGCTAAAAAGTATAGATCAGAGGGTATGGAAGAAGCCCAAAAGATAAAATCAGAGACAGATAAAGAGAAAACTATTATTTTGTCTGAAGCAAATAGGGAATCAGAAATTATAAGGGGTGAGGGTGAGGCAAAAACAATACAGATATATGGGGATGCTTACTCCAAAAACACAGAATTCTATGAATTTTACAGAACAATGGAAGCATACAAATATTCAATAGATAATAAAAGCAAAATAGTTGTTACCCCTGAATCAACTTTCCTTAAATACCTAAAATAGATTATTTATGAGAGTTTTTGATAATTTTTCAAATATTTCAGGTATAATAAAAAATCCTATTGTTACAATAGGAAATTTTGATGGAGTTCACAAAGGACACCAATATATCTTTGAAACTATTAATAAGAGGGCTGCTGATATTGGTGGGGAAAGTGTTGTTCTCACTTTTGAACCTCATCCACTGAAACTTTTTTCAAATCAGAGGAAGCTGTTTCTCCTCACTCCTACTAAAAAGAAGATAGTGCTTATAGAGAAAATGGGGGTGGATAATCTTATTCTGCTCAATTTTACAAGGGATTTTGCTGAGTTAAGTGCAGAAGAGTTTGTTAAAAGGGTAATTGTTGATATGATTAAACCAAAGGAGATTTTTGTCGGTTATAATTACTATTTTGGGAAAGATAGAGAGGGTAATGTTGAGTTGTTTAAAAAATTTGGTCATAAATACGGTTTTGAAGTCAACATAATAGAACCTTACATTATAGATGATAAAATTGTAAGCTCCTCATTATGCCGTGAGTTAATATCAGATGGAAAGGTAAGAGATGTTTCAAAATTTCTTGGTAGCTATTACCTTATAGAGGGTGTGGTTGTAAAGGGTGAGGGGATAGGTAGAAAGCTTGGTTTTCCAACTGCGAATATCAAATCTCCCAGTGAAGTTTACCCTAAACATGGTGTTTATGCTGTAAAGGTTGGTTATAAAAATAAAATTTGGGATGGTGCTTGTAGTTTGGGGTTTAATCCTACTTTTGACAGTGTCAGACTTACTGTTGAAACATACATTTTCGATTTTGATGAGCAGATATATGACCAGAAGTTAAAGATAGTTTTTATAGACAGAATAAGGGATATGCTCAAATTTAATTCATTAGATGAGCTTGTATCTGAGATAAAGTGTGATGTTGAAAAAGCAAGAGCCATACTAAAAGATGTTAAAATATCTCTTAAAGAGATAAAATTTTGGTTTTAATAGAGAAAGCGTAAATGGTAAATGTATAGAACTGTTGCAATTGTTGTTTTGGGATGTCCTAAAAATGAAGTTGATGCAGAAGTTTTGGCAGGAATGTTGGTTGCTAAAGGTTTTGATATTGTTGAGGATACAGAACAAGCGGATGTTGTAATTCTCTTTACATGTGGATTTATTCAAAGTGCAGTCGAAGAATCTTTAGAAGCAGTATTAAAAGTAGCCCAGAGTAACAAAAATATTATAGTAACCGGTTGTTTGCCAAGCAGATACAGTGTATCTGATTTGATTACAAATCTACCTGAGGTGGATAAATTTTTTGGGACTTATGATTTCAGAGAGATTCCAGAATATCTACAAGGTAAACCCACTGAATATAGAAATAGTAAATATATCTACTCATCCTTGGATCCAAGACAATTTTCAAACAGAGATTTTGCATATATCAAAATATCAGAAGGTTGCAGCAATAGTTGTAGTTTCTGCACTATACCTGCAATAAAAGGTGGGGTTTTATCCAGAAGAGAGAATGATATCTGTGATGAGATAAGAAGAGTTGTTGATTATGGTATAAAAGAGGTAATTTTTGTAAGCCAGAATAGTGGTGATTATGGACGGGACTCCAATTTCCAAACCGATCTTAAAAAACTTATAGAGAAGGTATTGGATATTGATGGATTAGAATGGCTGAGACTTCTTTATCTCTACCCTGATTTTATAGATGATGATTTTTTGGAGCTTACCCAACATCAAAAATTTTGTAAATACCTTGATATCCCGATACAACATATAGATGACAAAATATTAACCCTTATGAATAGGAAAACAAGCCAGCGAGATATAATTACAAAGATAGAGAAGATAAAGAGATTTGACCCTTCAATATTTATAAGGACTACAATACTTCTTGGATTTCCGGGTGAAGATGATAATGCTTTTGAAAAACTTATCAAATTTATTAAAGAGTATCAGTTTTATAATTTAGGTTGTTTTACATACTCTAAAGAGGACGGGACAAAGGCTGCAAAGATCAAGCCACAAGTCCCTGAGAAATTAAAAAGGGAGAGATACAAAGCCATTATGTCTGCACAGAGAAAAATTGTTAATAAAATAAATAAAGGCTTAGTAGGTAAAGTTTTCAGAACAAATGTTTCAGGTTATTTTGAAGAAACAGAATTACTTCTAAAAGGGAGAACATATTTCCAATCACCAGATATTGATGGAGTTACTCTTATAAATAGAGGGACCCTTGAAAAAGCAGGTTTCTATGATGTTAAAATTACTGATTTTAAAGATTATGACCTTGTTGGTGAAATTATCCACCAACCTATAAAGTCGGAGAGCGTTATCTAATTGGATAAAATTTATATAAAGCACCAAATACATTTTCAAATAATTTTGTAAATTTATTCCCAATATGAGATTAAAAGAGGGTTCGTATGACAAAAAAAGATATTAGTAAAAGTAAAATCAGCTCTTTTGAGCCATCTAAAAAGAGAGATATCTTGACTTCATTTTTTGAGACTGTTTTTAATCTATCAGAGAAAGATGCATTAGATATAGTTAATAAGGTAGAGCATACTGTATCTGATGAAAATCTTAGAAAATTTCAGCATACTCTTATCTTTCTTGACAGTTTCCCAATGGGTGGTCTCAAATTCAAGAATAGCATTAAGTTAATCGATAAAAATCAAGATTATATAAAAAATTGTGAAGCTTGTATTTCTGACTTTTTAAAAGAGTGTTCAGGTAATAAATTTTTAGATTCACATACACTTACTCTTGATAAATTGAAGATAGGTGATAAGGCAGAGATAGTAAAATTAAGGCGTAATCCCCTTTTAGCTAAAAGGTTCTGCGAGATGGGTGGGGTTGCAGGAACTTTAGTCAAAGTTGAGAAGATTGCACCCTTTGGTGATCCTATCAGTATAAAACTTAAAGGGACAGAGATATCTATACGAAAAGAGGAAGCTGAAAATATTTTGGTAAAAAAGATTGACAATTAAAAATATTTCTAATAACAGAATTTTTTTATTAAAATAAGATTTTAAGATAGGAGTTGTAATGAGGAAAGATGGCAGAGCCAACAACATGATTAGACCCATCAAGATAACCAAAAATTATCTCAAATACCCTGAAGGTTCAGCTCTCATAGAGCTTGGAGAAACAAAGGTTATATGTAGTGTTACAGTTGAAGATAAGGTTCCACCTTTTCTTAAAGGGCATGGGACAGGATGGATTACGGCAGAGTATTCTATGCTTCCAAGAGCAAATGAGGTTAGAAAAGTTAGAGATTCTGTTAAAGGTAAGATTGATGGAAGAAGTCATGAAATCCAAAGATTAATCGGAAGGGCTCTGAGATCTGCTGTTGATCTAAAGAAGATAGGTGAGCGGACATTATGGATAGATTGTGATGTTATACAGGCAGATGGTGGGACAAGGGTTGCTTCTATAATAGGGGCTTTTGTTGCGGTTTATCTATCTTTGGCAAAATTAACTCTCAAAGAATCACCTATAAAAGATTTTGTTGCTGCTATAAGTGTCGGAATGGTAGATGCTGTTCCTATGATAGATCTCAATTATGATGAAGATTCAAAAGCAGAAGTGGATATGAATTTTGTAATAACAGGCAAGGGAGAATTTGTTGAAATACAGGGGACAGGAGAGAGCAGATCTTTCACCCAAGATGAGTTTGAAAAAATGAAAAACCTTGCTATAAAGGGTGTTGAGAAAATTATAGAGCTGCAGAAAAAAGTTTTGGGGTCATCCGAATAGTAATGCCACCCCAAGTAATTTTAGCAACTTACAACAAAGGTAAGATTAAAGAATTTAAAGAGATATTTAATTCCAAAAATATCAATGTAGAGATTCTGACACTCCAAGATGTTAAGTTTGATAGAAAGATAGTTGAAGATGGAGAGACTTTTCTTGATAATGCCAGAAAAAAGGCATCCTTTCTTTTTAATATTTATCATATACCTGTTATTGCTGATGATTCTGGTCTTATAGTCGAAGCTCTTGGTGGTGAGCCCGGAGTATTTTCTGCAAGGTATGCAGGTGAAGGCAGCAGTGATAAAGCAAACAACGACAAACTAATAGATAGGGTAAAGAATTTAAAAGATAGAAAAGCTTTTTTTCAAGCTGTAATTGTTTTTGTAAATAAAAATGGTGATTTTTTTGAAGTTGAAGATAGATGTTACGGTGAGATAATTGATATTCCAAGAGGTGATAAAGGTTTTGGTTATGACCCGATATTTTATCTCCCGCAGTATGGAGAGACAATGGCAGAGATAGATATAACTCTAAAAAATAAAATAAGTCACAGAGGTAAAGCTTTAGAGAAACTTATAAAAGTGATTATGGAGAACCTAAATGAATAAAATCTCATTTAATATCCCTGTATTTAATGAGCAGGATAATCTCAAAATTTTATACGATAAAATAAAAAAAGTTGTTGATACACTTGGTTGCAAATATGAAATTCTCTTTGTTGATGATGGTAGCAGAGATAACAGTCTCAAAATATTAAATGATCTTAAATCTCTCGATAGCAACATTAAAATAATTGTCTTTCTCAAAAATTCTGGTCAGAGTGCAGCTTTTGATGCTGGATTCAAACATTGCAGTGGTGATATTATTGTTACACTTGATGCAGATCTTCAGAATGACCCTGATGATATCCCAAAGATGCTCCAATTTTTAAGTGATTACGATGTTGTTTGTGGATACCGAGCGAAGAGAGAGGATGATGCTATCAAGCTTTTGGTTTCAAAGATAGGTAATTTTATCAGAAATTTTGTGACTAATGACAACATAATTGATACAGGTTGTTCACTAAAAGTCTATAAAAAAGAATTTATTGATAAAATCAAATTGTATAAAGGTATGCACAGATTTCTCCCTACTTTACTCAAACTTGAAGGAGCAAAGATTTATCAGGTTGAAGTAAAGCATCACAAAAGAAAATTTGGTCAGTCAAAATATGGTATAAAAAATAGACTTGTTACATTTTTTGATCTGCTTGCTGTTAGGTGGATGATAAGCAGGCATATAAATTATAAAATAAAAGAGATTATCTAATACAAATAGAACCTTGATTTTTTAAATGATAATTACTAATTACTT
>DYJV01000061.1 GCA_020722945.1 Candidatus Methylomirabilis sp. | reverse complement strand
TTTTTAGTTTCATAAAGTTAATATAGCAGTATAGAAAGATAATTTCAAATGAAAATTTTTTAAGTTTTTAAAAGAGAGGACAAAATACTTTCACATTTTTTTATTGATTTTTTTTGAAGAAAATCATTTTTTCCCGATTTCTTTATTAAAAATTTTTATCTTGTAGCAAATTTCCAAATAGTTTTATCAGATTCATTCTTACTTTCACCTCACGATATCACTCAATTAAAAGTTTGACTAAAACTGTATCCTATGCTAAAGTTTTTTTATGATAGATAAAACCGACATAGAGATTATCAAGATTATACAACAGAGTATTCCGCTCACGTTAGAACCTTTTAAAAGCATCGCAGAGCAGTTGAATATCACTGAGGATGAAGTTTTATCACGAATAAAAAATATGCAGGATAAAAAGATAATAAGGCGTTTTGGTGCTGTTTTGAGACACCAAAAAGCTGGAATAACTGCCAATGGTATGATAGTTTGGAATGTCCCGGATGAGTTTGTTGATGATATAGGGGTGAAATTTGCATCTTTTAAAGAGGTGAGCCACTGTTACATAAGACCAAGGACTCCGAATTGGGATTACAACCTTTACACAATGGTGCATGGTAAAGACCAAGAAACATGTTATCGTATTGCAGAGAAGCTCTCATCTGTATCAGGTATGAAAAATTACAAAATACTTTTTAGTGAAAAAGAGTTTAAAAAATCAAGTATGAAATATTTTCTTGATTAGGGGGAAATATGTATAACAAATCTTCTTTGCTTTTCAAAGAATCCCAGACCTGTATTCCCGGTGGGGTCAACAGCCCTGTCAGGGCATTCAGATCAGTTGGTATGGATCCTTTATTCATATCTCATGCAAAAGGGTCCCAAATTTACGATGTTGATGGGAATTGTTTTATTGATTATGTCTGTTCGTGGGGACCTATGATACTTGGTCATTCTCACCCTGCGGTAAATGATGCTATCAAAAAGCAGGTTGATCTTGGTGCAAGTTACGGAGCACCTACCGAAAAAGAGCTTCAAATTGCCAAAATAATTATTGACGCTGTTCCATCCATTGAAAAGGTAAGACTTGTTAATTCTGGGACAGAAGCTACAATGAGTGCTATTCGTGTTGCAAGGGGATTTACAGGAAGGGATAAGATCATAAAATTTGAAGGGTGCTATCATGGTCATGCTGATTCACTTCTTGTCAAAGCAGGTTCTGGTGCTTTAACCTTTGGTGCTCCAGATTCCCCCGGTGTGCCTCAAGATTTTGCAAAGCTTACACTCACTGCAGAGTTCAATAATATTAATTCTGTAAAAAATCTTATTGATAGAAATAGAGGGCAAATTGCCGCTGTAATAGTAGAGCCTATCCCCGGTAATATGGGTGTGGTAGAGCCTAATATCGAATTTTTGCGTCAGTTAAGAGAGATTACACTGAATGAAAAGATAGTTTTGATATTTGATGAAGTTATGAGCGGATTTAGAGTTAGTTTTGGCGGAGCACAAGCTTTATACAATATTACTCCTGATATGACCACACTTGGTAAAATAATCGGTGGGGGATTACCTATTGGTGCATTTGGTGGAAGGAGTGAAATAATGGAGCATGTTTCACCCTCAGGTAAAATATATCAGGCAGGGACACTTTCAGGTAATCCACTTGCTGTTACTTCTGGAATAGAGACATTGAATATCCTCAAGAGTAAAGATATCTATCTTAATCTTGAAAATAAAAGTAAAAAACTGACAGATGGGATGAAAGAGATTATTTCAAAAACATCTATCCCGCACTGTTTTAAAAGGGTAGGTTCGATGTTCTGCCTATTCTTTACCAATAGTGATGTCCAGAATTTCAAAGATGCAACCACATCTGATACAGCTCTTTTCTCCAAATATTTCAAATTAATGCTTAATAACGGAGTGTATCTTGCCCCTTCACAATATGAGGCAGGGTTTATCTCTATCGAACACTCTGACAAAGATATTGAAAAGACTCTTAATGCTTTTGAAAAAAGTATTAAAGCTCTCTCACAATAAATAGCAATTTTTATATTTTAGAATATTTAAGAATAAAAATTGAGGAGAAGATATGTTAGTTGTTGAAAACTTAAAAGTTGAAGTTGGCGGTAAAGAGATACTTCACGGTGTCAACCTAAGAATAGGGATGGGGGAGACACATGTGATTTTTGGGAAAAATGGAAGTGGCAAATCAACCTTACTTATGGCAATAATGGGTTTCTCAAAATATAAGATAACCGGCGGCAAGATATATTTTAAAGGGAATGATGTTACAAACCTCGGTTTGAATGAACGTTCCAAAATGGGTATGGGTATGGCATTTCAGCGTCCCCCAGCTATTAAAGGTCTGAAAACTATTGATATGGTTAAGCTAATCAAACAAGTTGATGATAAAATAGATGATCTGGCAAAAGAAGTCAATTTTTCCAACTTTCTAAGTAGGGATCTTAATCTTGGGTTTTCAGGTGGTGAGCTAAAAAGATCGGAGATGCTCCAGCTACTTGCTCAGAATCCAAGTTTTGTAATGTTTGATGAGCCTGAGTCTGGTGTTGATGTTGAGAATATAAAGATACTTGGAAAGGTAGTTGCTAATCTTCTTCAAAAAAATATTTCAATAAGGGAGGGTAGGACCAAATCGGGTCTTATAATTACCCATACAGGGTATATACTTGATTATATTGAGGCAGATAAGGGTCATGTTATCCTTGATGGTTATCTTATGTGTAGTGGTAACCCAAGAGAGATGTTTAAAGAGATACAAGGTTACGGTTATGAAAAATGTGTAAAATGTATGCTTGCAAGTTAGCCCAACGATACATCTACAAATAATTTTTTAAAATTATTTTTAATACCATCTTTTATTTGGAGAGAGATATGGAAAATTTTGATAATATATTTGATGATAAAGATAAAGAAATACTTGAAAGCACAGGTTTTGACCTAAGTAAAGGGACAAGATCAGGGACTTTTGTTCAGTCTGATCACTCTGTTGTTACCTGCAATGTCAAACAGGAGGGGGTTGAGATACTACCCATAAAGGATGCTTTCCAAAAATATTCATGGCTCAAAGATTACAAATTCAAATCTTTCGGTAACGTTGATGAGATTCTTAATGATGCTGAAAATAAGGTTTCCAACGGTTACTTCATATATGCCAAGAAAGGTGTAAAGAGTCAACTTCCTGTTCAGTCATGTTTGTATATAAGCTCTGAAGGGACATCTCAGTATGTCCACAATATTGTGATGGCTGAAGAGGGTGCTGAATTGCAGATAATATCAGGTTGTGCGACTTCTCATAGGGTATCAAATGCTCTTCACTTTGGGATATCTGAGTTTTTTGTTAAAAAGGATGCAAAGATATCTTTTACAATGATTCATAAGTGGGGTGAAAATATTATTGTTACCCCTAAAAGTTCTGCTATTGTTGAAGAAAATGGAATTTTTATATCCAACTATATCTCTTTTGATAAAGTAAAGTATCTCAAAGCTTACCCTACAGCTTATCTCAATGGTAAAAATTCAATAGGACGATTCAATTCAATAGTTTTTGCACCAGATGGTTCAGATATTGATCTTGGTTCAAAGTGCGTTCTAAGTGGTGAAGGTGCAAAGGCAGAGCTTATATCAAGGACTGTTTCTGCAGGTGGTAAAATTATTGCAAGGGGTAGTTTGGTTGGAAAAGCAAAAAATATAAAAGCTCACCTCGAGTGTAATGGTTTGATACTGAAAGATAGAGGGCTTATTCATGCTATTCCTGAGCTTGAAGCACATCTTAGTGATGTTGAGATGAGTCATGAGGCTGCTGTTGGAAAAGTAGCAGCGGAGGAGATCGAATATCTTATGTCAAGAGGGTTATCTGAGGAGGAGGCTACTTCAGCTATTGTTAGGGGATTTTTGAATGTTAAAATTGAGGGGCTCCCAGAGCGACTTGAGAAGCAGATAGAGAATTCGCTCAACAATCTAAGTAACAAATTTTTTTAATATCTTTTTTAAAATTATAAATTTTTTTTGGAGGATTAGGTATAAATGAAAGATCTTCATTCAAAGAGTATATTAGAGCTTCACGATCTACTTAAAAAGAGAGAGTTGTCATCAAAAGAGCTTACTTTATCGTTACTTGACAATGCCAAAAGTTTAAATAGTGAAATAAATTCATTCATAACTTTTACAGATGATCTTGCGATAAAGCAGGCTGAAAATGCAGACAAAAAGATAGCTAATGGTGATATTTCGGAGCTTACAGGTGTTCCTCTTGGAATTAAAGATCTAATATCTACAGCTGGTGTAAAGACAACTTGTGGCTCAAAAATACTTAGCAATTATATCCCTTCATACAATGCCACAGTATACAATAAATTGCTTGATAAGGGAGCAATACTTCTTGGGAAAACCAATATGGATGAATTTGCTATGGGTTCATCCAACGAAACTTCATATTTTGGTGTTGTAAAAAACCCTGTTGATACCTCAAGAGTTCCGGGTGGATCAAGTGGTGGTTCTGCTGCTGCTGTTGCTGCAAAACAGTGTCCTGCGACACTTGGATCTGATACGGGTGGCTCAATAAGACAGCCTGCTGCATTTTGCGGGGTTGTTGGTATAAAACCTACATATGGGAGAGTCTCAAGATATGGTCTGATTGCTTTTGCTTCATCTCTTGACCAGATTGGACCTATTGCAAGCAATGTAAAGGATTGTGCTGTTATGTTAAAAGAGATAAGTGGTTATGACCCCAAAGACTCTACATCAGTAAATATTGATGTTCCAAATTATCTCAAAAATATAGATAAAGATTCCCTTAAAGGTCTCAAAATAGGAGTTCCAAGTGAGTATTTTATTGAGGGTATAAATAAAGAGGTTAAAGATACCATCCAAAAATTACTCTCAAATCTTTCATCTCAAGGTGCAGAGCTTATTGAGATATCACTTCCTAATACGGAGTATGCTGTAGCAGTTTACTATATTATTGCTCCTGCTGAGGCAAGTTCTAACCTTGCAAGATTTGATGGTGTTAAGTATGGGTTTCGAGCAGATGGTTATGAAGACCTCACTGATATGTACAAGAGAACACGTGCAGAAGGTTTTGGCAAAGAGGTTCAGCGTAGAATTATGCTTGGGACTTATGTTTTATCTTCTGGTTATTACGATGCATACTATCTTAAAGCTTCAAAGGTCAGAAATCTTATAAAGAAAGATTTTACTGATTCATTTAAAAAAGTTGATGTAATAATGTGCCCCACAGCTCCAACTACTGCATTCAAAATTGGTGAAAAGGTTGATAATCCACTCGAAATGTATCTCAATGATATATTTACAATCCCTATAAATCTTGCAGGAGTGCCTGCTCTTTCTATCCCTGTTGGGAGGGACTCAAATTCACTCCCTATCGGAATGCAGATAATAGGAGATTTTTTTCAAGAGGAGAAAATACTCAATATAGCAAGTAATATTGAGACTTTAGTCAAATTTTAAATAATTTTTACCAAGTTATGAAGGTTTATAACTTCAATCAGATTTCTGATACTGAATATATCGAGATTGCTCATGCTCTTCAGAGTGGTTCTCTTATTATCTATCCTACAGAAACTATTTATGGGATAGGATGTAATGCTGATATTGATTCTGCAGTTAAGTCAGTTTTTAATGTAAAAAAGAGGTTAGAGAGCAAAAGTTTTATATATCTTTTCAAGGATATTGAGATGCTTCTAAAGTATGCATCTTTTCAAAGTGAAGTTGAAAAGACCCTTGTGCATAAATATTGGCCCGGCGGTATGACTATAATTCTTAAGAAGAATTCTCTTGATGGTTGTGTTGCATGTAGGATATCTTCGCACCCTTTCTTAAAAAAATTGTTTCTATATATCGATTTCCCACTTATCTCCACAAGTGCTAATTTTTCTGATGAGCCTTACAACCCTGATGTAGACAATATAAAGTTAAAATTTTCTGATGCTGTTGATATTCTAATTCAAGATGATGCACTAAAGAGTGTTGTATCATCGACCATTGTTAAAGTTGTCTCAGATAAGGTTGAAATAGTAAGAGAAGGCTTGATAAAAATTGAGGTTTAATACTCTCTATCTCTCTATTACAAAGATATACTTGTTTTTATAATCTAAATTTTTAACCTATTCTAAAAAATTTAAGGAGGGCTCAATGGGAAGTTGTCTAAGAAAACTTTTAAGAGTAAATCTAACTTCTGCTCTAATAAAAGAAGAGGAGATCCCTGATAAGATTGCAAAGGAGTTTATTGGCGGACGGGGTCTTGCAAGTAAATATCTTTATGATGAGCTTGATTTTCAAGTTGATCCCCTTTCTGATGATAATAAGCTGATTTTTGTTACAGGTGCTGTTACCGGGACATTTGCTCCTACTGCTGGAAGATATATGGTTGTTTGTAAAGCACCACTTACCGGTACTATTGCTTGTAGTAACTCTGGCGGTTTTTTTGGTCCTGCACTTAAAAGAGCTGGGTTTGATATGGTTATTGTAGAAGGAAGAGCCAAAGAGCCTGTTTATCTCTATATTACAGATACAAAAGTAGAGATAAGAGATGCTTCGGAGCTTTGGGGCAAAGATACCTCTGAAACAACTGATATACTTATGAGAGATAACAACTCAAAAAATGGGAAAGTTGCTTGTATTGGTCAGGCAGGTGAAAATCTTGTTAAATTTGCTTCTATAATAAATGACAAACATAGATCTGCTGGTAGAAGTGGAGTTGGTGCTGTTATGGGTAGCAAGAAATTAAAGGCTCTATTTGTTGATGGAGACAAAAAGGTTGAAATATTTAGTAATGATTTTAAAAATATAGTCAAAGCTAAAAATACCCTTATCAAGGGTAATCCTGTTACAGCAGAAGCTCTTCCCAAACTTGGAACAAAAGTTCTTGATAATATAATCAATGAAAATGGTTTATATCCTACCAAAAATTTTCAAGAGGGTGTATTCCAATTAACTGACGAGGTTTGTGGTGAGGCTCTGGTAGAAAAAGGGTATCTCAAAAAAAATATTGGTTGTTTTGCTTGTCCAATTGCTTGCGGAAGAGTTGTTGAGCTTCCAAATGGTTTATCTGGTGAGGGACCAGAGTATGAGAGTGGATGGGCTTACGGTGCAAATTGCGGAGTCTCAGATCTTATTGCAATATGCGAGGCAAACTTTTTATGCAACCTTTACGGCCTTGATACTATATCTACTGGATGCACAATTGCCTGTGCAATGGAGCTTTTTGAAAAAGGTTTTATAAAAAAAGATGAGCTTGGCAACGCTCCGCTACTAAATTTTGGAAGCAGTGAAGCTATTGTTTACTATACTAAAAAGATTGCTTTGAGAGAGGGATTTGGGGATAAACTTGCAGAAGGCTCTTTTAGAGTTGCAGAAAGTTATGGAGTTAGCCAGCTTGCTATGACGGTTAAAAAGCAGGAGCTCCCTGCATACGATCCAAGGGGAGTTCAAGGACATGGATTGCAGTATGCCACATCAAATAGGGGTGGGTGCCATGTGAGAGGTTATATGATTTCTCCTGAGATTTTGGGTTCTCCACAGAAGCTCGATCCTCAATCACTCGAAGGTAAGCCTGAATGGGTAAAGATATTTCAAGATCTTACAGCAGTGATAGATTCTTCTGGAATGTGTCTCTTTAGCTCATTTGCTCTTGGTGCAGATGATTATAAAGATATTATTAATGCTGTAACAGGTTTTAATTATACTACGGAAGATATTATGAAAGTAGGTGAAAGAATTTATAATCTTGAAAGAGTTTTTAATCTCAAAGCAGGGATTAAAGTTGAAGAGGATACACTCCCTACAAGATTTTTAAAAGACCCTATGCCTGAAGGACCGAATAAGGGTAATGTTTCAAAGTTGGATCAGCTTTTACCTGCTTACTACAAATTGAGGGGCTGGAAAGATGGTATCCCTTCACCAGAGAAACTTAAGGAGTTGAGTCTCTGATAAAAGTCAAATTTTTTGCAACAATAAGATTATTCACAGGAGTAAGTGAGATTGAGCTTACTCCTGATAAAGATATCTCAGTAGTTGAATTACTATCAAAATGCTCTGATAAGATTGGAAAAGATCTAAAAAAAGAGTTATTGGACGAGGAAAACAGTGTTAGAGAGGGGAGCATCATCCTTATAAATGGTAGGAATATCCTTCATATCAAAGGTATTTATTCAGTTGTCAAAGATAGTGATACGGTCTCTATTTTTCCACCAGCAGGGGGTGGGTAGTCATATTCTCAAAAGATTTTGATATATTAAGCAGCGATAATTTGGACAAAATCACTCAGACAAAGGTTCTTGTCTGTGGGATGGGTGGTCTCGGTTGCTTTGTTTCAGAGATGCTTGTAAGGAGCGGGATTGGTGGTCTTTATGTTGTTGATAATGACACTATTGAACCATCCAATCTCAACCGTCAGATTTTATACAAAAGTAAAGATATTGGAGAGTTAAAGGTTAATGTTGCATTTAGAGAACTTACTGCAATAAACTCACAATGTCAGATTGTTGCATTACCAAAAGAGATAGATGACGATTTTATTCTACCTGATGATATATTTTGTGTTGTTGATTGTGTTGACAACTATAAAACAAGATTATCTATTGATGCTCTTTCAAAGAGGGGATCTGTTTATCTCGTTCATGGTGGAGTAGGTGATTTTTATGGTGAAGTTACATCAATTTATCATAAAAGCACACCTTCATTTAAAGATATCTTTCCAAAAGACAATTCAAAGACTTTATTAACATTTCCACCTGTTGTCTCAGTTGTTGGAGCTATTCAATCATTTGAAACTTTAAGGCTTATCTGTGGTTTTGAGGAGAATCTTCTCAACAAAATGGCGATATTTGATATGAGGACACTTTCAATAGATATTTTAAATTTAGCAACTTTGTAAAATTAAATTAAAAATAGTTATATTTTTTTGTTCCAAAAAATAAATTTTTAAGGAGAGTTTTATGAAACAGAGTATCAAAGTAGTTATCTTTTTTCTAATGCTTCTATTTTTTACAACATCAGTAACTTTTGCAGACATAGTAATGCCTGATCTAAAAGGGAATTGGGTTACAAAAAGTTATAGTCATCATCACGAAAAGAGGAGTTTCTTTGTTAACACTCAGCCTGAAGGTTCTTGGATAATCAAGGAGCAGCAGGGGAGATTTTTTTCTGGCGAAAGGATTTATGTAAAGAAACAAGAGGGGAACAAAAAGGTAACTGAAGGTTTTTCAGGTGCTATCTCAAGAGATGGAAAACGTCTTTACATTGCTGACCATGAGGGTGATTATCTTTTTGGTGATATTTTATCCAACGATTCAATAGAGTTTATAATTATGAATGATGGTGCTAAAAATGGTGAAGATTCGAGAGTTGGAATTATAGAAGTTATCAGAAGCAAAAAATAGAGATATTATTTAAATATGATGCAGTTTTTTAATCAAAAAGGGCTGCATCATATTTTGACTAATTATGAGAATTAAATGATGATATATCTGGTTTTACCCTATCAAATATTGCTCCAACTCTTTCACCTGCAATGTTATTATCTTTGTAAAATTTTAATATTTTTTCAAAGATAGCCAAAGTTTCACTCTCTTTTGCAAAAGGGGTGATTTCAACAGCAAGTCTTGGATGTCTCCCAAGTTTACCACCTGCAAAGATTTGGTATCCATATTCAGAAATATTTATACAATTATTTTCACATACTTTACTGCAAACTCCACACCCTATACATCTATTAAAATTAAAATTTATTTTATTATCAGCTATGCTGAGTGCTCTTTCAAAACAGGCTTTGACACATTTGCCACATAGGGTGCACTCATCCAAATTTATATTTATCTTGACTTTTACTATGATTCCAAAATCTTTTATCTGAACTTGAGAGCAAGCATTGGGACAGTTGGCTATCCCAACTCTGAATACATTATGACCCATAAGGTGTTCACCTACTTTTTTGAGAATAAAGGTCTCAATCTCCATATCTTGTGCAATTTTGTCTATCTTTTCAATTAATTTAGAGGAGGGGCAAAGTGAATTAGGACAACCCTTATCTCCTCTGCAATCTTCAATTTGAAAAGCTTTCATAATTTTACCTCTGTTTTAAATTTAGTTTTTTATTTTCCCATTAATAGATAAAATTTTGCAAGATATTGGAATGTTAACAGCAACAGTTTTAACTGCTGTTTCTACGATACTTTTCAGCCCAGAGCAGCATGGAACTTCCATCATAAGTATGGTGATAGATTTTATACTATTTTTTGAAAAAATCTCTTTGAATTTCTCAAAATACTCCTCTTTGTTGTCAAATTTTGGGCAGCCCATCATAACAACTTTACCCTTTAAAAAATCGTTGTGTAAATTTGGGTATGCAACAGCAGCACAGTCAGCAAGTATCAGAATATCAGAGTTTACAAGGAATGAAGATGATGGGTTTATCAGTTTTATCTGAACTGGCCAATGTGAGAGCAGTGAAATATCAGATACTTGAGTTTTGGGAGCATTCATCTCACTACAAGAGCAGGGAAATTTGCTACTTTTTCCCGAATGGAGATACTCATCAACTGCCTCAGGGTCAAACTCCTCAGCCACCTTCTCAATTATAGTTATTGCACCTTCTGGACAATTCCCAATACATGCACCAAGCCCATCGCAATATTTTTCAGCAACAACTTCTGCTTTTCCATTTACTATTTGGATAGCACCCTCTTCACAAGCTGGGACACATACCCCGCAACCATTGCACTTCTCTTTATCTATCTCTATTATCTGTCTTAAAACTTTCATCTATCCCCCCTTAAACTTTAAAAAGATTTTTAGATATATTTTTACCTGCTTCTGTGAAGAATACTTTCTCAGTTTTCTTTAAAATAGCAGGTTTATCAAGCTCTTTATCTTTGTAAGCCTCTTCAAAATTAACTATAAGATCAGCATCGTAAAGGCATTTAAAATTCAAAGTTTCCTCATCTTTTGGATGATGGTGATGTGCTATAATTTCACAGACCTCATCGATAAGAGGCTCTTTTGCTTTTAATTTCTTTAATATCTCCCTTGCTACAGGTGGTCCTTCGATCTCCTGATATTTTGCTGCATTACTATTGTATTTGATTTCAGAGTTTTTTATCCCGATGTCGTGGAGATATGCAGCACAGAGAACAACTCCAAGATGTCCACCCTCCTGTTTTGCTATCTGCTCAGCATATCTTGCAACCTTTACAGCATGACCTATCCTTTTGAAATCTTTCTCAAAATATTTCTTCATTTCAAGTGCAACTCTGCTTTTGAGTAGGTCATCACTATTGTTGACAAACTCTTCTGGAAGTGAACCAAGACACTGTTCAGCAAATTGACAGTATGCAGCACATCCAAAATTCATTTTTGGATTGAGAACCTTATTTTTACAGCTCGGACACCTTTTTGAAGTATCATCTTTAAAAAATTCTACTTTATATCCACAGTGAGGACATTTCACATCGTATATTGAATCGTATTTCCAATATCTTGTATCTTGACCCGGACATCTCATAGTTGTGCCTCCTTTCAATTTTATAACCTTATAATATAGCAATTTTATATAAAAATAATTGATTTAAGTCAAAGTGAATATTTTTTATTCAAGAATTAAAGATTGTTTGACTTTTGTAGATTCTTTTTATAAGATAAAATAGATATTTTTTATATATGATTAAATAATTTTAAAATATAAGGTTGTTTAAAATGAATTTATCAAATATTTACACGAGCAACAAAGAGTTACATTTATGAAATTCTTACTTGGAAATGAACTAATAGCACTTGCTGCATATCATTCAGGTGTAAATACAGCTTATGCCTATCCCGGAACCCCATCAAGTGAGATATTGGAAGCTTACTCCCATTATTCAAAAGATTGTTACTATCAGTGGTCTACAAACGAAAAGATTGCATTAGAGTTAGCAGCAGCAGAAGCTATCTCTGGTAATTTTGCTCTCTGTGCTATGAAGCAGGTAGGTCTCAATGTAGCAGCAGATCCCCTTTTTTCAGTTGCTTATACAGGGGTGAGGGGAGCGTTAATTATTGTTTCAGGGGATGATCCTGGTCCTTACAGTTCGCAGACTGAACAAGATAGTAGAATGTATGCATTTTCTGCAAAGATTCCTGTCTTTGATCCTATTAACCCTATAGATGCTTACAATCTCACAAAAATTGCGGTAGAGCTATCACACAATTTCCAAATACCTGTAATGCTCAGACCTGTGATGAGGGTATGCCATTCAAGAGAGTCACTTGAGTTTGCAGATGAAGTAACCAAGCGTAATTACTCCCATTTTGAAAAAGATGTCCCAAGATGGGCAGCTACTCCAAAATTTAGAAAGCTTTTACACGAAAAACTTAATCAAAAATTAGTGGGAATAGCTGATTTTTACTACAAAGATTACAAAATAGACAAAATCAATAATTTTGCTGTTGTGGGCTCAGGTTATTCACTTGCCATTGCCAAAGACATCATATCTGAAAATAAATTAAATGTAGATTTATACAAATTGGATATGCCGTTTCCTTTACCTCAAAATATTATTGACGAGTTATTAGAAAATTATACCAATTTATTAATCATTGAAGAAACCCAGCCTTTGATAGAGATGCAATTTGCAAGAAGGGATAAAGTTTTTGGTAAGTTAAACAACTTTATTACACAAATGGGTGAGCTAACATACGATTATTTGCTCGAGAGAATTTTTACTTTTGCAAAGGTCAAGTATAACAAACAATTATCAGAACCAGTCCAATCCAAACCACTCAAACCAAGACTTTGTGCAGGTTGTGCTCATCGTCCTGCATTTTATGCGATTAAAAAAGTTGCTAAAAATAGTGCTATTTTTCCCGGTGATATAGGGTGTTATACTCTTGGGATAAACCTTGATGCTGTAGATTCTTGTCTCTGTATGGGTGCATCAGTAACATTTGCTGAAGGATTATCAAGAAGTAACAATGATAAAACTATCATTGCCACAATTGGTGATTCTACTTTTTTCCATGCAGGGATTCCAGCTCTTGTAAATGCTGTTGTAAACAATGGTAAATTTCTTCTTGCTATTTTAGACAACCAGACCACAGCTATGACAGGATTTCAACCTGTTGCTCATCAAATAGGAAATGTGAGTATTGAAAAGATTGTTGAAGGTGTAGGGGTGAGTTTTTGCAAAGTTGTTGACCCTTACGATTTTGACAAATGTATAACCACTCTTAAAGATGGATTGAGTTTTACAGAGTCATACCAAACCCCTTCAGTTGTTATTTTTAGGCATCCATGTGTAACAAAAATAAAATACTCTCTCAAAAATGAAGTGTATATTACAGATGACTGTAAAAACTGTAAAATCTGTTATGAAAAGTTTGAGTGTCCTGCAATTTACGAAGATAAAACTAAAAATAAGGCAGTGATTGATAAACTTATCTGTATTAATTGTGGTGTTTGTGTTTCAATTTGTGAATTTAATGCTATTGTTCAAAATATTAATTAAAGTTTAAAGGGAGTGTTGATTGAAAGGTGTTGTTTGCGGTAAAGGTGGACAGGGAGTTGTTACCCTAAATAGAATGCTTGGGTCATGCCTATCTGAGCTTGGAGAAAATGTAATTGCTGCAGAAACCCACGGCATGGCGATGCGAGGAGGGAGTGTCAGCACATTTATAAAGATCGGTGGTTTTTGCTCAGGAAGTTTTGGAAGCAGAGAGGCTGATTTTATTATCTCTACCGATAAAAATGAGCTCCCATTGAATATCAATTATCTAAAAGATAGTGGAGTAGCAATAGTAGATTCATCTGATATTTCGGATTATAAAGATTCCAAAATTATTAATATTAATGCCACAAATCTATCCTTAAACTTTTTTACAAATACAAAATACACCAACTGGTTCCTCTTTTTTAAATTTTTTAAAGTTTTTGATCAAAGATTTGATTTTAAAAAAGTTACCGAAATTGTAACTATAAACAGATTAATAGAACAGGAAAAGCTCCAAATTATATTGGATAATCTTGAGTAATTATTTATTGTCAATTCAACATTCAAAATTAA
>DYJV01000140.1 GCA_020722945.1 Candidatus Methylomirabilis sp. | reverse complement strand
TTATGTTCTAAAACTTTTGATTCTTTTATGCTATTTACTAGCTCTATGTCATCATACAGTATGCCCAGATTCAATCCATTTTTGGGATTGTTGTAGTATTTTTTGGACTACACCGCTTGTTTTATTTATATCATAGTCTATGAGATATGCTATTTTCATATTATTTTGTTACCTTGTCATAAATTTTTTGATATCTTTCCCATTCATTGGTATTGAAACTACTATTGTGCCAGAGGAAGACAAACTCACCATTATATTTCTTGACTTTGTCTATAAGTTGCCTTATTTTCTCCAGCATCTTTTCCGGCTTTATATTTGGCTGATAAGTTGCAAAGCTTCCCTCCATAACGATAAGTGGCTTCTCTTTTAAATTTAGTTTTTTTCTTGTGAGTATATTAAATACGCTGTATTCGTAGCATACTCCGCATCTAAAACCTTCTTTATCAGCATAGCTACAAGTGCTATCCCAATTCAATACCCTTTTTAAATGTTGTTTAGATTTAATAATAATAATATAAAATGTTCCCTGAAACCTACTAACTATTTTTTGATTATTTACTTTGCCAAGTTTTCTTAAAATATTAACTGCTAAGACACCATGTGATTCATATCCATAAATAATATCAATTTCATTTTCTTTAAGTATTTTATTCCCTAAGAATGCTAGTTTTAAAATAGTTAAATAACCTGATAATTTAGAAACAACTGTTCTTATTAAATGATTTTGAATTTTATCTTTTAGCGATTGAAAAGGCATGTTAAATCTATAGATTTTAACCCCATCTTTTTGAACCATCTCGTGCGACAACATAATGTACATCCCAACCAGCTTCTATATAAGCCTCTGGTGTTTTTCTTATAACTTGAATTGATTTTTCTTTAAAATCAAGCACTGATAAAAATAATATTGATTTTTTTTCATTTATACTCTTTTTATTATTCTTGCTGGATTCCCAGCAATCACTAAATTATCTTCTTTAAAGCTCTTCGTTACAATAGAACCAGCCCCTACAACACAATTGTTTCCGATTTCAACTCCTGGTAGAATGACTACATTTGTACCCAACCAAACATTGTCGCCAATAATAATAGGCTTGTCATTTATAGCATTTGCATGATTTTTGAAATCATGATTAGAGCTTATCAGCTTTACCCCTGGAGCAAATAAACAATTTTTACCTAAACGAATACCATTGGCTGCTTGAAAATAACAATGTCCACTTATAGCAAAACTAGCTAATGTTGTTATGTCTTTATGGTATGTTATGCCGATAGCTGATATTGTGGATGTAAAATTTATACCAATAGGTATTTTACTATGTCTTCTAAATATTCTTTGAAATATAAAATTAATTAGTACAAGGCTTACTCCTATTTTGTTTATTAATGATAATTGAAAATAAAGTTTACTCTCTTTAGGAATAATATTTTTAATGATTTTTCTCATTTTGAGCCTTTAGAGATAAGATAATAATAATAAAAAAAGACAATATAATTAATAGACATAAATCCAGAAAAATATTTTAAAAAAATATTAAAATCACTAAGAGTGAAGATTAATAATATACTAGTGCTAATTAGAATAATATTTATGACTAATTCACTTTTTTGTTTTTCAAATACTATAAGTAAACAACTTAAGGTGGAACTAATAAATCTTACAAAAAACAAAGGTATAACAATCTGAGCATAAGCTCCCGCTATTCGCCACTCTTCACCAAATACAAAAGCAAATAAATCTTCTACTATAAAAAATAAAATACCAAATGATGGCAAACCTATGATAAAAAGTTTTTTAACCGTAGAAGTAAAGGCTTGGATAGCTTTTCCTGTCTGTTGTTTTTCTTCTGTAGCTTGCTGGAAAAACACTTGCCCTATAGAGTTACCGATAAGTAAGCTAGGCATACCTAGAACTCTTTGTGCTAGACTATAAAATCCCAATGTTGCTACACTATAAAATGAAGAAATAAGTATGTTTGTAAGGTTTTGTGATAGTGTATTTGTCAGAATTGCCCACATGGAAAATTTAGGAAAATCTTTATATCTTTTTGCTAAAGCTATCATCTTGACTACTGATATTTTTG
>DYJV01000005.1:53765-58703 GCA_020722945.1 Candidatus Methylomirabilis sp. | reverse complement strand
TTTTCCTTCAGCCTTCAGCACTTCAGCTTTACGCCTTTTTCTCCGCAGTTACTTTTTAATAATTTCTTTTTAAAACAGCTGCAACCCATTCATTCATATAAATTTCATCTATCCAAGTAAAATTCTCTAATTTAAAATTATTTTTAAATAGAGGAAATTCCTCCCTCAATACCCCTGATACAATCAGAAAACCATTAATATTCACAAGCTCTTTCAGACAACTCTTGTTTTCTACAAGGACAGAACTTATAATATTTGCAGCAACAATATCAAATTTTATATTTTTAATTGTATCAGGAACACCGCATATCAAATTAAAATTATTTAGACCATTTTTCATAAAATTCAACTTTGCTACTCTAACAGCCTCAAAATCATTATCTATCGATGTTATCGAAGATATCCCTTTTTTGCCTGCAACAAGTGATAATATCCCACTACCTGTTCCAACATCAAGAAAAGATAGTGGAGAAAAATTTTCTAATAAAGATAGCATCAACTTTATTACAAGCTGTGTAGTCTCATGCTGTCCTGTCCCAAAGGCTGTTTGCGGATCAATTTCGATGACTATTTTACCACTTGGAAAACCATCTATCCATGAAGGTTTTATAAATATATCACCAATATCTATAGGCTTGTAACTCTCTTTCCATTTGTAGAGGTAACTTTCATCTATCTCCTCACTTTTTAATATTTTGAATTGTATGTCATTTTTAAGTGAAAAATCTTCTATCTCACTTTTGAGTGAGTTTGCATTGTCAGAGGGAAGATAGATAAAAAATCTATCAGCTCCATTTTGAGATACCTCTTCAATACCACCAACCCCAATATCGTAAAGAAAAAGATTTAACACCTCAACTTTAAAATCCTCCAAACCTTTCAAAAATAGCTCATACTTCAAATATTTCATATATTTTCCACCACCCTTATCAAAAAATTATTTAGTGCATCTATTGAAGCATCTATCTCCCAATTATCCCTCTCTGCAATAAAATTGCTTATGCTTCTTATTTCAATAAAATCTATATTGAATTTTTGAGCGAGAAAAGCTGCTGCAAATCCCTCCATATTTTCACATACAGGGTGAAAATTAGAGTAAAAAAAGTTTTTTCGGCTATATGAAGCAGTTACTGAATTTACAGTTAAGAAACTCCCAACTTTTACCTCTGATGAATATTCAGAAGATATCTGTTTAAATAAGCTACTTTTTATATCAATTTTATTTTCTACACCAAATCTCTTTATAGGTGCAAAATCCACCCCACTATCAGTCATAACACCCATATCAGCAAGTATCTCACTTTGAGCAATACAGATATCATTGAGAGCTATCCCAGATTCTTGAAATCCACCACCAATTCCTGCAAAAATAATTTTATCTATCTTTACCTTGCTCTGATAATAAAATTGTTGTAAATTAAAAAGGGTATTGAGTATTCCTACTCCACAGATAAAAGTAGATATTTCAATGACATCTTTGAAATGATGAATGACTTTGCCTAACTCTCTACAAGTTGGGCTTGCTATCAGCAACATTTAGAACCCAAATGACTTTATCAGCATAAATATCTGCTCCATATTTACTTTAAAAAGCTTACTAAACATAAATACAAATAGCGGCATTGACATCATAAGGAAGAAGAAACCAACAAATAGTTTGATGGGCAGTCCAACTATCATTATGTTAGCCTGAGGAGCTATCCTCGATATAATTCCAAATGAAAGGTCAACAATATAAAGTGAAACCACCATCGGTGCAGATATTTGTAAAGCAATTATAAATATTTCAGATCCAAATTTTAGAAGTAGCTTTAAAAAAGACATTTTTATAAAAAATCCACCCAAAGGGATAAAAGTGAATGAATGCATACAAGATTCAATGAAGATATGATGTCCATTCAGGAGAAGAAATATCATCAGTGCAAAGATGTTCTGTAGGTGAGATATCTCTGAAACCTGCTCATTTGTAATAGGATCAAGGACATTGGCAATTGCAAGACCCATAGAAAAACCTATAAGTTGCCCTGCTGTTTGAATAGCCGCAAAGATAAATGTAGATAAAAATCCTATTGTAATACCTATACCAAGCTCAAGAGCCAGTAGTAGAGTATAGTTGATTATATCTAATTTGTCGATTGGGAAAGTTATCTTTGAAACAAAAGGGTATATTAATACTGCAAGAGTGAGTGCTAAACCTACTTTTAATTGACTGGGTATAAGACTACTGTTAAAAACAGGACCAAAGAAAAGAATTGATCCTACTCTTGCAAGTATAAGAAAAAAATTTAATACCCATATTAATGGTAGGTTGAAAATATCAATCATTTAAATTTGATATAGACTCCCCTCCTTATCAAATATTATAGGGATAGTTCATTTAACATATATTGGGAGATTTATTATGACTTTTTGTGTAAAACCTATAATCATCTGCAACATCCAAGGGAAAAATAAGATAATGGATACAAAAACTGCAAGTATTTTAGGGATAAAAGTCAGAGTCATCTCGTTGATAGATGTAACAGCCTGAAAAATACTTACTGCAAGACCTGCAACAAGACCCATAACAAGCATAGGTGCAGATATTAACATTGTAAGTTTAAAACTTTCTTGTGCAAATGATAGGACAAACTCTTGTGTCATCTTTTTGACTCCTTTTTTTGGTTTAGTTGAAACTTTTGATTAGAGAGCCAATTAGGAGATTCCATCCATCAGATAAAACAAATAAAATAATCTTTAATGGGAGTGAAACCATCACTGGTGGCAACATCATCATACCCATTGAAAGCAAAACACTTGCCACCACCATATCAAGAACCAAAAAAGGGATATATATCAGGAATCCCATCTGAAATGCAGTTTGCAATTCACTTATCATAAATGCAGGAATGATAGTAATAGTGCTAACTTCATCGATATTTGAAGGTTTTTGTTTGTCATCATTGAGAGATACAAATAGTGCAAGGTCTTTCTCTTTTGTCTGTTTGAGCATAAATTGTCTTATCGGTTTTTCAGATCTTGCAAGTGCCTCTGACTGAGATATCTCCTCTTTTATGTAAGGCTGCAAAGCATTGCTGTTTATCTCCTGTAAAACAGGTGTCATTATATAAAATGTCATAAATAGAGCCAAACCTATAAGAATCTGGGTTGGGGGCATCTGCTGTGTTCCAAGAGCTTGTCTGAGAAAATGTAGAACAATAATTATTCTTGTAAAAGATGTCATCATAACCACTATTGATGGAAGGAGTGTAAGAATTGTAAGCAAGAGGAGCACTTGTAATGTGGTTACTACATCTGAAGGTTTTGTGGATGGTGTGAGACCAATATCTATCTTAGGGATGGCTATTGTATCAGCAGCAAAAATAAATGATGGAATAAGAAGAAAAGAGAAAAAAAATATGAATTTGAAAAACTTTGTTTTATACATTTTTTTGGTAATTTTTCAATTTACTTTGGATAATTTTGATAAATTGCTCCCTCTTTAGAGTATCACCCTGATCTCCTGATTCTTCCTCTTCCTCTCTTTTAAGATATTTTATAAATTTATCGTTACTATGAGTTGTATTCATAATTTTAAATTCATCATCAAATTCACCTGACGGAATCTTATCTATTATGGAGATATTTGACTCTGTAACACCAAGTATATAATATTCATTCAAAATTTTTACTACGATTATATTTTTTTTGGGATGAATCTGATAAGAGTATATTATATTTACCAACTTTGAATTTGAACTAAACTTTATTTTAAAAATATATTTTCTGAATATCAATCCAAGACCAACTACCCCAAAACAGAGTAACCCCAAAACTAAATAGGTTTTGATTACATTTGAAGAGAAGCTGTAACTGCTGTTCTTATCACCTTTTTCAGAACCAATACTCATTTTGATTAAACCTTGATCTTGCGGCGAATTTTTGGTTGTAGGATTTAAGTTATTTGCCAAATCCTTCTTGCTATCTTTTGGGATAAGGGAATTTTCAATTTTGGGTTTTACCTCTTGTGGTGGGATAGATGTTACCTTCTCAGTGATATCACTCACTTTGTTTGTAGGTTTTGCATACTTTGTAGCTGCATCAACTATACTTTCTGGAAGTTCTATCTGGTCAGGATTAGGTGCTGGTTCTGGTTTTACTGATTTTGCTGGCGATTCTATCTTCTTCTCCTCTTTAGGTGGCTGGAGGACTTTTTTTACATTTGCAATGTTGATATGAAAATTACTCTTATCACTCTTTACAGAGATATAGCCATCGAGATTACCTAAAGGGGATACTATTTTGATGAATGTTTGGCTGCTCTGCATAGGTATTAACCAAATTTTGCTTTTATTAATCTCTTTCACAACCATTTTGTCAATTTTTAAACCGTTTAGCGTAATATTAGCACCATTTTCATGGTAAGATATATTATAATTTGATGGAGATTTTTTAAAAGTGATAAATATCGCATCTTTATCTTGAGAAAAAGATGGCAGCTCCTCTCCATACAAATAGAGATAAGAAGCTAAGAGTAGAGAGATTATGAAAATAAAATTTCTCAAGGTGGCTACTCCCCTAATTTTTCTATCCTCTCCATTGGAGACATAATATCGGTAATTCTTACACCAAACTTCTCATTTACAACTACTGCCTCACCCCTTGCAATAAGCTTGTCATTGACAAGAACTTCAAGCGGCTCACCAGCAAGTTTATTTAGCTCTATCACAGAGCCTTGTCCCAACTGAAGCAGCTCATTAATTATAAACTTTGTTCTTCCAAGCTCCACTGTGACTTTAAGCGGGATATCCAAGATAAAATCTATATTCGGAACATCTTTTCTATTTTCTGAAGATTTGGAGTGCTCTTTGGCTCCATGAATCATTGATTTCTGCTGATTCAAATCATCCTGAACATCATCCCAGCTTATGTTGTCTAAATCATCAGCTGCACTATCAT
>DYJV01000005.1:34093-53665 GCA_020722945.1 Candidatus Methylomirabilis sp. | reverse complement strand
ATCATCAGCTGCACTATCATTTTTAACTTCTTTGCTTATTTGCTCAAATAGGTCTTCTGCCATATTTAAAACTCCTGTTTATATATTTTGTCAACAATTTTAAGAGCTTTATTGCTATTTAGTATACCTGCAAACCCTTTAAATTTAGGGATGCCTTCAACTTCAAGAATTAGAGGTGAAGTTGATTTCTTTTCAAGATTTATAATATCCCCCTCTTTAAGTTGTAAAATTTTACCAATAGTAATGTCAACCTCACCCAATGTTACAATTGAGTTTACTTCAAGGGTAGTTATTATCTTTTTTAATCTTTTTATCCAGTTGGCATCAACTTCAAGTCTCTCTGTTTGAAAACCAGCATAAAGCTTATCCCTAATAGGCTCAATATTGGCGTATGGTATACATATTGTGATATTTCCACTTACCTGTTCAATCTCTATCTCAAATGATGTAACAATTACAACATCTGAAGGCGGAACTATTGTTGCAAATTGGGGATTCATCTCTGAACGTGAGTATTCAAAGACAACAGGGTAAACTGGCTTCCAAGATTCAGAGTAATCTTGAAGAGCAGCAAGTATTACTCTCTTGATGATTCTATCTTCAATAACCGTAAAGTCTCTACCTTCAACTTTAAGTGATGAGCTCCCCTCTCCACCAAAAAATATATCTATTAATGCAAAAACAAGCTTACTCTCGATAACTATTAGTGAAAATCCTTTTAAGGGATTCATTCTAAAAAGGTGAAGGCTCGTAGGAACAGGTAAAGATTTGAGAAATTCACCAAATTTTATTGTATCAAGAGATAGTGCAGATATATCTACCACTTTCCTTAACATATTTGAGATCGTCCCTCTAAAAAGCCTTGAGAATCTCTGATTTATTATTTCAAGAGTAGGCATTCTCCCCCTTATGATCTTCTCTTGATTTGTCAACTCATAAGTGATAATACCGTCTTGACTTTCAGCTACTTCCTGCTCTGTCTCTATTTCTCCGCCAGACATACCTTTTAGAAGAGCATCAATCTCGTCCTGAGATAAAACTTGGGTCATTATGCCTCCAAATCTTTACTATTTATTGAACTACAAAATCTACAAAAAATACGTTGGTTATTTTACCCTTTGTTACAATAGAGTTTAGCCTGCTAATAAGAGCAGTTTTCAACGCCAACTTCCCATCAAAGGTCGCTACATCAGCATATGTTTTGCTTGAAAGCAGCATAGTTATCATATCACGAATCTCAGGCGTCCTCTTCTTTATCTCCTCTTCAAGATCTTTGTTAGATAATTCAAGAGCTATTTTTACTTTCAAATATCTCTTTGCATTTTGATCCGCAAGATTTACAATAAATGGATCAATCTCTATTTGAGGTAAAACTTCTTTCTTATCTGCAATAGGTGCAGCCTTTGTGGTTTGGGCAGTTTGGTTGTCAGGCAAAGGAGCAGGAGCAGGTTTTTTGAGAAATAGCATATATACCGCAAATCCTCCACCCCCTAATATCAGAAGTGCCAATACTATAATAATTATTAATTTGAGCTTACTCTTCTTCGGTTTCTCCTCTTGGGGAGCTTGCTGTGTTTCATCTTTTGCTGCCATTATTTTTCCTCCTTTTTATTGAATATTCAAGATTTACTACTCTCTTCAATCTCTAAAAAACCTTTAAAAGTAATTTTTGTAATATTTTTCTTTATCCTCATATTTCCCCACGCCATAATCTCAATTCTATCTTTTTTTACACCGTTATTCAAGAGAAAATCGTAAATACTCTTATTTATTTTTAAAGTATAATCAAAGTTATCCTTTATCTTCCTTGTATTAATAGGAAAATCTGATGCAAAGGTCTCTATTCTGCACTCCTTTTTGTATAAAGGGAGGATATCCTTAATTTTAAT
The DNA here is from genome assembly GCA_020722945.1 of Candidatus Methylomirabilis sp. Classification (GTDB taxonomy): domain Bacteria; phylum DYJV01; class DYJV01; order DYJV01; family DYJV01; genus DYJV01. The sequence goes on along the minus strand of DYJV01000005.1, from coordinate 51,776 downwards.
TAAATGATTGCTTCCCACAGATGTTAGCTGCAAGTTGAGATAATCAAAAATAGTATTTGTGTCCAGCTCAACAACTATATCATTATCAGATATTTTATAATTTTTCCCTAAAATTTTTTCAAGTTTTAAGATATTTATAGCTTCAGTTTCTTTGAGTTTATGTTGTGTCATTATCTCAAGTAACTGTTGTAGATCACTTTGATTTAGATCATTTTCTTTAAGGAGATTAGTGAGATATTTAGAGCCCTCTTCATTATTAAGCATTATCTGAGGAGTCCCTGATAGATATTCAAAAGATTTACCGATTGACTTATAGTTCATTGAGGACATAGAAATAATCAGGACAAAGAAAGTTATCAGGAGGGTCACTACATCTGAAAATGATACCATCCAGTCTAATGAATTTTGGTTATCTTCATAATTGAATTTTGATTTATTTAGCTTCAAAAATAAAATCCCCTTTTTTTATACTATTTTCTTTCAAAGTATTAGATTCAGAGACAAGCCCTCTTGCTGCAATAATTAATTCGATATTACTATCTGACAATTTTGAGAAACAGCTTATGCTATCTGATGTTATATCACTACTTGTCATAAAATTTGTAATAGCAACTCCCCTACTTGTTGCAAGAGATATATCATTACTATTTAACGATACTATCTGTAAATCAAGATTTTTAAGCTCCTTAATGCGGTATACCAATTTTGATAAAACAGAAACATACTCATTGGATATAATTATTTCATTACTTTTAAAGATAGAATTCCTCACAAATTTTAGATTTATCACACCATCTTTAATTTCTATCACGATAGAGTCATCTTTTTTTGATAGCTTTACCATTTCATAAAGATCTCTAACAACATTACTCTCTTTTGATAAAGGTATTAATGCAATACCTAATTTTTTCTTCTCCTGATCACCAATATTAGATATTCCACCTTTTAACAGACCAAATGATCCGAGCAGAGAACCTATCGCTTCTTTTGTTCTATCTGAATCGATTGTTGAGTTTGCAACAAGAAAGATAAAGAAAGAGAGCAGAAGAAGTGAAAAACATGTATAGAGGAGTATAAAGTTGTTTGGTGGGGTCCCTTTATCTTTCAATTTTATCATTTTTTGTCCCAATTATCCCTCTGATTTTGGGTAAAAAGAGCAAGAAGCCTACTTTCGAGGATTTTGGGATTTTCACCATTGGCAATTGAACAGATACCAATCCCTAAAATTTGCTTGAAAAGTATCTCTTTCTGGCTTTTTCTCTTTAATTTCCCTGCAAGAGGCATAAAAAGAAGATTTGCAAAAATTGCACCATAGAAAGTTGTTATTAATGCTATTGACATAGATGGACCAATTGTTTTGGGGTCATTGAGGTTTTGGAGCATTTGGACCAAACCTATAAGCGTCCCTATCAATCCCATCGCAGGTGAATAACTCCCCATAGAAAGTAGTATCTCATACCCAAACCTATGACGTTCACTTGTAAATGAGAGCTCAGTATCAATAACTTCTTCAAGAACTTTTGAAGGTGCTCCATCTAAAAGCATCTGAAGTCCCTTTTTTATGAATGGATCGTCAATAGCTTCAACATCCCTCTCTATCGATAATATGCCATTTTTCCTAGATTTACTCGCTAAATTGACAAGAAGATGTATCTTTTCTAAATAATCATCTTTATTCTTGAAAAGAATTTTATTGATACCATTTAATAAATCGATAAACTCAGTAAAGGTATAATTTACAAGTGATGCTCCAATCGTCCCCCCAAAAACAATTATAAAGGAGGGGATATCTATAAAAGCATTTAAACTCCCACTTGTAAATATAGCTCCTATTATTAAGCCAAAACCTGCCAATATACCTATAAAAGAAGCAAAATCCATAGTTAGTCCTTGCAAAAGATTTTAGGAGAATAAGAGCAATAAAAATGCCAGATATTTATTTAGAGAGCTCTTTTATTATAAATTTCTTCTGATCTGATATTGCAAAAACTATATTTTCATCATTTTTATCAATACTCCCTATCAGGTCTTTAATACCTCCGCAGGTGCAATCGTAAAAGGTCAATCTGTGAGTCGGCTTTGTGTCGCAATATTGACAATCTTCTATCTCATTCAGAGTTAATTCTGAAATTTTGACATCTTTAGCTCTTGAAACAGCACCAATACCTTGACACGATAAAACTATATTATAAAATCTTCCATCTTTAAGCTCCATTTGTCCTCCTTTGGATGTTTGAGAGTAAACCTTCAGATTAAGGCAATATATTAAATTGTTCGATATAGATACAATTTAAAGAAAAAATTTTCAATAAATATTTGCTAATTTAACAAAATATGTTATTGACACTCTTTGTATCTACTTTTAGATAATTATATTATTAGAGGAGTTCAGACTATCGTCAGCAGGGAGTATAGGATTGACAGCAATATCAAGCTGGTCAATATTTTAGGAGAGTTCAACAAAAATATCAAATATCTCTCAGCCCTTTTTAACATATCGATAACATCTTCAGACTCATCCCTCAGGCTTGAAGGGGAGGAGAGTGATGTAGCCAATGTTGAGATTTTTTTTGACAAGTTATCCGAAATTCTCAATCCCAGCTTCGACTTCTCGTTTAACAAAATAGACGAGCTTTATTACTTCCACAAAAGCAACCCTGAATTATCCTTTAAAGAGCTTTTTACTAATTTTATTACCCTTGGCAAAAACAGAAAAAAAAACATCTACCCTAAAAATCTAACCCAAAAAATATATGTTGAATCAATCAAGAATAACGTTGTCACTTTTGGTATAGGTCCCGCAGGCACAGGTAAAACATACCTTGCAATAGCAGTTGCACTATCCTACTTTAATTCAAGCAAGGTAGGCAAAGTAGTTTTGGCAAGACCAGCAGTCGAAGCAGGGGAGAAACTTGGTTTTTTACCGGGCAATATGATCGAGAAAGTTAATCCTTACTTACGACCATTATATGATGCTCTTGACGATATGCTTGGAGTAGATAATGTTGCAAAGCTTATGGATAAAGGGTTCCTTGAAGTTGCACCACTTGCTTTTATGAGAGGACGGACACTCAACGATTCTTTTGTTATACTTGATGAAGCCCAAAATACCACATCAGAGCAAATGAAGATGTTCTTGACAAGATTAGGGTTCAATTCAAAAGCTGTTGTTACCGGTGATGTAACTCAGATAGATCTCCCTTCTAATATCAATTCAGGGCTTGTTGAAGCTGCTAATATCCTAAAAAATATCAAGGGGATATCTTTTGTAAATTTTACTAAAGATGATGTTGTTCGGCATAAAATTGTAAGAGATATAATAAAAGCTTATGAGTCAAGATAAAAAATACCTAACACTATTTAAAAAATTCGACAGTTACGTTTACTACCTAAAAAATTCTTACGAGATAAATGGCTTTCTCTTTGTAACGCTCCTGTTCATCTCTTTTTTGGCTCTTGTCCCATCAGTAGGACATAAATATTCTTATAAAGTTGGAGATATTGCAACATCAGATATCAAATCCCCTAAAGATCTATCAGTCTATAATCAGGAAGCAACCGAGAAAATCATTGAAAAAGTAAAGGCTCAAGCTCTCCCTGTTTTTGACATGAACCTTGAAATACTTGAAAATATAAAAGAGAAGATCTCTATACTTTTTGAAAAGAGTAGGAAAAACCTCCCTCTAAAAAAAGATGAGCTTGAATCATTAAAGATAGAGTTCGAACAGACGCTCAACTTCCCAATGAATCCCAAAGATTTCAATATATTAGTCAAAAACAAATTCTCTGACGAATTAGAGTGGCTTGTTATAAAACTTATAAGTAACTACATGAATGCAGGAGTTGTATGTGACAACTGTTCTGTTTTTAAATACAACAAAAAGGGTATCATTTTAAGGAATCTTTCAACAAATGAAGATAAAATAGTAAAGAATTACACTGTCTATAAAATAAGCGAGATCAAAAAATTACTCACCAAAAATTATTTTGAGATTGCAGGACAGATAAGACAATCTTCTGCTCTTAAAAAATTAGTAATAAATATTGCTGCTTCGGTAATCAAACCAAACCTCCAATATAACAAAGATGAAAGCCAAGACAGGGTTACTGCAATGGTAAATTCGGTAGAACCTATTTACTATGTTCTTAAAAAAAATGAGATAATTGTCCGTGAAGGGAGCAGGATAACACCAGAAACACTTATCAAAATAAACGCAATAAAAGATGACAGCAGTTTTTATAAAGTTCTCAAAAAATCGCTCAGCATCTTAATACTCTTCGCTCTATTTGCTTTTATAATCTACAGAATGTTTATCTACGACTTAAATGAAGGTTATATAAATGGCAGAGATGTGTTACTATTTTTGGTTGTAATTGCTTTATCATTCCTAACATTCAGGATTATGTTTATTATTTCCAACGGCTTATCTGAAAGTTTCAAAATAGGGTATCAGAATATCTTTTATCTTATGATTCCTTTTGCATTCCCATCAATTCTCCTAAAAATTTTTATAAATGAAAAATACGCTTTTGCCTCTGTTTTGCTGATATCTTTCTTATCTTATATGCTTGGAGGACATACTCTCTTTCTTTATACTCTGCTTGGCGGATTATTTGTTATAATAAGGATAAAATGTTGCTATGAGAGATTTACATTTATAAAACTCGGCTTGGATCTTGGATTATTTAACACAATAATAATACTTGGATTAAACTTCTTTATAGACAAAACATCCATCCTCTCTTTCGATATTATCTTCCTATTTTTTAGCGGTATATTCAACGGTTTTTTAAATGCTGTTCTGCTGCTTGGAGTTATCCCTATTTTTGAATATACATTCAGATATACCTCTGATCTACGATTACTTGAACTTGGTAATCTTGAAAATCCTCTTCTCAAAGAATTTTCAGAAAAAGCACCCGGCAGCTATCAACATAGTATTCTGGTCAGCAGGCTTGCAGAGACTGCTGCAAAAGAGATCGGGGTAAACTCTCTCCTTGCAAAAGTTGCTTCATTCTATCACGACATAGGCAAGATTAACAAACCCCTATACTTCATAGAGAATCAGGATGCAAAATTAAACAAACATAAAAATCTTACCCCCAATATGAGTGCACTTATCATTATCTCACATGTAAAAGATGGTGTTGAGCTGGGACGAAAGCATAAGCTTGGAGACGAAATTATAGATGTAATCGAGCAGCACCACGGCACAGGGCTGATAAAATATTTTTACAAAAAAGCAATAGAACTTAGCGAATCTGGAATGAAAGACGAAATTGATGAGAAAAATTTCAGATACCCCGGCAAGAAACCTTCCTCCAAAGAAGCAGGCATTATCATGATTGCAGATATAATTGAAGCTGCTTCAAGGACTCTACAAGACCCAACCTCTTCAAGACTGAAAGGGCTTGTCAAAACCTTGATTGAAAACATCCTAAACGATGGCCAGCTTGACGAATCAAAGCTCACCCTCAAAGAGCTAACATTGATAAGAAACAGCATGATAAACACATTAAACTCTATCTTCCACCAGAGAATTGAGTATCCGAAATGATAAGTATAATCCAAAAACATAAAATTCACCCAACATTGGTTTCAAGATTAAGAAGATATTGTTCCAAAATATTAAATTATCTTAAAATTGAAGATAAGAATCTTACTATTATTCTTCTTAATAATTTAGATATATCAGCACTTAACAAAAAATATTTTAATAAAGATAAACCTACAAATGTTATAGCATTCCCATTTGAGGATAGTGATAATCTTGGGGAAATTTATATATCTGTGGAGACAGCCATCGCAGAGGCTTCAGAGTGGGAAGTTTCACTATTTTTTGAAATCTGCTATCTTGTTATACATGCTGTTTTACATCTTCTCGGCTATGATCACCTTGCATCAGAAAAAGATGAGGAGATAATGGAAAATAAAGAGATCGAAATAGTTCAGAATCTAAATCTCAACATATGGAGGAAACCTACTTTATAAGATGAAACTACAAATATCAAAGTTAAGAGAAGATGCTAAAATACCTATATATATGACACCAAATTCAGCAGGTGCAGATATATTTGCCTGCATAGATAGCCCAATTTTACTAAAACCTTTAGAGAGACAACTCATCCCAACAGGGATAGCATTAAGCATCCCAAATGGATATGAAGCACAAATCCGACCAAGAAGTGGGCTATCAATAAAGCACGGCATTACTGTCCTTAACTCACCCGGGACAATTGACTCAGATTATAGAGGGGAGATAAAGATAATACTTATCAATTTATCATCTGAAAACTTTACTATAAACAATCATGACAGGATAGCACAGATGGTAATTGCAAAGGTAGAAAGCGTAAATTTTGAAGAGGTTGAATTGCTCGATTCTACTTCAAGGGGTGAAGGTGGTTTTGGTTCTACAGGGACAAATTAGAGATAAAGTTATAAATATTTTTATAATTCCAGATTAAATATTTTCTCACAATTTATTTTAAGATTAAATTTAAGGGGAGTAAAATTAATGAGAGCATTAGTTACCGGCGGAGCAGGATTTATAGGGAGTCATTTATGTAGCTTTCTTCTTAATAAAGGTTATGAAGTTATATGTCTTGATAATTTTTTTACTGGAAGAAGAGAAAATATCAAACATTTAACTAATAATTTTAATTTTGAGCTTATAAGGCACGATATTGTCGAGCCAATACTCCTTGAGGTTGACCAGATATACCACCTTGCATGCCCTGCATCTCCTGTTCATTATCAGTATAACCCTGTCAAAACAATCAAAACAAGCGTTATGGGGACAATCAACGTTCTTGGTCTTGCAAAAAGAGTAAAAGCGAGGATACTTCTTGCTTCTACATCAGAAGTTTATGGTGACCCTACTATCCATCCTCAGAAAGAATCTTACTGGGGGAACGTCAATCCTATTGGAGTAAGGAGTTGTTACGATGAGGGGAAAAGAGTTGCTGAAACATTAATGATGGATTACCATAGACAAAATAAGGTTGATATAAGGATTGTCCGAATTTTTAATACATACGGTCCTAATATGCTAAAAAATGATGGAAGAGTTGTTAGTAATTTTATAGTTCAGGCTTTACAAGGTGAACCTATCACTATTTATGGAAAAGGTTTGCAGACAAGGTCATTCTGCTATGTTGACGACCTTGTAAATGGTCTATATGCAATGATGAATCAAGACAATTATATAGGTCCTATAAATCTTGGAAATCCTGAAGAATACACCATAATTGACCTTGCAAAGATGATTATAGATATTACAGGAAGCTCTTCAACTCTCCAATACAAACCACTACCACCTGATGACCCAACGCAGAGACAGCCTGATATAACTCTTGCAAAAAATATATTAAAATGGGAGCCAAAAGTTAATGTAAAAGATGGTTTATCAAGAGCAGTAAAATATTTTAGAGAACTACTAAATGAAGAGTAATCTTATCTGTCCTAACTGCAGCTACAAAATAGAGATTTACAAAAACCCTTTGCCAACAGTAGATATCATAATCAACTTTGGTGGTGGGATAGTTCTTATAGAGCGTAAAAATTACCCATTTGGATGGGCTATACCGGGAGGCTTTGTAGATTACGACGAAAGTCTTGAAGATGCAGCAGTAAGAGAGGCAAAAGAGGAGACAAACCTCGATATCAAATTGATAAGGCAGTTTTTTACATATTCAAAACCGGGCAGAGATCCAAGACAACATACTATCTCTACTGTCTATATTGCTGATGGATTTGGCCACCTCGAAGGTAAAGATGATGCACTTAACGCAAAAGTGTTTAAAAAGGGTGATCTGCCAAAAGATATTGCTTTTGACCACAGAGATATATTAAATGATTTTTTTAACTCAATTTATTAAGTTTGGAGGGGTTTATGGATTTTAAAGAGTTTTTGTTTGAAATAGGGACAGAGGAGATCCCAACAGGTTTTCTACTACCCGGTTTGGAAAAGTTAAAAAATATCTTTAACGATTTTTTAAAAGAGAAGCAGATACAATTTGGACAGATCAAAACTTTCGGCACTCCAAGAAGGATGGCAATCTTAATTGAAAATATAGCACTAAAACAAGAAGATGTTATAATAGAAAAATTAGGACCTGCCAAAAAATCTGCATTTGATACCGAAGGCAAACCTACAAAAGTTGCAGAGGGCTTTGCAAAATCACAAGGGGTTGAATTAGAAGATATCAAGATAGTTACAACAGATAAAGGGGAATATATAAGCGTAAAAAAAGAGGTAAAGGGTGAATATACATTTGATATTCTCAAAGAGAACTTACCTACCCTTATAAAAAAATTAATTTTCCCAAAAAATATGAGATGGGGGTGTGAAAACATCTCATTTGTAAGACCTATTCATTGGCTGCTCTCACTATTTGATGGCAAAGTTGTCCCTTTCACTTATGGGAGTATCAATTCCGGTAATTTAAGTTATGGTCACAGATTTATGGCTCCAGAGAGTTTTGAAGTTACAAATTCAGAATCTTACCTCAATTTATTAAATAAAAAATTTGTTATTCCAGACATTGAGACAAGGAGAGAGTTAATTGTAGATAAAGTATCCAAATTATCTCAGAAATTAGGTGGAGAGAGTATTCTTGACCAATCTCTTCTTGAAACAGTTACCAATCTTGTTGAGTATCCATTCCCTGTAGAGGGGAAGATAGAGGAGGAGTTTCTCAAATTACCTGAAGAAGTTATAATTACTTCAATGAAAGTCCACCAGAAATATTTTCCTGTTTACAAAAACGGTAAATTACTCCCAAATTTTATAACTGTATCAAATACAGATGCAAAAGATCTTTCAATAGTATCAAAGGGTAACGAACGTGTTTTGAAAGCTCGATTAAATGATGCCAAATTTTTCTATAACGAAGATAAGAAACATACGCTCGACCACTTTACAGAAAGATTGAAAAAGGTTGTATTTCAGCGTGATATCGGGACATCTTACGAAAAGATGGAACGTTTTAGGGATATCGCCCTCTATATAACCTCTCTTTTAAAACCTGAGATAAAGAGTATTGTTGAACGTGCAGCTTACCTCTGCAAAGGAGACCTCGAAAGTAGCATGGTCTATGAGTTTCCTGAACTTCAAGGATTAATGGGTAAATATTACGCTATCAACGAAGGTGAGAGAGTGGAGGTTGCAGAAGCAATATATGAGCATTACAAACCTAAATTTGCAGAAGATACAATCCCCGATTCAGACGCTGGTGCATTTATAAGTATTGCAGATAGAGTAGACACAATTACAGGTTTTTTTGCAATAGGGAAAATCCCTTCAGGCACAGCCGACCCTTATGCCCTTAGAAGACATGCTATTGCAATCATAAGGATAATAATTGAAAAAGGTTACGCTCTATCCCTTAAAGATATTTTTAACAGAGCAAAACTTCTCTACAATTCAAAATTTAAAGTTGAAGATCAAGTAATTGACAAAATTATAGAATTTATATCTCAAAGATTTGAAAATCTAATGGTTGAGAAATTTTCTCACGATGCAGTCTTGAGTGTCCTAAGTGCAGGTTTTGACGATATAGTGGATACTTTAAGGAAAATTCAAGATGTTGAGAAGATAAAAAATTATGAGGAGTTCAGGGATATAATAGTTCCATTTAAGCGTGTTGCAAATATTACAAAAGATTGGAACGATACATTTATAGAAGAATCTTTACTGGTAGAAGAGAAAGAGTTGATTCTCTACCACTCTTTTACAAAAGTTAAAGTCGATTTCTTAAAATTTAAAGATTCCCAAAACTACTTTGATGCCTTAAAATCGTTTACAAATCTCAAAAATGATATAAATAATTTTTTTGATAAAGTTTTAGTTATGGATAAAGATGAGAAAATAAAGAGGAATAGGCTGAGTATGCTCAAAAATATTTATAACACATTCAATAGCATCTCTGACCTAACCAAAATATATTAATCAAAAATAGGAGGAGCTCGTAAAATGAAAAGATTTATTTTGTTAATTTTTATTGCACTATCCTTTATCTTTACTGCCAATATCTTTGCAGAGGAGATCAAGATAGCTATTGTTACACATGAAAAATCTAATCACTACCTCGCTTGTCAAAAATTTAAAGAAATTGTAGAGAAAGAATCTGCTGGTAAGTATAAGGTTTCTATCTTTCACAGCAGCTCACTCGGCGATGAAAATTCTATTTTACAGCAGATACAGCTTGGGACAGTTGATCTTGGAGTAATTACATCAGGTCCTATCGGAAATTTTAACAAAAAGATTCAGATATTTGATCTACCTTTTATCTTTAAAGATTATGAGCAGTCAGATAAGATACTTGATGGAGAGATAGGTAAAGAGGTGCTTCAATCTCTTGAAACCTCAGGTTTCAAAGGGTTACACTTTTTAGAAAATGGTTTTAGAAACCTCACAAATAATGTAAGAGCGGTTAATAATGTAAATGATGTTAAAGGTTTAAAGATACGGACAATGGATGCACCTGCCCATGTAAAATTGTGGAGAGCATTTGGTGCAAATCCTACACCAATGGGATGGCCAATCAACACAGAACTTCAGCAGGGTACAATAGATGGTCAGGAGAATCCACTCTCTGTAATTGATCAGTATAAACTTTACGAAGTCCAAAAATATCTCTCACTTACAAGACATGTATACTCTCCACTTGTTTTTATTATGAACCTCAAAAAATTTAATTCACTACCAAAAAATGAGCAGGAGCTATTCCTAAAAGCCACAAAAGAGGCATCTATCTTTGAACGAAAATACAATAGGGACAACAATGCTAAATTTCTTGCAAACCTTAAAGCTCATGGGATGCAAGTGGTTGAAAAACTTGATTTAAACTCTTTTAAAGCAAAGATTGGCTCAATTTACGAAGATGCAAAGAAAACTACTGACCAGAAACTTGTTGAAAAACTACTAAATGAAACTAAAGGAAAATAGAACAAACATAGGGGGCATACCCCTATGTTTTTATTTTAACTAAAATGAAAATATTAATAAAACTGAGTGATGCTGTAAATAATTTTGCAAAGATATTGATGGTTATACTTATGATCTCTATTTCAATCTTGCTCTTTATACAAGTTTTCTCAAGATACGTATTAAATGCTTCTCTTTTCTGGGCAGAAGAGTTGGGGAGATACTTTCTTATATGGATAACTTTTCTTGGAGCATCGATAGGGGTAAAATATAAAAGCCATATCGGGATAGATTTCTTTTATAGAAGATACAGTCCAAGAGTGAGGAAATTTTTTGATATCATTATAATTATTTCAGGTTTACTACTTTCATTTATAATGTTTTTTTACGGTATAAAAATATCTCTCTTTGTAAGATTTCAGCAATCGTCTGCACTACTTATACCTATGAGCATACCTTATATCTCAATTGCAGTAGGAGGAATGTTTATATTTATACATTATATGGTCAATTTTTTAGAATTTTTTAAATCTTCAGATAAAGATATTACTTAATTTACAAACAATTAATAAACTTGTTTCTGATAATAATTTGGAGGATTAAATGGTAAATACTTACAAAATAGGTGAAATAGCAAAAATTGTGAATATGACAACAAGAACTATCAGATATTATGAGGAGATAGGTTTATTAAACTCTGTTAAAAAAGTTGAGAGTGGGAGAAGAATTTATACAAATGAAGATGTAACCCGTTTAAAGTTTATCAAAAGATTAAAACTGCTCGGATTATCTCTTAAAGAGATGCAGGAGCTTGAGAATATATATCTGATTAACAAATCCAACAGAGAAGCTCTCCAAAGACTTCTTCAGCTTTTAAAAACACAAATTATAAATATTGATAAAAGGATTAGCTCTCTTAACAAACTAAAAAATGAAATTATTAATTATAACAACCGTATAGAAGCAAAATTGGAAAATGAAAGCAAAACTGATTGAACCAGCAATAATCTAAGTTATTTATAGCTTTTTCTATATATTTAAAAAACTGAGATAAAGGGGGATTGTATGGCTAAGTTTGTATATTTTTTTGGGGGCACCAAAGCAGATGGTTTTGGTGAAATGAAAGATCTTCTCGGGGGAAAAGGTGCAAATCTTGCAGAAATGACCAATCTTGGTATCCCGGTTCCTCCAGGATTTACCATCACAACAGAAGTTTGTATATACTATTACCAACACAACAAAAATTACCCTGATACCTTGAAAGCAGAAATTCTCGAAAATATTAGGAAAATTGAAGAGATAACAGGGAAGAAATTTGGCAGTAGCGACAATCCACTTTTATTCTCTGTCCGTTCAGGAGCAAGAGCTTCTATGCCGGGGATGATGGATACAATTCTAAACCTTGGATTAAATGATGAAGCTGTCAAAGGTCTTGCAAAATTATCAGGCAATGAGAGATTTGCTTACGATAGTTACAGAAGATTTATTCAGATGTATGGAAATGTTGTAAAAAGTATAGACTCTGATAAACTTGAGCACCCTCTTGAAGAGATAAAGGAAAAGAGAGGGGTAAAGCTTGATACAGATCTTACTTCTGAGGATTTAAAAAATTTGGTTAACACTCTTAAGAAGAAATATAAAGAGGTTACAGGGGAAACTTTTCCTCAAAGTCCAGAAAAACAGCTTTGGGAAGCTATCGGAGCAGTATTTAGATCGTGGAATAATCAGCGGGCCATAACTTACAGAAAGCTCAACAATATTCCTGATGAATGGGGGACAGCAGTTAATGTTCAATCTATGGTTTTTGGAAATATTGGAGATGATTCTGCAACTGGTGTTGCTTTTACGAGGGACCCTGCAACAGGTGACAAAAAATTCTTTGGTGAATTTCTCATAAATGCTCAAGGTGAAGATGTTGTAGCAGGTATAAGGACACCCAACCCTATCAACGAATCCTCCAAAAACAATGAAAATAAAGATTTACCTACTCTGGAAGCACTTATGCCAAAATGTTATAAAGAACTTGTCAATATCTACAATAAACTTGAAAACCACTACAAAGATATGCAAGATATTGAGTTTACTATCGAAAGAGATAAGTTGTGGATGCTACAAACAAGGAATGGAAAAAGAACCGCTAATGCAGCGATAAAGATAGCTGTCAATATGGTAAAAGAGGAGCTTATAACCAAAAATCAGGCAATAATGAGAATACAAACATCACAGATCGATCAACTTCTTCACCCAATGCTCGATCCAAAAGCAGATAAAAATATTGTGGCAAGGGGACTTCCTGCTTCACCGGGAGCTGCTTCAGGGAAAATAGTTTTTAGTGCAGATGAAGCAGAAGAGCTTGCTGCAAAAGGGGAGAAGGTTATTTTAGTCAGGATTGAAACCTCACCTGAAGATATACATGGAATGAATGCTGCCGAAGGCATACTGACTGCTCGAGGAGGGATGACTTCTCACGCTGCTGTTGTTGCACGAGGGATGGGGAAATGTTGTGTATCAGGTTGCAGCACTCTTTTGATAGATTACAAGATTGGAACAATGAAAATAGATAACAAAATTTACAAAAAGGGAGATTTTATCACCCTTGACGGAACAGGAGGCTTTGTAATAGATGGTCTTGTTCCTACAATTCAGCCTGAATTTACAGGTGAATTTGGTGAATTTATGAAATGGGTTGATGATATCAGAGTATTAGGAGTTAGGGCAAATGCTGACACCCCTATAGATGCTAAAATCGCAAGAAAATTTGGTGCAGAAGGGATAGGTCTTTGCAGAACAGAGCATATGTTTTTTCAAGAGGATAGGATACTTGCTGTCCGTGAGATGATGCTCTCCGAAACCAAAAAGGATAGAGAAAAAGCTCTTGCTAAGATAAAACCTTACCAAAAAGAGGATTTTAAAGGCATCTTCAAAGAGATGGACGGACTTCCTGTTACAATACGATTACTTGATCCGCCACTTCATGAATTTTTACCAAAAGAGCCCAACGAAATGAAGCAAGTTGCAAAAAGTATGGGGACTACAGTTGAGAAGATAAAAGAGCTTGCTGAACAGCTCCACGAGTTTAATCCAATGTTGGGACATCGTGGCTGCAGGCTTGGCATCACTTATCCCGAAATTTATGAAATGCAGGTTAGAGCAATAATTGAAGCTGCTTGTGAATGTGCAAAAGAGGGATTTTTTGTATATCCTGAAATAATGATCCCACTTGTAGGTATATCAAGTGAGCTTGAAGTATTAAAAACTATGACTATTGCAACTGCGGAAGATGTTATGAGTAAAACTGGAAGAAAAGTTGAATACAAGATAGGGACAATGATAGAACTTCCAAGAGCCGCAATCATTGCAGACAAAATAGCAGAATCAGCTCAGTTCTTCTCTTTTGGGACAAATGATCTTACCCAGACAACATTTGGTTTTTCAAGAGATGATGCTGGTAAATTTTTAAAAGAGTATGTAGAGAAGAAACTTCTACCAAAAGATCCTTTTGTAACACTCGATGTTGAGGGTGTAGGGAAGCTTATAGAGATGGCAGTTTTAAAGGGGAGAGCAACAAGAGATGATCTTAAAGTTGGGATCTGTGGCGAGCATGGTGGAGACCCTGAATCTATTGCATTTTGCCACAAAATCAAACTAAATTATGTAAGCTGCTCCCCATACAGAGTGCCTATTGCACGATTAGCAGCAGCACAGTCTGTAATTTCAAGTAGTTAGTCCAATTAATGTTACAAATCAAAGGAGGTTGCTTTTTGGCAACCTTCTTTTCTATTTTTATCATATAAAAGGCTTATAAATTTGTAGGGTTATGCACTTCACCACTTTAATAACTGTTTAAATATTTATATTTACAAATTAATTCTACTAAAACATTAATTTTTTAACTCACTTTATTTGCCAATACGATAAGAGTAGTTAAACTACTACTAAAAAAATAGTTTAGATTTTAAAAAATGATAATTGTGATAATCAATTTATTTTACTATCTATTTTTTTAAAACCTGATATAATGCCACAAAATAAATCAGCATAAGTGATCAACTTTATAAACAATAGTTATTTTTTATGAAATAATCTTTAGCTGCTATCAAAAATAAGGAGTTACAATGTTACCTGTTGTATCAATAGTTGGTAAACCTAATGTTGGGAAATCAACCATATTCAATGCCATTACAAAACAGAACAGAGCAATCATATACGATTATTCAGGTGTTACAAGGGATAGAATTTATGAAACAGCTAAAATAGATGGGCAAAAATTCATTCTTGTTGATACCGGTGGTTTTGTTTTGGATGAAAATGAAGAGATCGAAAAATTAGTCAAGAAACAAGCTCTAATTGCAATAGAGGAGTCAGAGCTGGTTTTGGCAATACTCGATATAAAAACAGAGCTTAATTCTACTGATATTGAGCTTATAGATTTTTTAAGGAAGAGTAACAAAAATTTTATTGTAATTCTCAATAAAGCTGACACTCCCAAAGATGAAACTCTTATGGCTGACTTTTTCAAATTAGGTAGTAATATCATAACCTTATCTGCCACACAAAAAAGAGGCTTCGATAAACTTTTTAATTTAATTAAAAGCTATCTCCCTGAAAATAGAGAGACACCAGAGATAGCTGACTCAATAAAAATAGGTATACTCGGAAGACCCAATGTAGGGAAATCTTCACTTGTCAATAAACTTCTCGGTTATGAGAGAGTTATTGTATCAGATGTTCCGGGGACAACAAGGGATTCAGTAGATACAATGCTGCACTACAAAAATAGTAATTTTACTCTTATTGACACAGCAGGGATAAGGAGAAAAAGCAGGATAAGTTTTGACCTTGAAAAGATATCTGTAATCCGCTCAATTACAACTATAGAGAGAAGCGATGTTTTGGTGGTAATGCACGACGCAATGGAGGGTGCTACTCATCAAGATAAAAGTATTACAAATCTTATAAATAATCGTGGAAAAGGTGCAATAATAGTTTTTAATAAATGGGACAAATTTAAAGGACAGGGTCTCGACGAGAAACGATACACTGCCCTTGTAAAAGAGCATCTCCAATTTATCAATTATGCACCTGTAGTCAAAATTTCAGCAATGACAGGTGAAAATGTAAATAAAATACTTGATCTTTCTAAAAGAATCTACAGAAACCAACAGACTCGAGTCCCCACAGCAGCTCTAAATAAATTTCTTGAAAATATTAGCAAAAAACATTCACACCCTGTTATCAGAGGGAAGCAGTTGAAAATTAAATTTATGACTCAGGCAGAAGTTAACCCTCCCAAATTCATACTATTCTGCAATTTCCCTGACGATATAAAAGATTCCTACAAAAATTACATCGAGAATCAACTCAGGAGCAACTTCGGTTTTGAGGGTGTTCCTATAAAATTATTCTTTAAAAAGAAGTAGATTTTTTAACCACCACCCATCTTCCAAAAGTAAAAAAGTAGATGACCTCATCTCCCAACATTAAATAGCTTGAGACTCCTTGCCAACTAACAGAGTAAATTGATAGCTGCTGTTAAAAATAAATTAAAATTTCTTTAGAAAATATTTCGATTCTTGACAAATATAAAAACTAAATTACATTAATATTAGATAGATGAGATTAAATAAATAAAAATAAATCAAAGGAGGAGAAAATGAGCTTAATTAAATGGACACCAATCAGAGATTTGATAGATATTCAAGAAGAGATGAACAAGCTTTTCAATGAAAGACTTGATAATTTATCTGTAACCAAAAATCTAAAAGCTAATATGTGGGAACCTTTGGTTGATATTATTGAGAATGATGAAAATTATATTATCAAAGCAGAAGTTCCTGACGTAGAGAAGAAAGATATCGTGATTAATGTTGAAAACAACTTATTATCAATCAAAGGTGAAAAGAAAATTGAGAAACAGGAGAAAAAAGAGAATTATCACAGAGCAGAGAGGTATTATGGAGTTTTTGAAAGAGCTTTTACGCTACCATCTACTGTTGATCAAGAAAACATCAAGGCTTCACTTGAAAAAGGTGTATTGACTCTCATTATCCCTAAAAAAGAGGAGCTTAAACCTAAAAAAATCGATATCGACATCAAATAACCAAAGATTACTTTTCTGCAACAAATATCAAACCAATTTTACCCTCACCTTACAAATTTAAACAAGGTGGGGGTATTTTTTTATAATCTATTCCATTACATTATTTATTTAAACCTCAAAAAAGTTTATAAAATTTTGTCAGTAATTTTTCGTTGACAAAAGACAAATGTTTGCATATGTTTAAATAGTGTGAGATACAGTGAGTAATACAAGTAAATACGGAGATGTTCCCTATATATTTTCATAAAAAGAACTCTATGGGTGGGGGAAAATGAGTTTACAAAATAAGTCATTTTACAGACTCGTTGTCCGTATAATAGGAGGTCAAATGAAACACATCAGACTAATCTTCCTTCTTCTTGCCTTTCTTGGTGCAATACCCTTGATTGCACATGCACAAGGTGCTGGTATCGAGTGGGATACTCTCAATCAGGAAGCCATAAAGCTTTACCAAGCAGGGAGATATGACCGTGCTGTTGTGATCGCATTGAAAGCTCTGGAGGTTGCCGAGCAAAATGTCGGCCCCAACCATCCCGATGTGGCCACAAGCCTGAACAACTTAGCCTTTTTCTACGACAAACAGGGAGACTACGCCAAGGCAGAGCCACTCTACAAGCGTTCACTGGCAATCAAGGAGAAATCCTTAGGTCCC
>DYJV01000005.1:0-33993 GCA_020722945.1 Candidatus Methylomirabilis sp. | reverse complement strand
GATGTGGCTACAAGCCTTGAGAATCTTGCTGCTTTGTATCGAGATACAAAGCGGGATAAAGAGGCTGAACCATTAGAGCAGCGTGCAGCTAAAATCCGTGCAATCAAGAGATGATCCAGCTAACAAGGCACTACACCTGCTCAGCGGACGGCTATTTTTTGCGGATTGTCAAATACTTTTTGTTAAATTGGTGCATATTTTCAAATCAATATAAAGTGTGGAGACACTCTAAACTCCAGCTAAAAAAATATTTAGGAGGTAACAAAATGAGAAAAAAATTTTTGTTGGTAACCATTGCTTTGTTAATGACTTCTCCTGTATTTGCTTGGAATTATAATGACAATGAATACCCTTATAAAAGCATTACCGGGACAAAATATAAATATGATTTAAGTAACCCTGGTGATCGGATAAGGTATGGGGTTGATCCTGCGGCACAAATACGTGATAGCGTAAACCCAAATGTAAAGATCGACAGAGGATTAGGGCAATATGGTGGCGGATCAGAATAACTTTTTCATACCAACATATAATTAGCCCAGAGGGGATAGGATAGATTACTCCAACGATAAAAAACTTAGCCCGAAAACATGCATTGAAAAAATAGATGATTGAAAAATAGGGACAAACTTGGGCTAAAAGAAAAAAGTTTGTGAGGAGGTATTTAAATCTAATCCTCTCAAGATAAATAAAAGGAAAAAGAAGAATTTGAGCTTCTCTACTGTTCCAACAGCACAGGCAAGAACCTGAAAAAATTGTAACAATTAATGTGGATAAAAATATCTATCTGAAACTAACCCTGCCTGTGCCTCACTGCATAGGTAGATGGCAGACAGGAAATGTTGCTTAAAAAATGGGGTCAACTTTTAAGACATATTCCGTTATGCACAAGCAAAAAACGTCACATTAATGACTAAATTTACAAATAACATAATTTTTCGTCAATAACGATTATCTTTGCATAAAAAAGAATGATAAAAAGAGAGACATATTTAAGCAAACTAAGGCAACTTAAAGACCAAAATTTAATAAAAGTCATTACGGGTATTCGTCGTTGCGGGAAATCTACTCTACTCGAAGCTTTTAAAGATGAATTATTATCTGATGGGGTTTCTCCTAAAAATATTTTATTTATAAATTTTGAAGAAAGAGAAAATTTTGATTTTAAAGATTGGACTGTATTATACGATGAAATCATAAAGAATGTAAGCAGCAAGGAGAAGTCTTACATTTTTTTGGATGAAGTTCAATTAATCAACGATTTTGAAAAGTTAATAAACAGTTTGTACACTAAGAAAAATATTGATTTATACATTACAGGTTCAAATGCCTATCTGCTTTCAAGTGAATTAGCTACCCTATTGACTGGCAGATACATTGCAATTAATATTCAGCCATATTCATTTAAGGAGTATATTTTAGCAAATAATGAGGACAAAAACACCGACCGCTTGTTTCGTAAATACCTTAATGACAGTAGCTTCCCTGAAGCTGTTACGCTTTCTAAAAACAATATAGATTTAGTAAACGATTACCTCCAATCTATTTACGATACGGTTATCATAAAAGACATTGCTCAAAGAAATAAACTTAGGAACATACATAATTTACAGCGAATAATTAGTTTTTTGTTTGATTCTGTTGGTTCTTGCGTTTCACCGACAAATATTGCAGCAGAACTCAACAAAAATTCGTCAAAAAAAATATCACACAATACAGTAATTAAGTATTTGGACTTTCTTACTCAATCATACATTCTTTATGCTGCACCTCGATACGATATAAAAGGTAAAGAGTTGCTTTCAACCAATGAAAAGTATTATGTGGTTGACTTAGGATTAAGAAATATTACAGCAACTAATAAATATGATACAGATTTAGGTCATAAACTTGAGAATGTTGTTTATTTCGAGCTATTCAGGCGTGGAGGAAAAGTCTATATAGGTAAGCACAATGACAAAGAAATTGATTTTGTAGTGCAGAAACCAAATAACGAAAGAGAATATTATCAAGTTGCCTATACCGTTAATGACGAAAAAACATTTGAACGAGAAATTTCGGCATTTAAGAATATTAAGGACAATTATCCAAAATATTTATTGACACTTGATTTTGATAATACAAGCATCGATGGAATCCAAAAATTAAATGTAATTGATTGGTTACTACAAGAAAATGAAAAGAAAAACTAATGCCAGTGAATAACATATTGTATAAGTAATGGCAGGGAAAGTATTAAATATCAAGGGTTGTAGCCCGCTTCAACTTTTGTGTAACTTGATAGGAAATCTCCCGCAATCCCCAACTTTTCATACCGCCATCCGTTAGCGTTCATTGTAAAAAGACAAAACAGACGACATAATGACAAAGGAATTTTTGCTGCATAAAGACAAAAAAGAAAATGGAAACCCACCGCACATTCAGGCACATTTGGATGCCCCAAAACACGGGCAGACGCTTCGCAGCCAAAAGAGCCTTCATTTTCCAACGCTCAATAATAGAGGATTAATTTATTAGATATGATTGAAAATTGGTTATCCCAAGTTTGTCAAAAAGATAGTGTATAGAAAAATTAAAACTTATTATGATTAAAAGAGATGAGTTACTCGAAAAAACAGCATGAAGGGAGAATCTTACTTTGGAAAATTGTAAACATTTATTGACATTATCTATAAAAAAGAGCAACTATTTTAGAAATGGGGAGCAAAAGAATCAAATTGCTATAAAAAATATTCAGGAAATCAGTAAGTTTTAACTATTTTAGGAGTTATAAAAATCAATAGTTCACCTGTCGATTCACTATTGATATCATTTTTAAAGAAAGCTCCAAGCATTGGGAGATCACCAAAAAATGGGACTTTGCTTTCACCTTTGGAAGCAGTATTTCCAAGAATACCCCCAATAACAGCAGTTTCTCCATCTTTAACGAGTAATTTGGTTGTGATTTCTTGGCTATTTATAGTAGGACCTGCATCTGTCATTTGACCGGGGCTGTCTTTATTAAGACCTATATCAAGAGCTATCATACTATTTGAAGAGATGTGAGGAGTAACTTCAAGCTTTAACTTTGCATCTTTAAATTGTGTCTCTGTGCCACCCTCTGAAACTGTCTTGTAAGGTATTTCAACACCCTCTCCAATACTTGCTTTTTCATTATCAAGTGCAAGAACTTTTGGGCTGGATATCTCTTTAGCCAAATTTTTACTCTTCAATGCTGTAAGTTTTACTGCAAGATTGTAATACCCCCACTTACCAAAAATTAATCCAAGTCCCCCTACCGGAGATGAAATAGTAGGGATATTTACTGCATAATCAGAAACAGCAGTAATAGCAGATGATGCAATTGACCCAGTTGGTGATACCCCAACAGAAGTAGTGCTTCCAGTAAACATATCACCGATTCCACCTCCAGATGTCCCTGAAGTTGTAGAACCTGTCCCAGAAGTTGTAGTTGTAGAACCTGCACCAGTTAATCCATAGTAAAAATTGTCAGAAGAGATCTTTTTCGCTAATGAACCACCCCATTGTATTCCAAACTCTTTTGCTGCAGAATCTTTTATTATAACAATTTTTGCCTCTATCATAACCTGACCAGTAGGAATATCAAGCTTGGCAATCACTTCTTTAACTTTTTTTAAATTAGGAATTATGTCAGTAACTATTAGTTTGTTTGTTCTTTCATCTACAAAAATTTTACCCTTTTCAGAAACAACTTCCTTTATCTGATTAACCAGAACAGACACTTTTGAAAAATTGATATCAAAAATTTCTGTTTTCATGTCAGTAGAACCAAATTTCTTATCAATACTCTCCTTTTTATCAATAAATATAATATCATTTGAAACATAGTAGGCAAAACCAGCAAGCTCTGTAATAATTTTGAAGGCATCTTCTATTGTAACATTATTGAGAAAAATAGTAACTTCACCTGATACATAAGGTGGAATTACAATATTATACTTCTGCTCTCTTGCAATAGATGTAAGTATATTATGGATATCAGCTTTTTTAAGATTTAATGTTATCCTACTCGACAAATCTATGGAGTAAAGCGGCGAAATAAAAGTTAGGAGTATAAGCAATATCAAAGTTTTAATTTTCAATTTTTAAGGTTAACCTCTTTTTATTATTTTTCAAGGCTGCAAGAACAACTGAATCAACCCTTATCTTCTCAACTAAAAAGTTATCTATTATCATCCCTTCGATACAGTCATTGCCATTTATTATTGCAACAAAACCTTTATCAGTTTTGAATATCCCTGTTAATAAGAAATCGGGTAATAACTCTGTCTCTCCCTTTACAACCGTGATATTGTCATTTACTACTGGGATCTTATCATTAAAGGATTGAATATATTTTTTCTCAAAGTGTATATACTTACTGTTATCTGGAATAGGTAGTATTTCAATAAGATTTACACCAAAAGATGGTTTACTTATAAACAATATAAAAAGTAAAATCAAGTATTTTTTCATATCTTCCCCACTAAGTAGGAAGCACGAGAGATAGTGATTTTATTATAATTTCCAAATTCCAAAATTCACTCTCCCTATTCGGCTTGATATTGTAACTCTCAACTATCAATATATCATTCTTTCCATCCACCATATCAAGAAACTCTATAAACTCCTCTAACCTAACTTTCCCAGAGCATGAAAAAGTCAGCAATCCAACTCTATCAGTAACTGTATCAGATGTCAGCTCTATTTTGTTAATTCCAATCTTACTCTCAAGCATTAATGTTTTTAGGACCGAAAGAACATCTTTTTTGTCTCGTATTTTAGATTTGAGGTAGTTGATCTCATACTCTTTCTCTATAAGAATTTCACGTGCAGATTTTATTTTATTAAATATATCAAGATTCCCCTCAAAAGTTGATATCTCTTTATTCACTCCGCTATGAAGCTCTGTCAGCTCTTTTACTAACTTTACTTTCTCTTTATTGATTGCAGTGAAAATTTTGGAGTAAAATGTATAGTTTACAGAGATAAATATTATAAAGAAAAGAAGGAGTAAAAGCTCTTTTGATAACTTAAAATTAAATTTTTTCATCAGATAAATTTTTTACCTTTATCTCAAATTTAAACGATATAAGACCTGTTTTATCGTTCTGCTCAACATAAAAAAATTCAACATCTTCTATATTGTTGTTGTTTTTTAAATTTAGATAAAAATCGTAATATTTTTGTGGACTCTCTGCACTACCTATCATTACAAAAACTCCATTATTATAATTTAAATCAACGATTTCTATTCCATTTAATAAACTCTTTCCTATAGAAATTATAGAGACAAAAGGTGAATTTTTTATGCTATAGTTAAGAGAGAAGAGCTTTTTCTTCTCCTCTGTATCTCCAATACTCTTCAATAACTTTTTATACTCTTCATTATATTTAATAAAATTAGAGTTTAACCCTTGTAGTTTTAGTAAAACATTCTTTTTGTCAGTGGTCAATCTCTTTAACTCTCTCTTTTCAAAATTTAATAAAGTATATACTCCAAAGATTAAAATTAGATTGAATATGGATAACAATAGGATCCATCTTATAATGATATATTTCTGGATATCAAATCTATACTCTTGTGGAAGTAAATTAAAATTACTCTTTATTAAAGCTCTACTCATAATCTCTCAATCCAACACTTATACTCTCCCTTATGTAAGGGATACTGTCAACTTCAACTGGGTCAACTTCAAATATTACACTCTTTAAAATATCAAATTTTAAAGATTCAATAGCAAAGATCTGGGATAATAATTTATCAAAACTGTTTATATTAGCAGCTTGACCAGTCAATACAAATTTTGCAATAGGAAAATTTCTATACTGGTTATTATAAAAATCTATTGTTCTTTGAATCTCCAATATCAATCTATCAATAGATGCAGAGAGTGGATAGTCCTCATAATTAAAATCTTTTGTATATATCTTGGACTTTATCTCCTCAATACTTATACCACTGTTTTCTGAAATGTTGTTTAAAACATCTTCAAAACCAAAATGAATTTCCCTAAAAGTGTAAATAGTCCCATTGCCAGCAACAATAAATATTGACGAGTCAAACCTCATATGAATATTCATAATTATGCTATCCTCTTTAGAAAAGGATAACATTCTCTTTAGAGAGTTAACAGCTGTCTCCATATAAAGAAGTTTAAATTTGTGAGTTACAAATATCTTTAGAATATTATCAAGGAACTCTTTCGGAACTCCTGCAACAAAGATTATCTTCTTTTCGTTAGAATCGTAAACTTCAAAATCTATATAATAATCACCTAAATTAACATCAAAAGTGCTTTTAAAACGATTCAAAACCTCCCCTCTTATATTTCCTTCACTCTCCCTAAGATCCAAAGTAATAATTGTTTTGAGAATATTGTTAGTAATGAGGAGTATGCTTGTGAGGTTGTTATCACCAATATATCTTGAAATTTCCGAGAGGTTGGTATCTAAGGATTTTAGGTTGTTAATATCCAAATCAAAGGAGGAGACTCCTTTTACAATATTCTCTCCACGTTTCTTTAAGATAATAAGATGATTAAGAAGATTCTCCTGAATAGTTATGATATTTGTAATGTTTCTATTCATAATTTTTCAATAAAAAAATTTTATTATAAATTCTTTTCTTGTATAGTGGGTCATTAACATTCTGATATGCAGAGTGATAAAATAGATTAGCTTTTTTGAGATCACCTAAAGTTTCATATATAATGGCTTTATTAAGATTTACCTCAAAAGAATCTTTTTTTAATTGTTCATAATACTTTAATGCTTGTTGAATATCTTTTTTGTAAAAGGATATATTTCCAAGTGCAGCAATAACTTCATCATCATAACCAAATTTGGAGATAAAATCAGAAAAATAAATCTCAGCTTTAGGATAATTTTTCTGATGGTAAAAAAGAAGTGCTATATATTTTGAATATAATTTATCATTTAGAGGTCTGATTTCGGATAAAAAGTTATTAACCTTATTAAAATCCCCAGATTTAATACTGTATTTCAAGTCTATCTCTCTTATATTTTTACCTTTCATAGAATTTTCAAATCCTTTGATGGTATCTTTATACTTAGCTTCATAATTATCTGGATTGATTTGTGGGTAAGAATAAAAATTCTTCTTAAAATAGAATAATTCTAAAAATATATAAATAACAACAATTAAAAGAATTAGAATAATTAGATAAAATGGAATATTGTAAGAGCGTCT
The DNA here is from genome assembly GCA_020722945.1 of Candidatus Methylomirabilis sp. Classification (GTDB taxonomy): domain Bacteria; phylum DYJV01; class DYJV01; order DYJV01; family DYJV01; genus DYJV01. The sequence continues at coordinate 26,780 of DYJV01000005.1, read as the reverse complement.
GAATTGTAAATGGTTAATTAAAAAAAGAGATTTACTATCTTTTTCTCTACTCTTTTTTAAAGCCTTTGCAATAACACTCATTCTCTACATCTCTTTAAGTTGTGCACCATATATACCAAGCTTTTCAAGTTTTTGAAACATTTTATTAATATTTTCACCAACTTTATATGTCCCTAAAAAAACAACAAATCTACCATCAGATTTTTTTCTGGTATAAAAATCTATGCTATTCTGTTTAAGTTTGTCTGTGAGTTCTGATAATTGGTTGCTGTTATCTGCATAGATAAAAATCATCATAGGTTTGGTTATGTTGTCAGGTAAATTGCGATTTGATGCAATAACTTGGTTTCTCTTCTCTTTACTTTTTACTGAAGAGTTATCAATAAATGGTGCAATAATTTCTACCCCTTTTTTAAAGTTTGTCAGATTATCATCCTCTACTTTATTAGAAATGCTCTTTTCAGTAAGTGTTGAATCGGTGGGTGAAGTATCTGTTAATGAAGGAAGCTCCACTAAAGAGTCATTATCTGATATATTATCCTGTGGAGTAATGGTAGAATTTTCTGCTGAAATATTAATGCTGGTATTGTCACTAATATTATCAGAACTCTGAATAACAGAAGATGATCGTGGACTCATCTTTATACTTTCCACTGCTGATGGTTTTGCAAGGTAGGTTGAGTAGTAAAAAGATAAAGCAATTAAAATAATTAGGATGACAATAGTTAAATAAATATATCTGCTTATATTAAATTTTTTGGTAGTATTAAATTTACCGTAATAATCAGAGGCTGCATACTCCACATCACCTTGGGTAACTGATTTGTGGTCATTAGAAGCAGCAATAATGAGTGATGAATGGCAAAGTTGGTTAATTTCACGGGGGGAACCATTTGTATATGAATAGATAGCTTTTATCGCACTATCAGAAAATATAAATCTTTTATACTTGAGAGCCTCTTGAGTTCTAAAATGAATATAATTTGTGGTGTCTTCAATATCAAGGGGGGTAAGTTCAACTATACTGCTTATCCGCTGTTTGAGCTGTCTAAGCTCTGTTGAATTTATCTTATCAATTAGCTCTGTTTGTCCAATAAATAAGATCTGAACAAGCTTTGTATCTTCAAGCTCAATATTGGATATCTGTCGTATCATTTCAAATGATTCAAAAGATAGATTTTGTGCTTCATCAACTATAATTATACAATTTTTACCTTGTTTATACTCTTTGATTAAAAACTCAGCTAAAAGATGAAATAGCTGACCCTTCTGGACAGATTCATTATCGTTGATTATACCAAAATCTTTGCAGATATAGAAAAGCAACTCTTCATAATTGAGAAAAGGATTAAGTATGAGAGATGAATTGAATCTCTGAAGTTTATTAAGTAAAACTCTTGAGATAAGAGTTTTACCTGTGCCAACATCTCCGGTAAGGAGTATAAATCCTCTCCTTTTGGATAGCTGATACTCTATCAGGTCAAGAATATCTTCAATATGTTTGGAACAGTAAAAGAAATCTATATCAGGTGTGATGTTGAAAGGCTCTTTTGTAAAATTATAATAATCTATATACATAAAGAGTTAATATAATATATATATTTAAAAATCAACAACTAAATGTATTAGTTATCAGGAATATAAACCATTTTACCATTTTTTAATTTGTAAGCTGTCCCTAACTTTTCACCTTCACCCTTACCAATACTATCTGTAACTTTAAAAGCCTTTATCTCTTTACCCTTCTTCGTAATTATCTCAATTTTACCATCTGCACTCTTCTTGCTGATTGTAATCTCTGTTTTTTCATTAAAAAAATCGTTTAGATGATAGACACTGATTAGGGCAAGGATAAGACTTACAATGAAGACTAAATATATATCGAGAAGGTTTGCAAGTCCACTTATAGGGTCTTCAAAATGGCTATGGAGTGCTTTTGAAAAATTTCTTCTCTTTTTGAGTAGTTTCATATACTATTTTTTTGTAGTGGAATATAATTTGGTATAATTTTATCTCTTTAATGAAGATAGGAAGGTCTCTGTCAGAACTTCCATATTTTTCATATCCTCCTGAACCCACCTCTCCTTTATTACACTATAAAAATATGAGAGCATACCCAGACCCAATCCAACAACTGTAGTAGTAAATGCAATTACCAAGTTTGAGGATAATTGGTTGAGATCACCTTTGCTTATGGAGGCAAGAGCTGTGCCCATAGGGATTAATGTCCCCATTAGCCCAAGACTTGGACCTATACGGATAAGTATTTTGATTTTATCACTCTCTTTTAGCATCTTTAACTCTTTTTCCTGAATAAGATTCTCAACCCTTATTTCGAGGAGCTCGTCCCTATTTTCGATTAGTTTGTTTAATTTATTAAAGTAACGTCTTACATTTAGTGTAAAATATTGATCAAAATCTGAAGGAATCATTTTTTTTGATTTAACCTCATCTATCAAGAGGTTAGTATTGGATATTTTGTTAAGTCTTTTCCTCTCTACCCATTCAGAAAAGATCATCCCTGTTATAAAAAGTATCCATACAAGGAGAAAAACCAGCAAAACCATCACAGGTATAAGGAGAGAAGATGAGACAATGTATAAAATAGTCTGTATAAAAGCAGAAAAATTCACTTAAAAATCCTACGCCTTGAGGTAATAAATCCTAATACTATTATTGTAATAACTCCAATTAAGAGAATAACCTGATTTTGATTGATAGCCAACCCACTATTGAGATAACTTGACATTCTATAAATCTTATCAATATCACCAAAAACAGGGGCAAAACAGAAAATACCGATAAAATAACAACCCATTGCAACAAGACCATATCCAAGTATATTATTAATATTTTTGACATCAACTACTTTTGAAAAAAATCTAAATATCATCATTGTAAATATCTGTAGTCCAAGAAAACCTGAATAAAATAAAATTGTATCAGCAAAGCTGTATGAACCTGTAAACTTTACAAGGAAGGATAAACATAAAAAAACAGTTATAAAACATAATGGGCATGGGACTAGAAGGAGAAGATAACCTAATGATGTATGCTCTGTCTTAGTAAGGATATGAATACCCCATAAGATCATACCTATCGCAAGAGTAAGGTGGACCACTATTCCAGTTTTGAGAAAATTTTCAAAAATCTGAAAATAATCAAGGATATTGATATGTTTGATTATAAAGTAGCTTGCTGCAAATATAAAGAAATATGAAAGTATACCTATAAGCATTACAAAAAATTTACCCTTATCTCTGCTAAAAAGAAGATAGTTCAAACCTATCCCTGATTTGAAAGCAAATATTCCCAGAGTAAAAACAATGCCAAGAATTAAAGATTTTATCTCCATTAATAACCCCTTTATAACATTAAAGTATAAAAAGGAGATAAATAGGTTAAATGAGAATCGATGAAGAGGAGTATCTTCTCACTTTGCCTCTTATCCCCGAGAGTTTAATTGTAGACAGGTTTTCCGCCTTGTGAAGTCACCAAAAATTGGATTTTGAGATTTGCCTTCCCAATATTTCAGCTTAAAACCAAAAATATCAGTGACAAATGTCCAATTTTTACCTTTTTTATAAAAGGCTTCACTCACGGCTGCGGGGACAGGGTGGGAATTTACCCACTTCCCTGAATCTACAATATAAATAGTTGATTACTAAATAATTTTATTTATGTCAATCAATTTTAAAAACAATTGATAAATTGACCATTAAATTCTCTTTATTTAAAAGTTCGGGGAATTGTGGGAAAGGCTCAGATTTTTTAATTGCTTCAAATGCAGCTTGATCTAAAGATTTTGCCCCTGAACTCTTAATAATCTTTAATAATTCGACTTTCCCATTGCTGAAAATCTTAAACTCTACACCAACAACCCCCTCTATACCCATTTTTCTTGCTATAAGGGGATAATTTTTGTTTTTCTCAATTTTACTCCTCACAGATCCAAGATAATTTGTAAGATAATTTTGTTCACTGCTTCTATCTATATTTTTTGGAGCTTTAGGAGGTTTACTATCTATATTGCTAACTTTTTTTTCTGTTTTGTCACTTTTACTATTCGCCAAATTGTATGTGAGTGGAATGTCAGAGGGGATTTCACCTATATCTGAAAATTTTAAATTACTCTTTTCAACTTTAACTTTATCGAGTTTTAAAGGTTTTATATCTTCAAGATTGATTTTGTCAATATCTTTTGTGTCAAGCTCACTATCTATCTCCCCTACATCGGTTGGAGTGGAGACAGAATCATCATTCTGATACTCAGCAATATTTATCTCAACAATGTTTTGATTAGAGACAGGCTCTTTACTTTTATAAACATTAAAGAAAATAAAAAAAATAAAAAAATGGATAATGGTTGAGATGAGGAAAATATAGAGAGTGTTTTTCTCCTTTCTTGAATAAGATAGCGTCATTTATCATCTCTTTTAGTTGCAATAACAAGTTTATCAGCACCCAAAGATTTTGCAATATCAAGTATCTTTACAGCAATATCAACTTTTGCATTTTTATCAGATTTTAGGATTACAATTTTGTTTGGAGATAGTGCAATATCCTCTTTGAGTTTATCTTTTAATTCAGAAAGAGTTAGAAATTTACCTTTAAAATATATTTTATCTTCATTTGTAACATAAATTGTAATATTTTCGGTATCTAAAACAGCTCTCGCATTTGCTTCAGGTAATTTTATGTCAACACCATCTGTTTCTATGAAATTGGTAGTAACCATAAAAAAAATCAATAGAAGAAATACAATATCAATCAGGGGAGTAAGGTTAAGAAACTCGTTTTTATTTTTTAAGTTGCTCTTTATATTAATCATGACTGTGTTTGAAGTATCCTGATTTTTCAAAAGAGTGTATCAATTCATTACCAATATCATTCATCAAACCAACCATCTTGTCCAACTGTGTTTCAAAATAGCTGTAAGCAATCATCGTAGGTATTGCTACAAACAATCCCATTGCAGTAGTGAGCATTGCTTCCCATATACCTCCTGCAAGAGCCTGAGCATTAACTTTCCCACCCAGATCCTGAATAACCATAAATGCCTTGATCATTCCAAGCACTGTGCCAAGCAAACCTAACAACGGCGAGAGCTGGCCTATTATCAAAAGTATTGGCAAATTCTTCTCCATATCTCGGACTTCCCTTTCAGAAAGATGATTGATACCCTTCTCTATCGACTCTCTTGAACTTAAACAGCATGAGGCATTCCCTGTATGCCTTGTAAGTATCTGATGGATCACTTTTACAACAGGTGAGTTAGATTTTTCAATTTTAGGGAGTAATTTATCAATTTTATTACTCTCTAATGAATCAATTATCTCAATAAAAATTTCAGGGTCATTTACCCTAATTTTTCTAAAAGCAATAAATCTCTCTATTATAAAAGTAAGAGACAAGATTGAGCAGAAAATTATCAAATAACCACAAATTCCAGATTTTACAATTAATTCAAACATAATAACCTCTTATCTAATAAATTTTGTTGTATAAAATTACTCTTCAAAATCAAACTTTCCATCAAAATCTAAATCTTTCTTTCTTGTTAGAAGCTTTCCATCTTTATAAATTTCGACAATATCTATTTGAGTGTCAAAATTACTATCCTTTTCAATTTTTATAACTTTTCCACCTTTATATTTGATAAATAAATCAAATTTATTATCCTTATTTGTGTCCTCTTTTGAAGATAGAAGCTCTTTACCTTTATACTCCAAAATTGAATCTAATATTTTATCCTCGTCCTTATCAACAGCAACCTCTTTTATCTCACCCTTTGAAGTAACTCTCTTTTCAAATATTCCATTACAATTGGAATCAAAAGAAATTGTTTCACCGATCTTGACTTGAATAGGATATTTACAACTTTTTGTATATTTTTCATCTTTTACAATATTTCCATGTTCATAAGAGATCGCTACTTCAAAAAAACCATCAAAATTAGAATCTACAATCTCTTTAAAAATCTCACCCTTCTTGTAATTTAATTTTCTATCTACTACTCCATCAAGATTTACATCTATCTCTTCAGAATCTTTTATCCCATTTTTAAAATTAACAGTTCTGAATATTTTACGATTTTTATAAACAACAGCCTTAATAATAGTATCATTAAAGTAGAAGAATTCGCTATCACCTTGAACAACTCTCTTTCTGTTGTCAGGGAGAAAATATGTAATTTTATCCTTTTCAACCTGCTTTACAATCTTATCACCATCAAAATATTGAAATTTATCAAACTTACCATCAAAATTATCATCAATCTTAACTGATTCAACATATCCATCTTTATAAAGTATCTCTTTATCAATACTTTTGTCTTTATTAAGGTCTAAAGTAACTTTGACAACCTTCCCTTTATCCATAAATATAGTTGTTTCAAAGAAATTATCAAAATCTTTATCCTGAACAACTTGATAAATAGCACCATCTTTTAGTAACTTAATTATATCAATTTTCCCATCTTTATTGGAATCCTCTTCAATTTTGTAAAGCTTTCCTTTTTCATCATAGAAAGCAGATTTTTCATTATGCCTAACAATATTATCTGAATAAAGATTACTTGATATAAATATAAAAATTAAAAAGAGAAACTTTTTCAAATCAGCCTCACCAACTTCAAAAAAAAATGCCACAAAGGGAATCGAAAAACCTTCATGGCATTTGGAATACTCATTACTTATGAGTAGTTTATATTTTTAACAAAAAAAAGTATTTTAGTCAACTTTTTTTCTCCTCATAATCCCTGTAAATATTATGAAGATTATTGCAAAAACAAATATCATCAGATACCACTGGACACCTGAAGATGTGGCTTGAGAATCCTCTTTCTTTGTCTCCTCTTTCATTTCGTAACCTTTTACTTCATTGTTGGCATCAGTTTTTCCATTAACATTCTTACTTTTCATCTCCTCCACAATATTTGACAATTTATCAAGCAACTCCTCTCTATCTTTTACAGCTTGGTCAAGAGGTTTACCAATTGCCTTTGTAATGGTGGCTTTAAACTGTTCAACAAGCTCTGGACTCATAACTCCCGGAAGTGAGATAATATTAACAACCATCTGATTAAGCATAGGGTTGTTGCAAGTATGATCGCAACATGCAACACCATGATTGATAACATTTAATGCATATTCAACAGAAAGTTTTTTGACTGTAGCTTCGTCAGCTTTCCAATAACTCTTTCTAACAGCTTCAAGCATCCTTGCATTGATAGACTGATATGCCCAAGGATTATCTTTCTCAAAAAATTTTTTTATACCAAGATTGTATCTATCTTGAGTATAAACATCAAAAGTCTCCTGCCATTTAGCAGAATCAACTATATCAGGGACTGTAACCTGCCATCCCCACATATACTCAACAAAATTGCTCATCTCCCTTGCACCAGCATAACCATCTTTCATCATACCCTTGATCCATTCAGGGTTGGTATACCGTATCCTAAACTCTTTACCGACAGTTTTACTGATATTTTCAGCAAAAACATTTTTTGGGTCTGCACTTCTTGATACAAAAAGCTCTGGTGATTTGCCGGTAACACTTCTCACAGCAAGAACAGCACCACCTGCGTATTGGAAGAAATCATCATTATCCATAGTTCCGTAAAGATTTGTTGAAATTGTATGAGATACAATATCAACATCTTTAAGATTCTCTTTAAAAACATCTTTCAGTGGTTTACCCCAGCTGCTTCTTGAAAAACCGTAAGATAGTCTATTTATATAAACCTCAGCAATATTACTTTCATTGTCCCATACCCCTGAATTCCCTGTAAGCTCTGAAACCATTGTTCCATAAGCTCCGGGTGGTGCACCAAATATTCTGATATCAGAAATATTTTCTGCCTCCTCTTTAGAGTAACCTTTAGCTATGAGCAATTTTTCTAATCTTGCTGAATTATCTCTTATAAAATTCTCAACATCAGTTTGATTTTTAGCAAGTTTGACAGCATCATCAAGAAGATTTATAAGATTTGGAAACATATCTCTGAAAAGACCAGAAGTCTGGAGTAGAACATCTATCCTTCCCCTCTTTAAAATATTTCCAGGGATAGCTTCAACCCCTACAACTTTACCTTTTGAATCCCATTTAGGTTTAATTCCCATATAGTATAGAGCTTCACTTATCCCAATCCCCTCATCTCTGCAAGTTTCAACTGACCACAAGATAACTTCTACTTTTTTAGGGGAAGCACTATGTTGCTCTTTATACTTTTTTAATTTATCTTCAACTAATTTAATTCCAAGATTGTAAGCCTCTTCCGATGGAATTTTACTTGAATCAAATGCATACAAATTCTTGCCGGTAGGTATTGCATCAGGAGCTCTAAGTGGATCATTACCTTTTCCGGGTGGAATATACCCACCATTTAATCCATTTATAAGATTATCAATCTCATCTTTTGCACTCATTTTTAATTTATTAAGGAAATCTTTATCATTAGAGTGTTTCTCAGAAAGTAACTTTGCAAACTCCTCTGCCTCTTTTAAATCTATCTTTCCATAAGTGTGAAGGCCAAAAGGTAAAACCTCCTGTTTGATATCAAGAAGATAATGTTCTATATTTTCTATATCATCTTCACCAATATCAATATCTTTGGTTTCTGTAAGTTTTAGATTGAGATCTTTATATAACCCTGTATCAATTACTATCCGCTTAATTTTATTTAGCTTCTCCTCTTTTAATTTCTTATCTTTATCAAAAGAGCTGTTATACTGCTGGATAATCTCCCCAAGCTCAGAATATTTATCAAAAAGACTCCCCTTCTTCATCGCAGGGGTAAGATGGCTCAAAATAACTCCTCGCCCTCGCCTCTTTGCCTGAAGAGCTTCCCCAACATCATCCATAACATACGGATATAAAAGAGGGATATCTTGAACTAAAAAATCGCCATTATCCCAATAAATAGTCCCTACTTGTTTTCCAGGCATCCATTCGTGGGTGCCATGTGTTCCAAGATTTATAAAAGCATCTGCATTAAAAATATTTTTAAGCCACATATAAACAGCAACATACTGGTGGTGAGGGGGCAGAGTTACATCATGATACATCTTTTCGATATCTTCTCCCCACCCTCTTGAAGGTTGAGGAAGGATAATAACTTTATCACTTATTTTTACCATAGGGATAATAAATTTCCCATTATAAAACATAATTTTGCTCTCTTTTGGATCACCCCACTTCTCCATAATAGGATTAATGAAGTTGCGGGGAAAACTCTCTACCATTTTAAGGTAATCCTCAACTTGTAGAAATTCAACCTTTCCAGTTTTAACTAACTCCTCAATCTCACCAGGAGCATAATTCCCAACATTCCTGCCTGAAAGAAGCATAAGTTGTTTGAGGTTCTCCTCTTTTACATCAAAATTTTCTGGGATATCGTAACCTTTCTCCCTTAATTTTGACAAAATCACCCCAAGGCTGCCCATAACATTAAGGTAGCTTGCCCCTATATTCTGTTTACCGGGGTGATGATTATAGTAAAATATCGCAATTTTCTTATCCTTGTTACTCTTTGTCTGAAGCTCTCTCATCTTCTTGATTCTTTGGATGATAAAATCTACCTGATAAGCTATCTCTCTGCTTGATGTAACTACTTTAGAGCTACTATTGTCTTTTATCTCCTCATTTGAGGCTACTACAGTTGGCTCTATAAGCCCACCCATTTCAGGAAGAGATATTTGAAAAGAAACTTCAAAAGGAGTAAGCCCTGTCTCTGAAAGCTCCCAGCTCTCCTTTGAAGCATCAAAAAGTGATATGAGATTATAAACGGGAGTATTTAGATTTTTTAATGTGTCAAAATTTTCATCATTGACAGAAGCTGAAAATTTGTAAGATAAACCTAAAATAAAATTTACATTTTGTGGGGCAAAAAATTTCTTCACTCCAAGATAATCTGGAAAAGAGAAACTTATTGCAACATTTATCCCGGCATCTTCAAATCTTTTCACAAATTGCTTTATAAAATCGTTATCAAGCATTGCTCGATAGTAAGTTATCCCAACCCAAAAAGAGTTACTTTTGTATAAACCATTATCTTTATACCATTTTACATAATCCTCAAAAGAATCAAAAAACTTACCGCTACCGGGATAAGATAGGAAAACTTCAGGTAACAGAGTAGGAGCTTCATAAGTCATAGAAACAATCCCCTCTTTGTTGAGTATGTATCTGATAAGGTTCAAAATATTTTTATCTGTAAAATTACCATAGTAGGCTATTATCTCTGAATCATAAAGGAGCTCACTACTTCCCCCTTTAGAACTCTTTTTAGAAGCCCCTCTCAAAGAGTAGATTTTGTTCTCTTTACCTATTTTTTTAAGAACTTTTTTTATTTGAGGATACATTGTATCAACAAAGAGAATCGTGGATTGATCAAATTGGAGAGAATCTCTCTTCTCTATCTCTTTAACAGTTATAAATTCAACTTTTGACTCTACATCTTTCCCCAAAGATTGTAAAGCATCAGAGAAACTTTTAGAAGCTGAGTGTCCTATTAGAAATACAATTTTACTATCTTTCCCAAAAAGAGGATATGTAAAGAGAAAAATTGTAACAATGGTCAAGAAAAAGATAACTTTCTTCATTAGCAACTCCAAATAATATTTTTTAAAATTTGTAATTGACCCCAAATTTAAAGAACCTGTCCATACCGTAGTAAACATAGTTGTTTAAACTACTCTCTCTATCTCCGGCATTATCAACTTTATCATTAAAAATATTATCAATGTCAAGAAATATATCAAAATGTTTTGTTAATTTAAATTTAGAGGATAAATTAAAAAGATTACTATCTCTTAAATTTTTCTCTCTATGAGAGAGTGTTACATAAGATAGAGCAATATCAAAAATATCTGAATCGTAATAAGCTGAAAAAGTAAACTGTAATTTTGGTCCTATCTGATAAATTTCTCCCTTACTATCTTCAGCAGTAGGATCACACCAGAATCCTGAAAATGAAAAATATATATTTCTCATAATATTTTGAAAATCGTAAAAAGGGTTGATATCACTCTCCCATTCAAGACCTTTCGATTCGTAATTACTTGCATTATAGTATGTCTGAGGATACCCTTTTGTTTTATCAAGCTCTATCTTATCTTCATAATCCATAAAAAATAAAGCTGTTTTTAATTTTAGATACTCTTTATAAAATTTAAATCCCAAATCGTATGTCCATCCCAATTCAGGCTCAAGCTTCGGATTCCCTACTAAGAAATCACTGCTGTAGTATAGGTTGTTAAAAGTAGGTGCTTTAAATGCCTTACTGCTATTGGCAAAGATATATATAGATTCTGATAATTTATAATTTCCTCCCAGAGATGGAAGAAAGATATTTTGGTTATCTGCACCCTGATGTCCATTTATATACTGCTCCCTTAACCCCAAAACTATACCTAAAGCATCAATAAAATTTCTCCTCACTTGTAAAAATAAAGAGTAATCATCTCTTGTCTTTTTACCATATTGTAGACTGTAATCAGCATTTCTGTGAATAAGATCTGAACCTAAAAGGATATCAGATTTAAAGATATTTAATTTATAATTTAGCTCTCCACCATAATTTTTTGAGTTATTTATTGTGTTTGAAAACTTTTTATCCCAAGTTTTTTTCTTCTTACTGTAAGTCTCCTCCATCTTTTCAAAGGTTAGATAGTCATTATAGTAAAATCCTTTAATAGTAAAATCTTTAAACTGATACTTTGTATCAAAGAAATATTTGTGATGCTCTTGATCGCTTTCAGAGAGTAAATTTGGACCAGAAGCTTCATTTATTTTTAAAAAAGCTGTTTTGTCATCTGCTCCTATAAAATCTAAAGAAAGTCCCTCCAGTGGGAACAATGAGATGTGATAGTTACGGTTATTCTCATCATCTATATTGTAGTGATATTTTTTAGTAAAGCTTTCAGAAGCACGCATACTATCTCCAAGGTGACTGTTACTAAAACCTGCATCTATCCCTTTGTAAGAGAGGTCCAATGAGTTTTTGTTATATTGGTAATCACCAAGCATAGAAGATAAATTTAAGTTTAATTTATCACTACTCTTTTTTGTAATAATATTGATAACTCCCGACATTGCATCAGCACCATAAAGTGTTGATGCTGCTCCTTTAATAACTTCAACTCTTTCAATCTGCTCTATCGACAACATATCTAAGTCGTAAGCTTTACTTGAAGCAAGTTGGACAGGAAAACCGTTTATCAGCACGAGCTCTCCCCCATACACCCCTCTTATATTTAATTCAGAACTCATCCCACCATGTGTAATCCCAGTTGGACTAAGAGCTTTATAACCAAATCCGCCAACTCTTCTTAATGCTTCAGCAAGGTTGTATGCACCTGTTTGTTTGAGCTCTTCACTTGTAACAATAGTAGCAAATTTTGTGACTTCCTCCTCTTTGGTCTCTGCTTTCTCTGCTGTTACAAGTATTGAATCAAGCTTTGATATATGCTCTTCTGAAAATATATTTACTGAAAATAGAAATAAAAAAAGTATAGGTAAAAAAACTTTAATTATCGTATATTTATTCATCCTTTATCTCCTTTTTTATTGTAATTTAAAGATTTAAAAAATACATTTTAAATTAGATGTAATACAATTTCAAAATTAAAATTATAACGACAAACTATACTCTTCTAATTTCTATGAGCATATTTAGTAGAAACCAGAAAATCAAGTAAAAGAGTGAAGGTGAAAGAAAAACAGAGAGAAAATGAAAGATGATAAACAGTAGTTAATTGTTATTGAAATTAAGCATTCTCAATTCTCAATTAATTATTATTGGGTATTGCTGTTGAGTGGGAAAAAATAATTCAACATTTACAATTCTCAATCCATAATTCAACATTCATCATTCAGCATTCAGCATTTAATACAATCGGTTCAGGTGCTCCAACTCTATACTCACACAACTTTAAAAATTAAAATTGTATAATTGCTACCTTTAAGACTCCTCCTTTCTTAAATTTTTGAAAAAAATAAAATTTTGGGAAAAGAGAAAAAGGATGTGAAATGATAAGAAGAAAGATAAGAATTGAATAAAGCATTCCACTTCATCCTCTTTTACCCCGAGAGCTTTAAATTTATTCAGGCAGGTTTTCCGCCTTGTGAAGTCACCAAAAATTGGATTTTGGATTTGCCTTCCCAATATTTCAGCTTAAAACCAAAAATATCAGTGACAAATGTCCAATTTTTACCTTTTAATACAAAAATTAAAAGGCTTCACTTACGGCTGCGGGGACAGGGTGGGCATTTACCCACTTCCCTAAACCTGAATAAGAAAAAACATAAATCTTTTATTTAAAAAATATAAATTAAAAAAAACTTTAAATATTAATTTTATGAGTCTTTAATCTCTTCTTTGATAAAGTAAATGCAATATTATCAAAATCTGTGACTAAGAATACATTTTTTGCTATCTCACCCTTTTCAGAATTAACTTTTATTTTTATAGGTGAAAAATTAAGAAAACAGTCTATCCCAAAAGAAATTAATCTATCAGCAACATCTTGTGCAACTTCTGCTGGAGTAGTAATAACTGCAAAATCAGGTTTAAGGATATCTATCTTCTCTTTGGTAAGAAGATTAAAATCTTCAACTGTTATGCCAGAAATTTGTGTATTGATTACAGCAGGATTAACATCATACGCTCCAACCCAGTTGTAACTATCCTTCTTAAAACTTGGATAATTGAGAAGTGCTCTCCCAAGATTTCCAGCTCCAACTAATATAATATTCCATGTTTTATTAAGACCTAAGATGGTCTTAATAGCTTTTTTTAGTTGGGAGATATTGTAACCAACACCCCTAATCCCAAACTCTCCAAAATAGGATAAATCTTTCCTTATCTGAGCTGAATTGACACAGCAAGAATTTCCAAGCTCCTCTGAAGAAACAAGCTGTTCACCCTGTTTTTCAAGATTTTGTAAACATCTGATATAAATTGATAATCTTCTTATAGTTGCTTCAGGAATTTTGGTCAAATGATACTTTTTCAAACTAACCTACCTTTAAAATATTTTATGAGAGGGAGCATACCCCCCCCCATAGATATGATATTTCTATTTTATGCTACTTCTTAAAGAAGTTATATCTTTCTCTATAGCACCAAGAATCGACATTGAATATTCATGATTGTGGACTCCAAAACTTTTATCATCATAAAGAAAATTGTAATTAAATTTTATCTTATCGTATAACTTGAGTGCTTGATCAATATTTTTACCATTTCTTCTTGCTAATTTTATCTCTTCAGCCAACTCAATTAACTCTTTTGATAGAAGAGGAAGTTTTGCTTTTAACTCACTCTGCATCTCTTCTATTGCAGGCTTGCCATAACTTTCATCTCCATCATGGCAATCTACACAAGACTGAACAACAACTTTGTAATCATTGGTTTTGTAGTTTGTATGACACTCTTTGCAACCTACATCAGCAGCTTTCATAGAATCTTGTGAACCTTTTATATCTTTTGCACCCTTACCTTCAGCCATCTCACCCTGACCAGCATGGCAAGATTCACAACTATCTATTTCAACCCCCTCTTTTTTGTGGCAATTTAGACAAATTTCATTTTTCCTTGGAGGTTCATAACTTACATCTTTTTTGTGACTATGAACAACATACTGATGGCATTTGCTACACATTTCATCTCTAAATTCTGTATCTTTTGAATGGTGAGGAAAAGATATAGATTTTGCCCTATCTGTCTCCTGAAATTTGGTATGACATTTGAGACACGCTTCGTGAGGAGCATGAGCATGTTCTGTAATTATCTTTTGATATATCTTCTCTTTGTCAGTGTGAAACATATATACAACATGGTAATATGCAGACTTAGAACCATTGCCAAATTTTGCAGCAAGCAAACCTTTCAAACCCGGCTTTGCATGGCAATCCATACAACCTGCACGCATATGCTCATCATCACTATTTGCATGGCTTGAATGTGACCATGCATTGTAAACATGATCCATTTCGTGGCATGCTCCACAGAATTTGGAGTCCATTGTAGCTTCCAATGCTCCTATGCTAAACCCTATTCCAATAAGAGCTATAATATAGATAATAAATTTAAATCTCCATAAAAAACTTAATAGCTTTCCCATTTTATACTCTCCTTTTTTAAATATTAAATAAAAAACTTAATTTTTAAATATCAAATTTTTAATTTAATACTTAAAAAGAAGGGGGATGTCCCCCTTCTTTACTAAACAAAACAGCAACAAAAGTTGATTGATAATATATCAATCTTAAAATTACACAAATTCTTAATACTAAGCTTTTCCGTAAAGCATAAAAGCTATAACAAGTGAGTAAATGGCACAAGATTCTGAAAGAGCCATAGAGATAATCATAAGAGTCATGATTTTACCACCTACAGCAGGATTTCTTGATATACCCAAAAGAGCACCTAAACCAGCCAACCCAATCCCTATACCACCACCAGCAGCACCAAAAGAGATAGCCAAACCTGCTCCAAGAGCCGCATAAGTAGATGCCGAACTCCCCCCGTCAGCAGCAAAAACAGACACTGCTGTCAGCAGAGTCATTGCAAGAACAGCCAAGATAGTAGAAAATAGTTTCTTTTTCATTATTACACCCCCCTCCTTTTTATTTTGTAATACTCTAATGTTCCTCTTCCTGAATAGCTAACTGAATATATACAGTTGAAAGCAATGTAAAAACATAAGCCTGAAGCACAGCTACAAGAACACCCATTCCATAGATAGCAATAGGGACAACAAGTGGGACAAGTGATATTACAACAAGAAGAACTTTATGGTCACCAAAAATATTACCAAAAAGCCTCATAGCAAGAGATACTATCCTTGCAAAATGGCTTATCAGCTCTATAGGGAGCATAAGTGGGGCAAGAAGTGGCATAGGACCCATCATATGCTTAAAATACTTCCAGAGACCCTGCTTCTGTATACCATAAAAATTGTATATAACAAATACAGCAAGTGACATTGCAAGATTTGTATTAAAATCCTCTGTAGCCGGGAAAAAACCTGGAATTAAACCTAAAAAGTTGCACACAAAAATAAAGATAAATAGAGTCCCTATAAGATACGTATATTTTCTCCCTTTATCTCCAAAAGTTTCGTGAAGCATATTACTTATAAATTCTGTAATAAGCTCACAAATAACAGATAAATTTAATTTGGCAGAGGGTATAATTGAGATAGCTTTTACCCCTTTAATAACTGCAAAAAATATTACAAGATCAGCAATGATTGTCCATGTAATATGATGAGGGAGATTTTTGACAACAGGGATAAAATCTGTCAAGACTAATGGATGCTCTATCATTTGAAACTCCTTTTATGATTTTTCTAATTTATAAATTTTAATAGGGAGAACAACAACAGTTGCAATAATTAATGCTCCAAACCCAAGTGATAAACCTTGAAAAAATGCTACATTATCTACTAACTCAAAAAACATAAATAGAAAAATAACTACTCCAAGAAGAAAAAATTTGATCATAAATAAAAATAGTGAAAATAGAATGTTGTTTTTCTGATTGCTATTAGAACTACAAAATTTTACAATCGAACCGAGAAGATAAATATTAAGAGATATCAAAAAACCACCTACAAAAAAACTGTATCCTTTGTAAAAAGAGGAGAAGAGAGCAATAGCAATAAACAATAAAAGTGTAAGAAGGGAAGAGTAGATAGAAGTAGTTTTAAATAAATTGGTTACAAGATTAAGATCAACTCTCATCTTTAAAATCTTTCTGCAATCTTTTTATCATTCTGATAAAAGTTTTTATTGCTGCACCAAAACCTGCAATAGTAAAAAAAATAACTAAATATGGACGAGTATTAAAAACTTTGTCTAAATAATTGCCTAAAAAAAAACCTGCACCAACACTTATGCCCATTTCAATACCAAGAGTAGAGTAAGACAATATTTGAATGTAATTAGATTTTTTATTATCCAAGGTTTGTGTCTTTTACCACATGCACTTTTTTTTGTCAACAAAATAAAAGAATGTATACTGTATATTTTATAAAATCTTTTTGAGATGTTTAAAAGAATCTTGTGATAACAATGCTTCAAGTTGCTTGAGTATAGATTTGTCAAATTTCTTTAATTCTGGGTATAAATTCTTAAAAGTTACAAAGTATGAACCAAAAATATCATCTTTTATGGTAAGAGTGGAATTTTTAACTCCTGCAATTTCAATTGTCAAATAAGATATTTTATGATTTAGCACTACAACTACTGCATTTCTATTTGAATCCTCTATGCCACGCAAATTAATCTCCATATCCTCAATTTTCTGTTTAAGCTGAGAAATTTGGAGATTCATATTGGAGACAGTGGTAAAAAGTGAAAAGTATTTGTCTAACTTATCGATATCATGAAGTGCAAAATTTATTTTAAATTTATCCTCTAAGAAACTCCAATTCCCTTCGGCAATAAATTTTTTTACAGCTTTCTTCTGCTCTTCAGCTCTATCTTGAGAAAATTTAAAGTAAGTTAATATCAAGGAATTAATAGCAATATCAAGTTTGTTGAGCCTCTCTAAATTTTTTTTGAGGTCATCTTGCAGAGACTCAATCTCTTTGAGCAACTTATTACGCTCATCTTTTAGTTGGTTATAATTAGTAAGTGTATCCTCTGAACATAGTGAATCTATAGTAATTTTCTGATTAGCATTCCCACACAAAGTCTTAATAAAGATAAACTTATCCGTAACATAATTACCATCTCTTGATTCATTATCTATAAAAATTTCCCTACCCCTTATTTGGGAAAATATAGAATTGTTTATAAAAATAGATTCACCATATATCTCTGCCCCATTTACCTCTTCTATTTTGATCTCCTTACCTTTAACAAAATTATTAAAAGACCTTTTTATCTCTACATTGGAGCCATATATTTTAGAATTTTTATCTGCTATCCCATTTATAATTATATTTTCACCTGATAAACAAGCTTCAACCCCAACATTTCCTGTAACATTTATATTTTTTGATTCAAGTTTAAAACCAGGCTTAATCGCATCTTTTGTAACATCAGTATCACCCTGAACCACAACAGAAGCTCCATCTACACCTGTTGCATGGATATTACCAATAGTGTAATCTATAGATTTGACAAGGACTTTTTCATCTATAAAATAACCTTTGGTATCATCTTTATAAAGAAACCCTGTCTTTATAGCAGAATAAATTATCTCCAGCCCTCCATCAATTTCGGATATAGATTTCTTATCATATTTAATCTTATGTTTCATTTCACCCTTGTAAGCAGGCTGGATGATTTCACCCGTAACTGCAATACCCTCTTCTCCAGAAGTAGGTTTGGTAAGTTTTATTAGGGGAGTGTCCTCAGTAACAATTTTACTACTAAATCCAAGCTCTCTGTGATCAACCTTCCCAGTTGCCTCATTGAGCAAACCAACTTTCTCTCTATTTAAATCTATATATATCTCCAACTGGCTATCAACACCATTTATAGGCTCCTTACCCTTTGCAATTATGTATTGATAAATTTTACTCCGTCTTGATTGCTCAGGAGTTGTAAGATACTCTTTCAGTTTCTGGATAATATTTTTATCTTCAGCAATACCGTAAGATATCTCAGAGTATAAAAGTGATGTCTTTACCTTTGAGTAGGCTTCTTTGAGAGATTCTTTGAGGTTTTCTTTGTCAAATCT
This sequence comes from Candidatus Methylomirabilis sp., assembly GCA_020722945.1. GTDB lineage: Bacteria > DYJV01 > DYJV01 > DYJV01 > DYJV01 > DYJV01. The sequence goes on along the minus strand of DYJV01000005.1, from coordinate 8,077 downwards.
TGTGTTGGGCCTGATATTTAGGTATGCTTCTGTTTTGCTCTCATTGTAAGAGATAAACATATCAAAAAAATTATCGTTATTCATTACTATCCTCAAAAGTTAATTTTTCTGTTAGTTTCTCTGTTGCAAAAACAATAGATTCAAGATCAAGATAAGATAGGACATTTTTATCATAAAGAAATTTTACCTCTGCACCAAGATTATCTTCGGCTACTTTGTCATAAAAATTTATACGGACAGGAAGCATTTTAAAAATATTGATAACAACACAAAAATCAGAGATACAATCACCATTTTTTAAAATTTTATGATCAAACTTCTTAACTCTCTCTTTTAATAAATCAACTTTACCTGAAAAAAAATCTCTAAAAGGCTTGGCAGAACCCTTTTCAAGTGCTTTTACTTTAGAGATTGAATTTGGCAAACCCTCCATGGAAACCCATGTTCCACTTATACCACTACTACCTGAAAAGAAAATATAGTTGTAAATTAATATCTTATCGTATAAATCAACCGGCTCACCTGAAATTTTCTCAAGAGTCAATACCCCTGCTAAATTTGTAAATTTGACTCTCTCATCAAAATAATCTATATATAATATAGTTTTATTGTAATCAATAAAATAAGTCAAACCTAACTTTTTGGCAACATCCACTAAATCAAGACTCTTTATTTTTTCTTCAAGCCCTGTTATAGCATTAACACCCGGTTCTCTTTTCTCTTTTATGTTTACAAAACTATATTCTAATTTGTCAACTATTTTTTTATCAAGCTGGATATAGGGACATTTACTATAATGTTCTAATCTTCTTGTAACATTGGTTGCAAAAGCAATGCAAGTAGAGTAGCCGCATTCACCACAATTACTTTTTGGAGTCCCCTTTACTATTTCAATAGGGCTGACTTCATCTTTCATCCTCTACTCTCCATAAGTTAATATTTTAAAAAATTTAGATACCAGTTAATTATCTTTTCACCTGAATAGAAATATATTATCGCTGCAAAAGATAAAAACGGACCAAACGGAATAACTCCTCCACTCTCCCCTTTTTTAAAGAAAAGAAGTGGGACACCTATCAAAACTCCAAGCAAAGATGATACAAATACAACAAAAAATATAGATTTATAACCTAAAAATGCCCCTATCATTGCAAGAAGCTTTACATCTCCACCACCCATACCCTCTTTTTTGGTTAAAAGATAAAAGAGCTTTATTATCAGTAGCAGTATGCCTCCACCTAAGATAATACCCCCAATAGACTCTACCCACGTTACATCACTATTTAAAAAAGATAGTAGAAACCCTACAACTACACCCCCTATAGTAACCTCATCAGGTATTATTAGATGTTTGAAATCAACAAAAACAACAATTATAAGCATCGAAAGGAAGATAATTGAAATCAGAAACTTAAAAGAGAGTGCAAAAAATATGTAATTCAAAAGAAATAGAAAAGCTGTAAGCAACTCAACAAAAGGGTATTGAATTGATATTTTAGCTTTACAATTACTGCATCTGCCCCATAAGAAGATATAACTTATTACTGGGATATTCTGAAACCATTTTATATTAGATTTACACTCTGGGCAAAAAGATGAAGGAAAAATTATAGACTGGGAGAGCGGGAATCTGTAAATACAGACATTAAGAAAACTCCCTACACATAACCCTAAAACCGTAACTGCAATTTCAACAAAATACTCTTGAAACAAAACCTCATCCTAAAAAATTAAAAATTTTTTACTAATTCAACAATTATCGCAATAAACTATAAAGAGCAAATAATCAAGTTTTTTCACAATTTAACCAGAAGAGATATTAAAAAAAAATTATTAAAAGAACTTGAGTTAATTTTGTCAAAAAAAGATAAAAAAAACAGGCACCCGCATAGGATTGAGCTAAAAACCACTAAAAATAGTAAAAACAATAGTTTAAGAAAATTTGTAGTGTAGAATGATTTTAAGTATCTAATAATATCAATGTGTTATAAACACTTTTGACAAACTCAGGTTGAGTTAAAAACTTACACTATAATTCCGAACTTTCCTGCCTATTGATTGTCAAATTGATAGAGAAGCATAACTACCAAGATAGTTACCAGCAGGAGTCTTCATACCTATTGATTGCCAGATCGGTAGATTGGTAGAGAAGTAATTTTAAATTAAAGTAACCAAGAAAGTTATTTCTGCTTTTACATTCAGCCACCAGATTGGGTGTTTAACTTTTTTCTGTGGGGAAAAATCATCTATCTATTAATTTTGGCAAACTTGGAAATGATATATAATAAGAACATCGCTCCCAAGCTAACATAATTATTATGTATATTGCATTTTTTATTTTAATATGTTAATTATCGAAAAAAATAAATGGAGTGTAAATTGAAGCATATTTACCTTGATTATAATGCAACTACACCTATTTTACCTGAAGTTTTAAAAGAGATGCTTCCATATTTAAAAAATTTATGGGGGAATCCATCGAGCCCACATTGGGCAGGTGAAAAGGTAAAAAATGCCATTACCACTTCCAAAGAGAGGATAGCATCCACTCTCAACTGTGACCCTGATGAAATATTTTTTACATCTTGTGGGACAGAGAGCAGCAATTGGGTGTTAAAAATATCAAATCTGCTATCCGCCAAAAAAAATAAAAATATTATTACAACAAAAGTTGAACACGATGCAACTCTCAATACATGCCAATTTCTCCAAAAATATTGCAACACAGACGTTACTTATCTTGATGTAGACCACAAAGGGAATCTCTCTCTTGAGCAGCTTAAATCAAGCATCAACGAAGGGACAATTTTAATATCTGTTATGTATGCAAACAACGAAACAGGTGTAATATTTCCAATAAAAGAGATTGGGGAGATAGCAGAAAAGCATGGGATACCTTTTCATACCGATGCAATTCAGGCATACGGTAAAATTCCTATTGATCTTAAGCAAATCAAAGTTGATTTTTTATCCATTTCAGGACACAAAGTTTACTCTCCCAAAGGGATAGGGGCACTATTTATAAGAAAAGGTAAAGAATTGATCCCTTTTATACATGGTGGAGGACAACAAAGAGGATTAAGAAGTGGCACCGAAAACATCCCAGGCATAGTAGCCCTTGGTAAATCTTCCCAAATCATCCTTAGAGATTTTGAAGATATGTATAGCCAAAAGTTAGAAAAGATGAGAGATTCTCTGGAAAATTATCTTCTAAACGAGATTAAAGGATTAACTATAAATTCTGATACTGCAAATAGACTCCCCAATACATCCAATATCTGCTTTCACAATATAGAATCAAGTGCCTTAATAAAAGCACTATCTTACGAAGGGATCGCTGTTTCCGCTGGCTCTGCATGTGCATCTGAGAAAGAATCCTACTCTCACGTATTAAAAGCTATGGGTAGAAGTAAAATGGAGGCTTTGAGCTCTTTAAGGATAAGTCTCGGCAGGGGTCTTTCAGAGAGAGATATTATCTTTTCAGCTAAAAAAATATCTTACTGGGTAAACAAATTAAGGAGTTTCTCACCTCAACAATAATTTACATTCCACTCAAAATTACTTGCCAAAAAAATTAAGAATTGTTATACTAAGTTTTAATTTGTTATCTCTCAATAGAGATTTAGAATTAAAATAATAATTTCAAACCTATTAAATTTATTTGCTTTTTAACTTTGCTTCTAAAGATTAGCTTTTCAAATTTAGCCTATCACTTAGAGAAGCAATTTTATCAACTATATTCCATTTTTTAAAAAGGAGAAATAATGGAATTTCTCAAATTTAGCAAATACAACACTACCCTAAAAACTGAAATAATAGCCGGAATTACCACCTTTTGCACAATGTCTTATATCATTGTAGTAAATCCAAAGATTTTAGAAGCTGCTGGGATACCTTTTGGGCCATCTATGGCTGCCACTATACTTGTTGCATTTATAGGCTCTCTCTTTCTCGGTATATATTCAAACAAACCTTTTGCAATAGCTCCATATATGGGAGTAAATGCCTTTGTTGCATTTACAGTAGTCAAACTGCTCGGCTTTACATGGCAGCAGGCACTTGGTGCAGTTTTTTTGAGTGGTCTTCTGTTTACTATACTTACAATTTTAAGATTAAGGACATGGCTTGCAAACTCTATCCCTAACTGTCTTAAAATATCTTTTTCAGTAGGGATAGGACTTTTTCTGACCTTTTTAGGACTCAACCAATCAGGGATTGTCACACTTGGGGTGCCGGGTGCACCTGTTCGAGTGGGGGACCTCTCCAACCCAACTGTTTTATTAGCAATTCTTGGTTTTTTGATTATCTGCACCCTGATGATAAAGAAATTCCCTGCTGCAATTTTGATTTCAATACTTTTTATTACCTTTCTCTCTTTTATCCTCAATATCAACCAAATGCCAAAAGAATTTATAAGTTACCCACCTTCACTTTCAGAAACATTTTTAGAACTTGATATAAAGGGTGCTTTCAATATCAGTTTTTTCCCAATAATCATCTCACTTGTCATAATGGATTTTGTTGATACAATAGGGACGTTAATAGGGGTTGCCTATCTGGGCGGCTTTCTCAACGACAAAGGGGAGCTTCCAGAGATAGAGAAACCTATGCTTTGCGATGCCTCCTCAACAATGCTTGCAGGTTTATTGGGGACTACATCTGCTGGTGTTTACATAGAATCAGCTACCGGAATAGAAAGTGGTGGTAGGACAGGATTCACATCTATTGTAGTTGGAATACTTTTTTTGCTATCTCTGTTTTTCTACCCATTAGTATCAAGTATCCCCTCATATGCATACGGACCAGCACTTATAATTGTGGGTCTTTTGATGTTTGCACCTATTGCTGAGATAAACTTTAAAGATCTAACAGAAGTAATTCCATCTTTTACAACTGTTATTTTTATCTGTTTTACTTACGATATAAGTATCGGGATAACAACAGGATTTATCATATATGTATTCACCAAGACTGTGTCAGGACGTTTCAGAGAGATTCACCCTACAATGTGGGTTCTTGCAATTTTATCACTTTTATTTTATATTTTCATCCAAAATTAAATTGGAGGCTTTAAATGAAAAGTTTTAAAATTTTTTTATCTTTACTCCTTCTTTTCGCTATCTTTATACTTTCATCTTGTTCAAGATACAAAGATACAATCACACCCATAAAACTTCCATCAGCATCCTCCAACGGAGTTACTTTTGGTAAAGGGATAAAGGTAGTTGCAAATATTATTCAAAAAGATGAAGATGTTGGATTTAACATAAAAAAATCAAGAGTTTTACCCGTAAGGGTTACAATAAACAATGAAAGCCCGGATACTGCACTAATAGTCGCTTCACAATGCTTTTTGATAGATACGGATGAGAATGCGTGGCCTATTTTGGAATATGACAAAGCTGTCCAAAGGATACAAGACAATGTCCTAATTGGTGATACTGTAGCATCAGCAGCCAAACCTTCTCTTTTAGGTGGATTACTTGGTGCAGTTGGTGGACTTGCAATAGGTATATTGACTGACAAAAATATAGCTGAAACAAGTGCCAAAGGTGCAGCGGCAGGTGCAGCAGCAGGTGCTATATTTGGAGGTGTTTCAGGATACCAAGACTCAGGGAGCAAAGTAAGTTCTGATATCAGCGAAAAAGAGATAAAAAATAAATCAATACTCCCGAATATGATTACTTACGGATTTTTATATTTCCCAGCAGAAGCATCGAATATAAAAGAGATTAGATTTGCAATAGAGACAAATGGTAAACTTGAAGTTAAAAAGCTTTCTTTATAATATTCAGAGCTTGACTTAAAACGTTTAACTTGCTACACTACTCAAAATTATGAATACTAATATTATTGACCTACTCAAAAATTATGCGAGGCCTCTCACTTTTGATGAGCTTTCAGAGTTTCTTCTGCTCAAATCAAAAAAGGAGAGAAGCACTCTTCTTAAAGATCTTAATCTACTTTCTAAAAAAGGTAAAATCTTAATTACAAAAAGTGGAACATACTGCCTCTCTGATGAAGCAAATCTTGTAAAAGGTGTTATCCAGTTTAATCCAAATGGCTTTGCTTTCCTAATCCCTGAAGATCCATCTGCAACTTCAGATATTTTTTTAAGACCTAATACTCTATTAGAATCATTAAATGGCGATAAAGTCCTTGTCCGAATAGATAAATACAAGAATAACAGCAAGCCTGAGGGGACCATCGTAAAAACTCTTGAAAGAGGTCTATCAGAAATTGTTGGCATATTTGAAAAGAGTAAAAATTTTGCTTTCGTAACTCCTCTTGACAAAAGAATATTGAGAGATTTTTATATCCCAAATGGTAAGTTTAACAATGCAAAGAGTAAAGATGTAGTATTAATAAAAATTACTCAATACCCTACAAAATCTCAGAACCCAGTTGGTGAAGTTATCAAAGTTTTAGGAAAATATGAAGAAAATGAGACTATTATTGCAACTGTAAACCTAAAATACAAAATAAAAGAGGATTTTGACAAAAAGGTTATTAAAGCTGCAAGTGCACTCCTTTCCAAACCTCAAGAAATTACCAAAAAGATAGAAGATTTACGAAAAATAAAATTTTTTACTATTGATGGAGTTCATGCAAAAGATTTTGATGATGCAGTTGCACTAATAAAAGAGAGTAGCGGCAATTTTAGACTTTTTGTCTCTATTGCAGATGTTGAAAGATTTGTTAAAGAAAACTCTATTATAGATAAAGAAGCATTTGAAAGAGGGACAAGCGTTTACTATCCAGGGATGGTTTATCCAATGCTTCCTGAGGCTCTGTCCAACAATTTATGCAGTTTGACCCCCCTTACAGACAAATTTACATTTACTGTTGAGATGTTAATTGAGCCTACCCAAGGTGAAGTTATTGATTACAAAATTTATAAATCTGTTATTAAAAGTTTCTTTAGAGCTACTTATGAAGAGATTGGTAAATTAATAAATGAAAATCCCCCTGATCTTAGAGAAAAATACAGAGATATATATGAAGATATCACTAATATGTTAGAACTTTCTAACATTTTGAGGGAAAAGAGATTCGAAAAAGGGAGTATTGATTTTAATCTTCCTGAAGTAGAGATAGAGTTTGACGAAAATAAAAAGGTAAAAAATATAAAAAAAGTGGAGCGTAATCAAGCTCACATTCTTATAGAGGAGTTTATGCTCATTGCTAATGAGACTGTTGCCAATTTTCTTAATAAAAAGGGTATCCCTCTTCTATATAGAGTCCATGAAGCACCTGATGAAGATAAGTTGTTTGAGATATCAAATATACTTGCTAAATTTGGTATTTTTACAAAAATGAGAACACCCGTTGAGATACAGAAATGTTTTAACGATATCAAAGGGAAGCAGTATGAAAATCTTGTCAACTATCTTGTTCTCAGATCAATGAAACAGGCAGTATACACTCCTAAAAATATTGGACATTACGCATTAGCAAAAGAAAATTACACACATTTTACATCTCCAATAAGAAGATATCCCGATCTGATAAATCACCGTATCTTAAAAAAAGCTATCAGCGGCACCCTATCACCAGCTCTAATAGACACCCTGAATGAAAAATTATTTGATATGGGGGTTCGCTGCTCAACACTTGAAAGGAATGCTGCAGATGCTGAACGAGATATTGTCGACCTAAAGAAGCTTGAATTTATGGAAGACAAAATTGGCAACCATTATAGTGGCATAATAACAGGTGTAAGCTCTTTTGGCTTTTTCGTAGAGATAGATGAGAATCTTCTCGAGGGGCTTGTCCATGTCAGGACACTATTAGATGATTACTACTCCTACATTGAAGGGGAGTATATGATTAGAGGGAAACGCCGAGGGAATTACTTTAGGTTAGGAGATAAAGTGGAAGTTGAACTTGAAAAAATTGACAAAATCAAGAAACATGCTGATTTTATACTTATAAAAAAATTATAAAACTACAAATGCGCCTGTAGCTCAGTTGGATAGAGCGGCGGACTTCGAATCCGTAGGTCAGGGGTTCAATTCCCTTCAGGCGTGTCTTTATTTTCCTACATTTCCTCGTTATTACAATAAGTTAACATAAA
>DYJV01000060.1 GCA_020722945.1 Candidatus Methylomirabilis sp. | reverse complement strand
AGGGGTGGCAGGCAGAGCCTGACGGGGTGGTTGTTTTTTTATTTTTTCTCCTCTTGTTTTTTCTTTTATTTTTTTTGTTCACCTACTTATTGATGAAGGGAATTTTTAAAAAAACTATACCATCCAAGATAAAAACGAAACCTCTCTACTTTTATCTTTTTTTCTAACAACTAATAACTAACAACTATTTTCACATTTTTCCCTTCATCCTGACCTTGCTTTACTCTTGGCAGACAGGTTATTTACTCTTTCGAAATACTTTTCGTTCTCTGTCTCTCTCTTATCTTATTAATCCAGTCCCGCTCATACAAGATAAAAAGAATTATGGCTGCAAGCATTGGGAGAAAGAAATATACCAATCTAAACATAATAAGGGACAAAACTATACTATTTATCCCAAAAACATCTTTTAGATAAAATATTATTAAAGCATCAAATACACCTATCCCTGCTGGAACATGACTTGATACAGCTCCTATCTGTGCTATCATAAATGATGGGAAAAATTCCAAATAAGATATATGCCCATGTGGCAAGAGAAGAAAAAACACCCCAGACAGCAGCAGCCAATCAAGAGATGAGACTATTGTAAGTATAATCAAACGTTTTGTGGTAGCAATAGGGAATAGTATCTTCCATTTTAGATTGAAAATATCTTTTACAAGAGATATAAAAAAAAATGAAGAGAATAGTATCAGTGATATTTTACCAATTATATGACCATCAAAAGAGAGTGAGCAGTGTGGAATTTTTATTATGTAATTTTTATCAATAAATAGAAATGTAAAAATTGATAAAAAAACAAGACCAACCCAATAAACCCAGGAAAACATTATCAAGTATTTACCTATATCTTTTAGCTTGATATCAAGTCTTGAGAAGAATCTAAACCTTAAAACTCCCCCAAGTAGAGCACCAAAACCGAGATTATTATTAAAAGTAAATGTTATCAAAGAGATTACACAGAGATGTTTGACAGGGATTTTGATTGCTAACTGTCTTGCAACAGTATAGTCGTATAATATTACCAAAAGATAGTTAAAAACTGTAAGAAGCAATGATATCAATATAAAAGTTTTATCTGTTTTATGAAAAGATTCAACTATCTGAGTGTAAGACAATTCGTTGAAAATAGTAAGGAGATATTTAACACATAAAAATATTATAAGCCCAACTATTAATAAATTGAATATCTTGAGAATATTTATCTTAATCATTGACAACTTTACTTATCTTTCTTTGGAAGGTAAAGTAGAAAAGTTTACTTTTCAGTTTATTTGGAAAAGTTGATAAAATATCTGATTTTATCTTTTTGTATGAATTATTCTCCTCACTAATATGAGATATAAATATATTTTTTAGGTTGTCTGACTCTATCTCTTTTAATATCTCTATCGCTTCCCTATTGGATAGATGGCCATAATTACCCTTAATCCTCTCTTTTAACTCCCAAGGGTAACTGCCTGTCAATAGAAGAGTCTCATCATGGTTAAACTCAAGAAATATTGTGGAACATTCAAAAAGAGCATTTTTAACATTATAAGTCGGTTTCCCAATATCTGTTGCAACAGCAACCTTAGAAGAGCCTGATTGAACTACAAATCCAACAGGGTCAACAGTATCATGCGGTATTTGAAAAGTTGATATCTTGAAATTTCTAAAAAGGATTGAATCACCTGATGTGAATGTTTCTAACGATTTTGAATAGCTAAAAGTATCTGAATCTATATTTTTGCTGACAAAGATAGGAATAGAGGGGAGCTTCTTGGATAAAACCTTCAGACCCCCTATATGGTCAGAGTGCTCATGAGTTATAAAGATAGCATTTATAGCATTTATATCTTCACCAATATCTTGAAGCCTCAATGATATCTGCTTTGCTGACAAACCCACATCTATCAGAATCTTACACTGATCTGACCCAATAAATATAGAGTTCCCTTTACTTCCACTTCCCAATGCACAAACTTTAAGCAAAAATCATCCTTTATAAAATATTTAGGTATAATGGTGGAATATTTATATTGGAAAACAGCTCACTCTCTATCCCTTTGGCAATTACAAATCCATCCTTTATCCATCTGACAGATGTTTCAGATTTCCCATATCTTTCAAGAAGATCATAATACCTATCGTCAAGAGAAACAACCTTTGTATGCTTGACCCTCTTATCTGAATAAAAGATAATTTTCTTCTCCATTATCAGATTCCCATTGTCAGGAAGAAGCATTATATGATTTTCAACAATTTCAGCAACATTAGGATAACCTCTCTCTCTCAAAAATACCCCACCACTTACTGCATGATCCTCACCACGATTTATTATAGAATCGTATTTAGTTATATCGTGAAGCAGAGCAGATGATAAGACTAAATCTTTATCTATATCAAAACCAATTAATAAAAGCTCCTCAGCAATAATAGCAGCAACCTTTGCAACTTTGTATGAATGCTCTATTATATGGTCAGGGACATTGTGGGAGTGAAGTAAAATTATTGCTTCTTCTATATTCATAAGGTCATTTTACTATAATAAAGAATATAAAAAATCAATTCATTTAATTCATAGGGAGAAATTTAATGTTATTATTATATTACAATGGGAGATAGCCAAGATAATAGAGTAATTACAAGGTAAGCAATAAACTGAATATCGAACTTCTATAAGTAAAAAATTATTGATTGAAAATATTTTAGAATACTATTTATAGAAAGGGAATAATTAAAACATTGTTCTGATTATTACATAAACTGCAAAAGACTATTTTTTATTGTTGATTTTTACTCTATGTTGTTACTTTTTCAAGTGCTGACGGATAAAACTCAACATCTCCTCTAACTTGTGGAATTTGCAGGTTTAATTCGCCAAAACAGCTTTTAACTGTCTTGGGTTTGTAGCCGTTAGCATAACCTCTTCGTTCTTCTATCCGCTCATAATTTCCTGTGCCAAGTGCCTTAATTCGTCCAATTTTCATCGCTTCATTCAATAAAAGAGTTGTTGCTTACTGTAAGCCTTCAAAACCATTTTCCATTACAATCTGGACAGCTTCAAAAATTTTGTTAAAATCTTCTCAGATCATTTCAACATCTCCTTTTTTTGAATAATTAGAAGGTTGCTGATTTGATCCAACTTTACAAGTTTTTTTAACCTATCTGTCAAGTTAATACGAATTTACAGAAAATACTACACTAACCAGTTATATCGGGATTCCTGATCCCAAATGGGGAAAGACCTATGGCTCTGATAGTTACAAAAAATAACGTTGAAATACCAATTCAAGAGCTTACAAATTTGATGACTTTATATATAAAGAGTGGTAAAATATCAAAATTCGCAATGCCAGATAGATACAAATTTCTCAACTCTCTTCCAAAAACAAGTGTCGGGAAAATGGATAAAAAGGAGATGAGGAGAATTTTTATTTGATAATACCTCATTTATAATATATAAGTTTCATACAAAATTACTCAATAACTTTAATCACAATATCAAAATAAGGATACTTTTGCAAAATAGAGATAATTATATCACTTTAATAATGAGCTCCATATCAATCTTCTGGTCAGGTGCCTTTATATTTAGTCTTCCTGGGATAATGAGCAGCTATTGGAAAGAGTCCCTCAATGTAGGGAACTCCCAAATTGGCGCTACAATGTTCTTTATTCTCTCAGCAGTTGGAATATTTATGTATATTGCAGGAAGGATGCAGATTACATTTGGGATAAAGAGAATTCTGCTACTTGGAATACTTCTAAACTCTTTTAGTTTACTTATTCTTCTCAAATTAACCTCTATTTACCTTATATATCTTTGGTCTTTTATGGTAGGACTTTCATGTTGCTTTATATATGTTCCAATTATGACTACGGTTCAGGCACTTTTCCCTTTTAGAAAAGGACTTGTTTCTGGGATTGTAAATTTTGTATTCGGTTTTTCAGCTGCTATAATGTCTCCAATCTTCAGTTTTATGCTATATTCATTCAATTACACCTATACTATTTCTGCACTTTTCCTACTCTCTTTTGCAACAGGAGTTACTGCTTTTATATATTTTTCTGAACCTAATATACAATTTTCAACTTCAGCTAACAAAAATGTTAAACATTATCTAATAAACCATATCATAAAATCAAAAAATTTCTGGCTTATCTGGTTAATATGGGCATTTCAAGGTGCAGCAGGGATATCAATGGTTACACTTACTGTCCCCTACGGAATTGAGAGAGGATTTACACCATTATTAGCAGTTGGATTTTTAACAGCATTCAATATCAGCAATGGATTGAGCCGTATAATATCAGGGAGTTTATCCGATATGTTAAGCAAGAAGATTATTATGAGCATATCCTTTCTTTTTGCAGGGATAGGTTACATCCTCCTTAATCATTATGACAACATCTCTGCTATATACCTATTTATAATATTGATAGGCTTCTCCTTCGGCACACTATTTACAGTATCATCACCACTTATAGTTGAATGTTTTGGGATAGAACATTTTGGGATAGCTATTGGAGCAATATTTACATCATACGGATTTTTATCTGGATTAATAGGACCTGCTTTGACTGGATACCTTCTCGATAATGGTAGAAATTGGACACTGATATTCTACTATTTGTCTATTTTATCTATTATTTCAGCTATTTTAATTAATTTTGTGAAGAGAGAAAATATTGATAAGTAAAATAGAAGTAAAATTTTTGTTGACTTCTATCCATCTGTTTGATAGAAAATCAAGCTCATTGGTTTAAGATGGAGAGATGGCCGAGTAGGTCGAAGGCGCTCGCCTGCTAAGCGAGTATAGGGTCTTAAAAACTCTATCGAGGGTTCAAATCCCTCTCTCTCCGTTATCTTTTTTGTAAAAAGGATTACAAGATGAAGCTATCAAAAGATGAAGTTGTTTATGTAAGCAATCTTGCCAAACTTGATATAAGTGAGGAGGAGATAGATTCTTTTGCAAAAAAATTGAGTGATATTCTGGTATATGTTGATAAGCTCAACCAAATTGATACTTCCAATGTTGAGCCTATGGCACATGCTGTAGAGATAAGTAATGCATTTAGAGAAGATGTAGTCCAAAATGATTCTGGAGCCATCTCCTCTTTATCCAATGCCCCTTCCTCTGATGGGAGGCATTTTAAGGTTCCCAAAATAATATAAGGGGGCGTATGGATTCGACAGGGTTTGTTGGGGTAAGAACTGCATGTAGAGATTCCTGTTAACTCTTAAAATAGCAGGGTTAAAGATAATCGCAGATAACGAATTTGCTTTAGCTGCTTAGACAGCTCGTGTTGCTACCCGATTTCTGCTAAGGTAGACAATGCGTAGATTAGCAGGATAGCTCTTCGATAATCCTTTCGGTAGAAGAGCGAATTCTTAGAAAGGATACTTTTATTCAATCTTGTCTATGAGAGTGAATACGAGGAGACAAAAACATAGAACAAACATGTAGAGGTTTTTACAACAAAAGCTTTGGACGTGGGTTCGAGTCCCACCGCCTCCACCAAAATTTATTTATAGCAAAATTTGCCTCACTCGGGCATTTCAGCAAGATAATTGCATGGGTTTTTGAAATTAATCACCAATTTCCACACAGCAAATATTAGTTCGAGCCGATTTTTTGTAAGACAATTTTTCCTCTCCAAAAAATTATATTACAAAACAAGATTTTTGGCTTGGTTGGCATTTACAATCCTATTTCTCGTGAGTTCGAGCCAATAATTGCCTTTTCGCTCAAAATATGACAATTTTTTCTTTTTTGTTTTCTTTTCCACCATTGGTTTGTTTTTCTTTTCTTGAAATCCCGCAAGTTCAAAACTGCCTTTAAAATAGCCATCCATAAGCCAATATATTTTTGTTTTAATGGTGGAAAGTTCGGTTTTGAGATTTTGAGCGAAAAGGTCTGATGTTTGGCTGTTTTCGTTTTCCCACATTTTAAATTTATCCAAATATTTTTCCCACCAATCGTCGGGCAAAGAAACTTTTTGACAATTTTCTTTTACTTGCCCCAATATGTCAGAATAGTTGACCCCATAAATTGAAAAAATATGGGAGGTGGAAAAAATTTTTTTTGGGGGGGGTGAGAATTGAAAGTGCAAAACGATAATAAATAAATTTAAGCCCGCTTTTCTTGATGTGCCGTTTGGTAGTTATGGCATATTTACATTCACTTTAACCCATAAAATTGAGAAATTGAAAGTTTTTCAGCCATCACTTTTTACAGGGTTTGCCGTTCAAAAGCAACACTCAAAATAAATTTCCTTGCAGCATTGCTTCAAACCAATATGACATTTCCCAAATTTATGATTTTGTTATTAAAAACAAAATTTCAACTAAATTCTTAACTTGCAAACTACCACATGGCAGAGAGCACAGAGATGAATTGCGGGGAGATTAAAAAACTAAATTCAACGCACACTTTTCCAGCCTCCTGGCACTCCTTTTTTTGACAAAACAATTTGCCACAGTTGAGCTTTGCGAGCCCGAAAAAGAGCAGCACAAGAAAGTAAATAAAATCGCCACATACGATAAAATCGTTCCCCATAATTATCTTTTAGATTCGGCCAAAATTTACGAAAATTTTCATCCCAAGCCATAAGTGTCTTGTCGTAGTCTGCTCCAAAGTTATGCCAATCTTCCATAATGAAGTTCCCTTCCAAATTTTCAGCAATTTGCTTGATTGATGGTAAATGACTATTTGGGAAAATATATTTTTCTATCCAAGGGTCGGTTGCCTTTACTGACTCGTCGGACCCAATTGTGTGAAGCAAAAACATACCATCATCTTTGAGACAATTATTAGCAGTCATCATATATGTCTTATAATTCTTGTATCCTACGTGCTCTATCATACCAACTGAAACTATTCTATCAAATTTTTCATTCAACTCCCGATAATCTTGCAATCTAATTTCTATAGGTAAACCTTTACAAATATCTTTTGCAAGATTAGCTTGCTCTTTGGAAATAGTCACCCCAATTCCTGAAACACCGTAATTTTCATACGCATATTTGAGAAATGTCCCCCAACCACAACCAATATCCAAAATGTGCATGCCGGGTTGTAAACCAAGTTT
Organism: Candidatus Methylomirabilis sp.; assembly: GCA_020722945.1. Lineage (GTDB taxonomy): Bacteria > DYJV01 > DYJV01 > DYJV01 > DYJV01 > DYJV01. The sequence goes on along the minus strand of DYJV01000060.1, from coordinate 7,794 downwards.
ACGACATATCAAATCAAATTTGGCTCTTTGAGCATCTTGCAAATTGTTCGCTTCTGTCCAATAACCACAAGAGTAAGCCATCGTCTCCCCCAGCATCTTGTTAAACAAATCATTGCCAATATCATAATGTTTCTCTCCTACAATACACGAACATTTTTTTGATTGTCTATTAAAAATTATAGAAATAAGGGTTAACCATAAAACTGACCAATTCCATTTTATTTTTTTATCCAAATTAGCATAGAAAACACGATAAAAAAATTCATCTAATTTCGTAGCATCCCACCAAACATCCATATATGCTTCACCCAACCCTAATGTCCCTTTACGAAATACTCTATCATAAAGTCTTTCATCATAAATTTGCAGATCAAAATCTTTGTCACCATTTATGGTTATTCCAGCTGAAGATAATAATTTTTCAATTAATTCTCGGTATTGTTTGCTCATATTAGAAAATTTTTTTTGATTTAATACTTTTTTTTAAAATATATACAAAAAACAAAAAGTAGTCAAACAGAAAATTACTATTTATAAAATAATCTTTTAAACAAAATTTCAATTGTATATTTCGATTTCTACTAAATATAAACCTTGCTCACTTTAGAAAAGAACCTCTTGCTTCTGCTTCCAATGAGTAATATTCAAACAATAATTCAAACTTCTTTTTATTACTATAATTTTTTAATCTTAATTTTGTGGCTATTTTTTCAATCATCTGCTTTCTCCATATTTTTTTCAATCTATGGGGTCAACTTTTTTGGCATATTGGTCATAGTGAGAAAAACAAACCACAGGGGACACAGAGATACACGGAGAGATATATTCAAAACTAAAATAGTTGCTAATCGAGCATCTCTAAAGGGTATGTCCCTAATTTTTTTAAAAAAGTTGTCTCTTTTTTAAAATCTTCAATAAAATCTTCACTGCATTTCCCCTCAATATCAATAAAAAATAGATACTCCCAAGGGATTGTTTTTATAGGTCTTGACTCTATTTTACACATATTCAGATTGTATTTGGCAACAACTCCAAGTGCTTTGGCCAACATTTTAGGTTGATGAGAAATTGAGAAGATAAAAGATGTTTTACTCCCTTCTTTTATTTGGTTTTCATTATTTGATATAACAAAAAATCTTGTGAAGTTGTTAGATGAATCTTCAATATTTTTGGACAACACAGGAACATTGTATATTTTAGCGGCAACTGGGGATACAATCGCACCACTTTCACTACTATCTTTAATATAATGGACACTCTCAGATGTGCTTGATAATTCAACTAACTCAACATTTTCAAAATTATTTTTAATAAAGTTTCTGCACTGTGCTAATGCATGAGGATGAGAGTAAATCTTCTTTATACTTTTAATACTATTAGAAAATGAAATTAAATCAAAATTTATTCTCAATCTTAATTCACACCATATTTTTACATTGAATTCAAAAAGGTTATCAAAAGTAGTATTTACACTCCCCTCAATTGAATTTTCTACAGGAACTATACCAAATTTTGCATTAGATTTAGAAACATCATAAAAAATATCTTTAATGTCTTTACATAAATTAAAATTTGTGTTTTTACCAAAAAACTTCTCAAAAGCAATATTTGAAAATGAACCCTCAGGACCCAAAAAACTAACAAAATAAGATTTTTGTAATTTACGAGAAGAAGCTATTATCTCCCTATAAATATTTTTTAGATCACCCTCTGGTATCAGCTCACTACTCTCTGACAAAATTTTAGTAAAAACCTCTTTCTCTCTTGAAAAATCAATTATTTCCTCCTCGTGAACCCTCTTTATCTCACCTATTTTCTTTGAAACATCAGCTCTTTTATTTAGAAGATCAACTATCTGTGCATCTATTTTATCTATTTTGTCTCTATAATAAGTTAGATCTTTATCCATCTCACTCCCCACTTTACTAACCTCTTTTAAAAAAATTTCTTAAATCTCCTATATTTATATCTTTGCCCAGTTTATTGATAAATTCGTTTTTTACTTTATCAATATAAGGGTTACTATAACTGATAAACTTGATAAGCTCATCTTTACCATTAAAAATATTATTCAAAGAATTTAGATAAGATTTAAAAGAGGTTGTCTTGAAAGCTTCCAATTTATCAATATTTTGAAACTTATTTTTTAAAATATCAATATACGTTATGTTCATAAGATAGTAAAATCCATGTATATATGCCATAATCTCATCATGTTCCTCAGGTGAAAGCTCTACAATATTTAACTTGTTCTCCTTAAAAAGTGAAATTATAAAATCTGTTTTCTCAGATGGGTCAGTTTTGCTAATTACAATGCTGTTTCCCTCCCCAAAAAAATTCTTATCAGGTCCAAAAAGAGGGTGAGTGGCAAGAATCTCACCATCGAAGAAAAATTTCATTAATTTTACAGACTCTAACTTCAATGATCCAAAATCTACCAACAACTTCCCCTTTTTAAGATATGGAGATATCTCTTTTAAAATCCTTTCATAATTACCAAGAGAGATACTCAAAATAACAATATCAGAAAATTTTACCACATCAATATTTGAATAATCAGTTTCATTATCTGAAAAAATATAATCTAACCCCTTATTATCAAGAAAATTTCTAAAAGAGCTGCCCATTGCCCCGTTTCCACCAATAATTCCAATTTTAAAACTACTTTTCAACTATACTCTCCTCTATCTTTATTCCAAAATGCCTACCACCCGTATCAAGATATACCAAAACATTATCACCCTCTTTCAAATTAGTTACAGAGACAGGATTCCCATCTTCTTTTACTAAATTTATAGTTTCAGCATTTTGAAGTATGACAGAGTAAGTTGTGCCACCAGAAATAGCTTCAACCATTAAAAGTGGTCTAACTTCGATCTTACTTCTTCCTGTCACCCCTACCCTAACTTCACCCTTATAATTAACTATTGCAACTTCATCACCACTATTTATTTCAGAAAGATATTTCGTCTTCCCTTCATTAACCATAACATACGCATGGACAGGTCCTGCATTAACACGGAAAGGTCTTGGACTACAGTAACTATTTTCTATTGATTCTGAATGGACAAGAAAGAGGCAGTTACTACTGTTGCCAATTAGTAGTCCTTCACCTATTGACATAAGATTGCATGTATCAACACAGACTCTATCTCCAGAATCAAGAATTTTTATTTTTGTAACCTTTGCAGGAGAAAGATTGATAGATTTTTTAAAGTAAACTTTCTTCAAAATCTCTTTCAAAATATCTCTATCTACAGTATTGATAATAACTCCATAAACACCTATTTCAAGAACTTTTAGTGCATTTTTTATATCATCAATGTTTTTTACAAAGACAAAAAATTTTGCACCTTTGGCAATAAGGTTCTCCCACGGAATTATCTCCCATGTTTTACTCTCCAATACAAGATTATTATCTCTTGAAATATCTAAAATTTTATCTTCATCACTCTGATTTTGATATTCGTAAAAAATAATATCTTTTCTGAGAATAATTTCAACCTTTGCCAATTTCAAAATCTCTTCTCCAACTACTTGGTCACTAACAAGAAAAGTTTTCACCCCACACTCAAGAGCAGTAGTAATAAAATCTTTATTAAAAATCTCTATATTCAACCATACCTTTTTCACATTCAGACTCCTAAAGGAAATTTTTATATTAAATTTAGAGCATCTCTATTTTGTAAGATAACTATGGGCTTTATCTGCTGATTCACCATTTTTTATTATAAGTGATAATGCTTGAATCAATTTGTCAGGGATCGGACTTTGAAATATATTTCTTCCTATTGAGATTCCTGCTCCACCTGCTTTAATGGAATCTTCAACCATTTTGAGGACATCAATATCTGACTCCATCTTCTCCCCACCTGCAATAACAACAGGGATAGGTGTTGATTCTACAATCTTAGCAAATGAATCTATATCTCCACTGTATGAAACCTTTACTATATCAGCACCAAGTTCAGCACCAAGTCTTGCACAGTGTCCAATTAAACTTGGATCATAGCTATCTTTTATCTTACTTCCACGGGGATAAACCATTGCAAGCAGTGGAACTCCAAACTCTGATGCACATTTTGATATCTTTCCAAAATCAGACAACATCTCCCTTTCATTAATATCACCAATGTTTACATGTATGGAAACACCATCAGCTCCAAGTTTGATAGCTTCTTCAACAGTTCCAACAAGAGTTTTGGTATTCGGATATTCTGAAAGATTTGTAGAAGCAGATAAATGCACTATCAATCCAATATCTTTTCCACCTCCTCTAAAACCTGCTTCAACCATACCTTTATGCTCAACAACAGCAGTAGCCCCTCCATTTGCAGCAATATCAACAATAGATTTAAGATTTGTGATCCCATGTATTGGACCAACTGTAACCCCATGATCAAGTGGCAGAATTAAAAACTTACCACTTTCCCTGTCTTTCAGCCTTCCCATTCTTATCAATTTCCCAATCACTTTCTTCTCCCCCTTTATTTTTTTTGGCAAAAAAAAAGCCGTGGGGGTAAATCCCACGGCTCTTAATAATAAATATATAGAACTCTACCGTAAGGAGATCCCCTCAACAGTTTTGTTGTAATAAAAGTAAAAAAAATAAAAATTAAAATGGGTAGACATTATAAAATAGCCTCTTTAAAATAAAATTTTAATCTAATTAATAGAAAAAAAAGAGATTGTCAAGAAATTTGTTAAACTGTTATCAGAAAATCAAAACTCTTTTATCCTAATCTTTCTCTGAATTAAGTTTCTTTATAATCTCAGCATGTTGAGGATATAATTTCAAAAGCTCTTTATCTTTATACAAAGTAAAATCTGCATAGTCAAAACCTGGAGCAATTATACAACTTAATAGTGAAAAGCTATTCTTATGAAGTAGCTCAGCTCCAAATATAGAATTACCTTTTACTAATACTTGAGGTAACTCACCATTTTCAATATCGAGACCCAGTTTTAAAGGTTTATAATCTCCATTTTCCTCTATAACATGTAAAAGAAGCGATGAGCCATAGTGATGAAACCATATCTCATCAAATTTTAACTTATGAAATTTTGATACTTCCCCTGACTTTAAAAGAAAATATATGGTTGTTAGAAGTGATCTATCACCACAAATATTAGAGTGTAAACATTTATCTCCTATACTTATAGAACTTCTGTATATCTCTCTGAAATACCCACCCTTTATATGCTTTTCTAATCTGAGCTTTGAAATAAAATACTCTGCACTATTCAAAACTACCACCTTTTAATTGTTTAGTTGGAATAAAACAAAATATAATAAATTTTAAACATTGACTTCCATGGTAACAACTAACTCTTAATCAGATAAAGTAGATAATCTTAATTGAGAATCATTGTAACGGATTTTAAATCACACCAAATTAATAGGGTCAACATCTATTTTAATATCAACAGAATTTGTCTTTTTCATACTATCAAGCATAGATTTAACCATAAAATTTAGATTATCTCTCTGATGACCCTTTAAAATTATCGAATATCTAAATCTGCTTTTTATCCTTTTTATCGGGCTTTCAACAGGACCTAATATATGAGTATCCCCTTTCTTAAACTTTTGTAAAATTTTTTCTGCTGCTACTGAAAAATCGTAACATTTATTTTTAATACTACTTTCAAAAATAATATGGACAATAGAAGAAAATGGTGGATAACCAACTAATTTACGTTGCTCTAACTCATATTTATAAAAATCATCTATTTTATAATCTTCAAAAAATTTAAAAATATAATTATCAGGAGAGAAAGTTTGGAGTATAACTTTTCCCGAATTACCCTTCCTACCAGCTCTTCCTGAACACTGAATTACAAGCTGAAAACTCTTCTCTAAAGAGTTAAAATCAGGAAAATTGAGCATACTATCAATAGATATTATCCCAACAAGAGAAACATTATGAAAATCGTAACCTTTTGCAATCATTTGAGTTCCAACTAATATATCGATCTCACCTTTATTAAAACCTTTCAGGATTCTAACATTTTCACCCTTTTTTGACAATGCTTCTGCATCAAATCTTTCAATCCTATACTTTTCTTTAAATTGTTCAAAAAGATACTCAACTATCTTTTCTGTCCCTTTACCCATAAATCTGAACAAACTGTTTTTGCAATTAGGGCATGTAAAAGGGACAGGATATCTGGTTCCACAGTAACCACAAACGAGTTGGTTGTATGACTTATAATAAGTAAGAGATATTTCACAGTTTTTACATTTAAAAACATATCCACAATCACTACAAAGTAGAAAAGATGAATACCCTTTTTTATTTAGAAGGAGTATTACTTGCCCCTTAGCTGATATACTTTTTTCAATCTCAATTTTTAGTTTTTGAGAAACAATATTATCACCAGGGAACATCTTCATATCAATTACTTCAATTTGTGGTAATGCCTGTTCACTAACTCTTTTAGAAAGGATATTCATATTATATTTTCCTATGTTACCATTATAAAAGCTCTGAATAGATGGCGTAGCCGAACCAAGTATCACAGGAATATTGTAATATTTAGCTTTAACAAGAGCACAATCTCTCCCATTGTATCGCGGTTTCTCATCCTGCTTGTAACTTTGATCATGCTCCTCATCAACAATTATCAAACCGATATCTTTTAATGGAATAAAAAGAGCTGACCTTGCACCTACTAATATATTTACTTGACCATTTAGAGATTTCTCCCACAAATCATATCTTAAATTTTTGGAGATTTTACTATGATACAAGGCTATCTGGGATTCAGGAAAATTAGAGAGAAGAATATGTGTAATCCCGGAAGTGAGTGATATCTCTGGTAAAAGATATATTACAGATCTCCCCATTGATAAAGTTTTTTCAATAGCTTTTAGATATATCTCAGTTTTACCACTTCCAGTAACTCCAAATATAAGCTGCGGTGAATATCTCTTACTTTCTATTGCTCTTTCTATGTTACTCCATACTGTTTTCTGCTCATCTGATAATATATCTGGTCTTTTATAATCAAATGAAGAGTCAAATGAATCAGGTAAAAATTGGTAATTTTTCTCAATTAATTCAAGGACACCTTCATTTAAATATCGTTTTAACCCTTTTATTCTCTTTTTTAAAAATTCAAAAGGTAATATCTTTTTATCTTTAAAAATATCATTTAGTGGTGGAAATTTATCAGATTTTAATTTTATAAATTTTACCTTTTTAGATTTTGAAGGGGATGTTTCTATTGAAAGTATATTATTTTCAATTAGTTTCCTGATAAAAAAGATAGAGAAAGAGAATTTCTCCTGAATTTTTTTTAGAGAGGAATCCCTTTGTATAAACTCAAATATATCTTTTTCACTCTCTTCAGGTAAATATTGATTATCTATAATTTTAATTTTACAATTATCTAATGAGAAAGATGGTAAAAAAGCAAATATTACCTGACCTAAAGGAGCAATATAGTAATCTGAAATCCATTTATAAAAACAAAACTCCTTAAAATTGATGAGAGAAAAAGAATCAATTACATCTATTATCTCTTCAATTTTAAAAGATAGGGTATTATCAACCTTTTCAAACTCTTCAATAACAAAAGCAATTTTTAGTTTTCTGTTAAAAGGTAGTAAAACCCTTCTAAATATAAGGGAATCAGATATAAAATCAGGTTTATGATAAATAAAATGGGAATTTAAATTTATATCAAATACAACTTTTAGATACATAATTCCCTTTTATCAGAAGGTAGAGGTATAGTCAAACAAACTTATAGAGTATAGGTTAAGATATGAATAGGTGTGAGAAATAG
>DYJV01000139.1 GCA_020722945.1 Candidatus Methylomirabilis sp. | reverse complement strand
TTTTTTAAGTTTCAAAAATAGAAACTAAAATAGAACTTGAGAAATGAATAAAAATTTAAAATTAAAGTTTAATAATTTGATGTAAGATGGAACTTATTATAGGAAATTTTACTATTGACTTTTGAAAAGTTATTTTATAAAGAATTAAAAATAATTTGCTATCAGAAGGAAGAGTAGAAGCCCTGCAGGAATTTAGGAAGAGCAAGAAAATGATAAAGGGAAAATATAAACAATTGTTCTTATCCCTCCAATTTGGGGATATAAAGACAATGAATACACTCAAACCTTGTGGGCAAATAATACTAAGACCCAAACATATGGATAATTATGACAGAAAAACAGATTGAAAAAATTAGATTATCGATTAAGAAACACCGAGCTGCATTGACTGCGGAGAAACGATTATACGGTGGATTTGATGATAGTGCAGGTAGACGTTATTATATTTCCGATTTATACATGCGGATTGCGGATTATAAGGGAGCGATTACATACAAAAAATGGTTTGACAAAAACTTTCCAAATGATGTTGGAAGCCCATTACTATCTCTAAATTGGTCCATTGCTTATTTTGGACTTGGACAAATAGCTGAGACAAAGATTTACACGATTGATACTGCGTTTCAAAATGTTTATCTGCATGGATTACTAACTAACAGAGAGGTAAGTCGTATTGATATGTATGAGCGTGGATATGACATGCTTGAATTTGCAAAATCAATAATTAAGGATTGCAAAAAAGTATCGACACAGCCATATCTTGATTGGCTTACAATTTTCATGGATACAGACGAATATAAAGAGCCAATAAACAGATTTATTGCATTAAACGAACTGCTAAAAAATGAAAATAATCGTGAAAAAAGGTCTGGATTGATTGGCCATATAAGTGAATTAGAAAACATGAATAAAAACAGAAAAAAATAACTACAGCCCACAGCACACAATATAACCAATAGGTGTTTCAGTGGTATGCTAAGGCTTGTAGCCCGCTTAAAATTTATAACGGCTTGATAAGTCTGAAGCCCGCAATACCTTACTGACCATATTGTCAAAGGTTGTGTTTCATGTTAGAAAACCGCAGTGCCAAAAGGTTTTGACATTTTAAGTGAGTATATTTGTGTTTAAATAGTTGGGGAAATGAGAATAACTGAAAGAAAATATTTCGATACTTATAAAAAGTCTATTGGGAAAGATATTCCTAAATTGATTAAGGATTTTGACTTCTCGGAGAGCCGTGGAGGATTTGAATATTTGACTAAGTCTTCCGCTGTTTACTCTTCAAATATTGAAGGAAACAGTATTGATTTAAATTCTTACATGAATTATGAAATGAATAAAGATAAATTCAAAGTAGGTAAAGAAATTGAGGAAATTGAGGACTTAATAGAAGCGTATGATTTTGCACAAAACAACAAGCTAAATGAGAAAAATTTATTGAATTGTCATAAAATATTCTCCGATACTTTATTGATTAGAAGTAAAAGAGGAAAATATCGAATAGAACAGGTTGGTGTTTTTGGAAAATCAGGGTTAGCATACATGGCAGTTGAGCCTGAATTCGTTGAGAAAGAAATGAAATTGTTCTTTCAGGATTTAGGTGAATTAATTTTATCAGACCTTAATGAAATTGAAGTATTTTATTTTGCCTCCTTGATTCATTTACGATTTGCACATATACATCCATTTAGAGATGGAAACGGAAGAGCAGCAAGGTTAATTGAAAAATGGTTTGTTACAGAGAAATTAGGACATGATTTTTGGAAAATACCATCAGAGGAATTTTACAAAAATAACCAAGCAAAATATTATGAGACGATTAATTTAGGGGTAAATTATTACGAGCTAAATTATGACAGATGTGTTGGATTTTTAGAAATGCTTCCAAATTGTCTGAAATAAAGCACGAAAGCACAACACGTGGTATAAAAAATTGCCTTTTCAGTAAGTTATTCAAGGGTTGTAATGTCCCTGTAAAAAAAAGGATGAAAAATTGTTCTACCTGTCAGCAGACAAGCGGAATATGTCAAGAAAGTTGACCCCATAAATAAAAAAATATGGGTAAGTAAAAAATAAAAGTTTTATAGGTTCTATCTAATTTTTAGCGGGGGAGAGTAAATATACACCCCAGAAATAATAAAATAAAAACTAAGTAAAAAGAGGATAACTACAAAAATTCAATTTTTATTTAGTATGGTTATTGAGCTGTAA
>DYJV01000138.1 GCA_020722945.1 Candidatus Methylomirabilis sp. | reverse complement strand
TAATTTTCCTATAAAATCCAATGCAACCGAGCTACTTTTTTTACAACACATGATGAATCATTTGAAATTGGAGGGCAGATGTGGGGTAGTTGTTCCCGAGGGAGTTTTATTTCAAACGAATAATGCCTTCCAATCGCTCAAGAAAGAGCTTGTAGAGCGTTTTAATCTTCATACCATACTTAGCCTACCCTCTGGAGTATTTTTGCCGTATAGTGCCGTTAAAACGAATGTTTTGTTTTTTGATAGAAAAGGCAGAACGACTGATATTTTTTATTATGAAGTCAATCCACCTTATAAGCTCACTAAAAATAAGCCTATCAGCTATGAGCATTTTAAAGAGTTCATGGAAGTTTGGCAAAATAGGGAGATTACAGACAATAGCTGGATAGTTTCTATCGATAATATCAAAGATTTTGACATCAGTGCCAAAAATCCAAACAAAAATGAGACCATAGAGCATAAAAGCCCGATAGAATTGGTGGAAAATATCAAGTTCAATAATGCTCAAATTAACAATTTAATGGATGAGATAGAAGCGATATTGATTGGGAAAGATATACAATAATGGCTGAATTGTATAAATTGCCTGATGGGTGGGAGTGGAAAACTATTGATGAATTTGCAACTATTAAAAGTGGAAAAAGAGTACCAAAAAGTAAAAAATTATTAGATGATGTAACACCTTATCCATACATTAGAGTAACAGATTTTTCAGATAATGGTACTGTTGATACATCAGATATTAAATATATAAGTGAAGATATATATCAACAAATAAAAAATTATACAATTACAGATGAAGATATATATATTAGTGTAGCTGGTACAATAGGAAAAACAGGGATTATTCCATCAGAATTAAATGGAGCAAATTTAACTGAGAATGCAGTAAAAATTGTATTTGATAATAGTAAATATGATAAAAACTTTATATTTAATTTTACAAACTCTATTACTTTTATGGAGCAAATAGGATTAGCAACAAAAACAGTAGCAATGCCAAAATTAGCTATAAAAAGATTGAAAGAAGTTTTTATCCCTCTCCCATCACTTGAAGAACAAAAAAGAATCGTATCAAAACTAGATACTCTTTTTGAAAAAATAGACAAATCAATATCTCTTCATCAAAAAAATATAGATGAAGCCAATGTTTTTATGGCAAGTGTTTTAAATGATGTTTTTGTGGAGTTAGAGGAGAGGTATGAGAAAGAAGAATTAAATGAAATTGTAATTTTTGGTGGAAAAAATATTTCAACTTTAGAATATCCAAATTTAATTTATTTTTCTTTAGAAGATATTGAAGCTCAAACAGGACGAATACTTAATTTTAAAACAGTAAATAAAGCAGGTGTACGAGGAACAGCAGTAAAATTTGATGAAAATGTAGTTTTATATTCAAAATTAAGACCTTATTTAAATAAAGTGATTGTTCCAAATTTAGTAGGTTGTTCAACAACTGAATTAGTTGTATTGAAACCAAAAGATAAATTAGATAAATATTTTTTAGCTTCATATTTGAGAAGTTCTAACATTGTTAATTTTCTAAATAATGATTCTATGGGGGCAAAAATGCCAAGAACCAATATGAAAACATTTAGAAATTTAGAATTACCACTCCCACCACTCCAAACCCAACAAAAAGTAGTAACCTATCTTGATGAGATTTCCCAAAAGATGGATAAAATCAAGCAAATACAAAAAGAGAAGATGCAAAGCCTCAAAGCCCTAAAAGCTTCGATTTTGGATAAGGCATTTAGAGGAGAGTTGTAAAAAGCGTTTATTTGGTCATGAATATAGAGTTTTTTAGTGTATATTCATGTAAATCTGCGTTTATCTATGTAGAAAATAGGGTAAATGCTAATAAAGCGTATTTGGCTTTTGCATCTTGAGTTTGCTAATCTTCTTGACGGTCTGATACAAAGCCGTCTCTTTTTTCTTCATATCACCAAAGTGGATAGTATATTTTTTATCTTTACCCATGCTTCTAAGCTCTCCATCTGCATCAAAATAGAACTCATTCCCATCATCATCAACAGCGATAATCTTACCAGCATTAAAATTGGCACACAAGAAGATATAAAACTTTTCAAGTTCTTTTACTTTGATATTTTTCCAACCGATATATTTGTCATCAGGGTCAAATGTCCAATTGAGCTTCAAAATCGCTCCTGTTTGCTTTCCACCCTTTTTAACCTTCTCAACGACCAAATT
>DYJV01000059.1 GCA_020722945.1 Candidatus Methylomirabilis sp. | reverse complement strand
GTCAGGCTCTGCCTGCCACCCCCAAGAAAGACAGGTGTAAGGCTGAAGGGAAAGATAAAATTCAAGGTTCAAAAAAGGTTCAAAATTTAAATTATATTGACAAACTATATTTTTTGTCATTTCGACGAGGGTAGCAAGGAGAGATCTCAAGGGCAGTCTCAATAAAAAGAGAAAAATAAAAATATAAAATCCAAAAGAAAAGACCACCCCGTCACCTAACGGTGCCACCCCTCCGTAGAGGGGAATTTCCCGCCGCTTTGCGGCACCCCCTCAGAAGGACAGGCTGAAGGGAAAGAGGGAAAATAGTTATTAGTTGTTAGAGTAGAAAAATAGAGAAAAGACCACCCCACCACCGATATTATAGTTTTTTTTAAAATTCCCCTCCTTCGGAGGGGTGGCAGGCAGAGCCTGACGGGGTGGTCAAAAGAGTGCCTGATATCTCAGAATAGTTTACCCCATAAATTAAAAAATATGGGTGGAGAAAGATAGTTATTACTTAGGAGTGTTTAGAGGTAAAAAATAAAGAATAACAACCACTTGGGATAGAAGGGGATTAACCCTCCTCCTCAATGGGAAGGGGAGTTAAAACAAAAACAAAAGAAGAAAAATAAAAGAAAAGGACACCCCGTCAGGCTTTGCCTCTCCTTGATAAGCAAAAAAAGAGAGCATCAAAACGATGCTCTCTTTTTTTAATGGTAGAAATATTGTAGATTATCTTATTAGTATAACAGGCATACTTGCATTGTGAATTACATAGTGAGTAACAGAGCCAAGAATGCAGTTCATAAGATTACTATTGTTACTTGGGGAGATAGCTATCATATCAACATTTAGTTTGTCAGATTCTTTGCATATAGATTCACCGGGAGCCCCTGAAACCATATAGGCATTTTCTATAAATATCCCAGCATTCTCTAATTTGGTGCGATAATTATTGAGTAATTTCTCACCTATTTTATCTGCTGTTTGGCGAATTTTCTCCTCTACATCACCGAGAAGACCGTGACCTTGAAGTTGAGTATCGTCGTATACTGTTATTAAATTGATCACTGGATTAAATCTATCTTTCATTCTTATAAAGTAATTACTTGTCCTTATAGAACCTTCTCTCTCATCTACTGGGAGCAATATTCTCATTGTCATTGTGGACTCCTTTTATTTTATGCCGTAAAATAGTTTAGGTAAAAAAAGTGAAATATCAGGGATGTAAGTTAGTATTGCAAGAATAGCTATCTGAATAAGGAGAAATGGGAGAATGGCTTTGGTAACATAAATTATATCCCGCTTTACCATTGCACCTGTAATAAACAAACTTACCCCAAGAGGTGGTGTAATATAACCTATCCCAAGATTTATTGTCATAAGAAGCCCAAAATGAATTGAGTTGATCCCAAATTGATGAAGCATTGGTATAAATATTGGAGTAAGGATAAGAGTAGCAGAGATAATATCCATAAATGTCCCTACAATAAGTAAAAGAATATTGACTATAAGAAGGAAAACCCATGGTGACTGTATATGCTGTATTACAGCTTCTGTGATGATTGATGGTATCTGCTCAAGAGTAAGGTATTTACCAAAACAAGTAGCTCCAGCAACTATTATAAGAAGGGAAGCTGAAGTAACTGCTGATGAAACAGTAACTTTGTATACCTCTTTTAATCCCATACTTTTATGAATGAATATTTCAACAAAAAAAGCATACATACAAGCAACAACTGCTGCTTCATTAGCAGTGAATGCACCTGAAAATATCCCTCCAAAAATCAATACAGGGAGCATAAGAGCCCAAAAACCATCTTTGAAAGCAGCTAAAATCTCTTTTGCTGGTGGTTTGGGGAGGAGTTTGAAATTTTTCTTTTTGGCAATATAGTATGAATATATACAGAAAGCTATAACGATCATTATACCAGGGACAAATCCTGTCATAAAGAGAGCTTCAAGTGAATCATTGGTGATCATTGAGTAAAGTATCATAGATATACTTGGAGGGATAACTATTCCAAGTATTGGTGAGGCAGTCATAACACCTACTGTATAAGACTCATCATATCCATTTTCTAAAAGAGCTGGAATCATAAATCCACCTATAGCAACAACAGTTGCAACAGTAGAGCCTGATATTGCTCCAAATAGAGCACATGCTACTACACCAGCCATTCCAAGCCCACCAGGCATCCATCCAACAAAGGCATTTGCTACACGGATTAGCTTGTCAACTATTTTACCTGTGGTCATAATATTGCCACAAAGTATAAAGAACAAAACTACTACAAGTGCAAAGTTATCCATACTTCTAAAGAGTGCTTGTGCAAGCATTATAATAGGGTAATCCTGAAAAACTACAAAGCCGATAACAGCAGTAAAGAATAAAGACATAAATACAGGGATTGTGGTGAACATAAGCCCCAACATTATTAAACCTATGGTTATGTACGTAGAAGTTGAACCTTCCATATAAAATATCTCCTAACTTTTATTTATTTTTGAAGAAATTTATTTTTTGTAATATCTTCATAAAAAACCATTAAAATACGTATAAGCATCAATACTCCCATTGTAGGTAAGATAAGGTATAGTAGATAGAGTGGGATTTCGAGAATTACGCTATATTGCTTTGTGTTATACTGCTGTAATACCATCTGATACCCATATTTGATAATAATGATAGAGAAAATGAGTGTTGCGATATTTGCAATATATTCACAGATAGGTTTTAGGGCTGGAACTATCTGGGTAAGAGCATCTATTTTGAGCATACCCCTATTTCGGACAGCAACACTACAACCTATCAATGTAGTATAGATGATTACATCCCTCACAAGCTCATCTGCCCATGCTAATGTATAGCTGATGCTATATCTTAAAACAACAGCGACAAATAAAACTATTAAGCCTAACATTGTTGTAAAAAAAAGTGTCCAATTTTCAAAAATGGACAATGTTTTATCTAATTTTTTAAGAAAATTTAGCATAATTAGTCCCTCATTTTTAGTAAAAAATAGAATTTGAATTTAAAGATAAAGAAAAGGGGATGAGATACATCCCCTTTATAAATAGAATTACTTAACTGTAGCCATAAAAGCTCTAACTTTTTCAAAATAATCTTTGCCTATGATCTCAGCTTGTCTTGGATAAACTTTTTCTGCTGTCATTTTCTTTAGATCTGCCATATCTTTGTCAGGAAGTGTAAAGAAAGTGATACCTGCTTTTTTAGCAGCAGCAATTGAATCTTCTTCCTGTTTCTGTGTGAGAGATCTTGCTTTTTTACACTCTTCATTTACAATATCTGTGAAAACTTTTTGTAAATCTTGAGGTAATTTGTTATACCATGCTTGATTGACAATCCAGATAAATAATCCTTGAGCATAGTCTAACACTGTGTAATATTTACAAACTTCCATCTTTTTGGTGATCCAGCAAACAGCAGGAGTATGATCAAGACCTTCGATAACACCTTGTTTGAGTGCGATAGGAACATCAGGCCAAGGCATTACAACAGGATTAAGTCCCCATGCAGCGTAAGAATCTTTGTTGACTGGTGCTTCAGCTATTCTGAATTTGACAGATTTAGCATCAGCTAAAGTTTTTATAGGTTTTGTGGATGCCCAACCGTAATTACCGTAACCACTGAAGTTAATACCTTTGATACCTTTGTCTTTCATTCCATCAAGAAATGGCTGAAATATCTCTTTGTTGTCAACAAAAGCTTCAAGTTTTTTGAAACTATCAATAACAAAAGGAACATTAACTATACCCATTCTTGGACCAAAATTTGCTGCTGCAACAGAAGATATAGCCATACCTTGAATTGTCCCTGTCTGAAGCATATTAAAAACTTCTACTTCTCCACCAAGCTGAGAGAATGGATAGTAATCCATACCCATCTGACCATTAGATTTTTCCCATAATGCATCTCTTACGTTAAATCCTGTCTTTACACCTTCTAATACAGGGTTAGAAACATTGGATACTTTAAAATAGTATTTAGCTTTTTTGGTGTCAAACTTTGGTTTCCATTTTGCCATAGGATCTTCTTTAGCAAAAGATAAAGAAGTAAGAGAAAAAGATAACAGAACAACAGATAAAAATGAAACTCTAAAAAACTTTTTTAAATACATAATCTCCTCCTTAATAAAATAAATTTTGTGGTTCTAAACAATTTTTAGTTTAGATATAAAAATTAGTATCAGAAAAAATCAAAATAGTCAACAACAATTACCAAAAAAACAAACAAGGTTTTATTGGACACTATTTCTACCTGCTTCAAATGCTTTTAAATTAAGGTCTAAAACTTTTGCAGGGACACTACTTTTTATAACCTCTTTCCATTTATTTTCATCTATGAAAGTGAGAAATTTTGAAACAGCTCCTACAAGAACAACGTTTGCTGATTTAGTGTTGCCAACTTTTTTCGATAGATCAAAAGCGTCTAATCCATGCACTTCACAATCAAGATTTTTGAGTTCACTCTCGATATTTTCTGGATATTTTACGGCACCTGATGATACAGTAATCGGATTTACTCTTGATGTGTTGTATATAATTTGTCCGCCTTTTTTAAGATAATGTTTATTCCTCATCCCTTCAAGTAGTTCAAAAGCAAGAACAATATCTGCTTCACCCTCAGTAATAAGTGGCGAATAAACTTTTGAACCTATTTTAACATGGCTTGTAACGCTACCACCCCTCTGGCTCATTCCATGGACTTCACTCTGTTTTACATCGAGACCTTGTGATATCCCAACTTCGCTCAAAATTTTACTTGCAAGGATAACTCCCTGACCTCCAACACCTGCAAGAACTATATTAAAAGTCTTCATATCTCCTCCTTAATTGATTAATTTATTGCATCAAATTTACATACTTGGGCACATACGCCGCAACCTACGCACATATTTTCGTCAATTTCAGCTTTTACCTCTCCATTTATCTCTTTGAGGTTGAGAGCTATACAGCCGACTTTTATACACGATTTGCACCCTTTACATTTATCAACATCAACTTTAAGCGGTTGTTTGAAAACTTTATACTGTAAAACACAAGGCTGTTTACAAACAAGGACAGTCAGCCCGTCACGGTCAAGAGCTTCTTTGAGGATAGCTTCTGTTGCTTTAAGGTCGTAAGAATTGAATTGGTATGCATGTTTTACTCCAAGTGCTTTTACAACATCAAAGACATCTGTAACGATTGTTGGTTCTGAAAGCAATGTTTTCCCTGAGCCGGGATTTTCCTGACCACCGGTCATAGCTGTAATCCTATTGTCCATTATGATAACCACACCACTGCCATTGTTGTAAATCATATCGAGTAGTGAAGTGATACCTGAATGAAAAAAGGTGGAATCTCCAATAACTGCGACAGTTTTATTTTTGATTGAATCAGGTGTAAAAACTTTTCTTATTCCGTGAGCCATACTGATACTTGCACCCATACATACGGTTGAATGCATAGCAGATAGTGGAGGCAATGCTCCAAGTGTATAACATCCAATATCACCTGAAACAAAACATTTTAGTTTCCCAAGAACTGTAAATAAACCTCTGTGAGCACATCCGGGACATAAGGTTGGAGGTCTTAGCGGTAAATTTTCTGATGCAGCAAAAACTTGCTCTTCACCTTTTACTCCAAATGCTTTTCTTAATATTTTTTGGTTTAACTCTCCACAAACAGGGAGAGTGTTTTTACCTTTTTCGACATTAACCCCAAGTAATTTTATCTCGTTTTCAAGAAATGGATCAAGCTCCTCTATGACCCACAACTTGTCTACCTTTGAAGCAAACTCTTTTACTAATTTTGCTGGTAGAGGGAATGTAAGCCCAAGTTTTAAAAATGATGCATCGGGAAAAACTTCTTTTGCATACTGATAAGATATTCCAGAGGTTACGATGCCTAATGTTTTGCTGTTGTATTCAACTTTGTTGAGATTTGAAGAGACTCCAAATTCAGATAGTTTCTTCAATCGTTCTTCTACAATAGGGTGTCTTTTCCTTGCATTTACAGGAAGCATTGTATATTTGGAAGATTCTTTGGAGAGCTCCTTTGGCATATCTTTCTCAACCCTTTTACCAAGCTCAACTATACTTTTAGAGTGTGAAATTCTTGTCGTGCTTCTAAAAAGAACAGGTGTATCAAACTCTTCACTTATCTTGAATGCCTCTTTTATAAAATCTTTTGCTTCTTGACTGTCAGATGGTTCTATTATAGGCATTTTGGCAGATTTGCCATAATATCTGTTGTCCTGTTCGTTTTGAGAGCTGTGTAGTTCAGGGTCATCACAAGTTACTAATACGAGGCCACCGTTAACTCCGGTATATGAGACTGTAAATAGAGGATCCGCAGCAACATTTAACCCGACATGTTTCATTGTAGCAACTGATCTTGCACCAGCCATAGAAGCTCCAATAGCTACTTCAAGTGCCACTTTTTCATTAGTAGCCCACTCTGAATATATCTCTTTATATTTGGATGCAAGATTTTCAAGTATCTCTGTGCTTGGTGTGCCCGGGTAAGCAGAGGCTAACCTTACTCCAGATTCATAAATACCCCTTGCGATTGCCTCATTACCTGACAATAACTCCTTCATAACTCCTCCTTTATTTAATTTTAAAAGAAAAGTGGACTATGCTGAAGTCCACTTTTTTAAGATTTTAAATTTATTTTTATTATGGATGGTTAGTTGGTTTATACTATTTTCTGATATCTATAAAAGCCTCTTTTCTTCCTGTATATTTCTCTCTTAATGCAGGTTTCATTATCTTCCCTGTAGGATTTCTGAGAACATCACCAAAAACAACTTTTCTTGGAACTTTGTAGAGTGCTATTTTTGATTTACAGAATTCTATAACTTCCTCTTCTGTCATTGTTTCACCCTTTTTAAGCTGAACTATTGCCATAACTACCTCAACAAGTCTTGGATCTGGTGCTCCAATTACGGCAACATCATCTATCTTTGGGTGGTCGTGAAGAGCATCTTCTATCTCAACGGGGTAGATATTCTCTCCACCAGATGTTATCATATCTTTTTTTCTGTCAACTACATAGAAATAGCCCTCTTCATCCATCTCCATAAGGTCACCTGTAAAGAGCCAGCCATTTTTTATTGTCTCTTTGGTCATTTCAGGGTTGTTGTAATACTCTTTCATTAATCTTGGGGAGCGGAATGTTATCTCTCCAGGTTTGTTGGGCTCAGTAATAACATTGCCGTCCATATCAACAAGTCTTGCCTGAACTCCAAATGTAGGTTTCCCTATTGAACCCGGTTTTTTAAGAACTTCGTGAGGGTAGAGATTAAAAGTTCCTCCGCCGCCACCTTCGGTAATACCGTAAATATTTGATACCCCGCATGGCAGACAATTAACGAGGTCCTTCATTACATGAAATGGAACAGGTTGTGCACCTATCTCCATATATTTCCAGCTTGAAAGGTCGTAATTATTGAGGTTTATTTTGCCAGCATGGATAGCATTGAGAATAGCAATTGCTACTGGAACAACAAATAAAACATCTGTGCACTTTTCATCTGCTATTCCCTTTATTATCCATTCAGGGTCTCTGAACTCTTTTAGTATTGTGCCTGTTGCTCCTGAGGCATAAAATGGTGCCCATAAGAAAAATGTCCCTGAGTGATAAAGTGGGAGGAAAAATAGGTAATTATCCTCTCTTTCAACAAAGTAACTCATACCATTGCCGATTGCAGTAGAATTAAGTGAGCCGTGAGTGTGGATAACAGGTTTTGGTTTACCTGTGGTTCCTGATGTAAACATCATTGCAATATTATGCTCTGCAGGGACATCAACAATGGTCTCTGCTGTATTGCTGTAATTTTTGATTACAGAGAAGTAATCAGTAGCAAAATCGGGACAGTTGTCCCCAACATAAATATAATTTTTGACTGAAGATAATTCAGGTTTGACATTTTTTACGATGTCTGCAAAGTCTGAGCTGTAAATGATTGTAGTGGGGCTACAAACATCGGCTGAATACTTAACATCAGCCTCAACAAATCTAAAATTGAGAGGTACAACCACTGCTCCAAGTTTGCAGATTGCAAAGTAGGTAATTATCCATTCGAGTGTATCTTTCTGAAAATGGATAACATAATCACCCTTCTTTATACCTACTTTATCTTTTAGGTAATTTGAGAATCTGTTTATCTCTGTGTTAAACTCTCTCCAAGTGAGTGATCTACGACTATTTTTCTCGTAGGATCTTTCGATCAAGCACTCTTTATTTGGAAATTTTTCTGAATTTATTACTGCATAATATCCATAGTTCATAATTCACTCTCCTATTATTAATATTAATCTTTTTTTGAATAATCGTAGAAACCTTTTCCTGTCTTCATTCCAAGATACCCTGAACTAACCATTTTTCTGAGGAGAAATGGTGGTGTGTAGTAAGGATTTTTGGTGTAATCATAAAAAATATTTCCAACATGGTATGTAATTTCAACACCTGTATAATCCATAAGCTGGCAAGGTCCCATAGGCAATCCTGCACCAAGTTTCATGGCTTTGTCTATATCTTCAGGGGTAGCAACACCCTCTTCTACCATCCTTGCAGCTTCTATAAACATTGGAACAAGAAGTCTGTTTACTATGAAGCCTGGTGAATCTGTGCATTTTACAGGTTCTTTCCCTATCTTTTTTGAAATTTGCATTGCTATTTCTATTGTTGAAGCAGATGTCTGGTATGCGGGTATAATCTCTACAAGCTTCATCATTGGAACAGGATTGAAAAAGTGCATCCCAATAAACTTGTCAGATCTTTTGGTAAGTGCAGACAACTCAGTGATACAGATAGATGATGTATTGGTAGCGATAATAACATCATCTTTAAGAACAGAATCGAGATTATTATAAGTGGCTTTTTTAACTTCCATATTTTCAAAAACAGCCTCAATAACAAAATCTACATTTTTGAATTGGTTAATATCTGTAGAAAATTTTATTCTACCGATAGTGTTATCAAAATCTTGTTGTGAGATTTTCTCCTTTTTGAGCATAGCAGAGAGACTTTTCTCGATGAGGCTTTTACCCCTTTTCCAAGCATCTTCATTTACATCGAGAACCTGCACCTGATAACCTGCTGCTGCACAGATCTGGATGATACCAGAACCCATACTTCCTGCACCACAAACTCCAATTGTCTTAATATTTTCAAAAGTCATACTTTATCCTCCGATATTTGCTATTATTTATTTACCCTGAAAATTTGCTTTTCTTTTTTCAACAAATGCGTTGAATCCCTCTGAAGAATCATCAGATACAAAGCAGTTATAAAATTCTTGGCATTCAAATTTTAATCCTGTTTCTATAGTTTCGTCAACACCGTTGTAGATAGCTCTCTTTGCACATGCTATTGCATAAGTAGCTTTTTTGGCGAGAGATTTTGCAAAAGCAAGAGCTTCAGAGTTCATCTGCTCATCATTGTCAAACATTTTTTCGATTATACCTATGCTAAAAGCCTCTTCAACAGATATTTGAGCAGCTTGAGCGATATAAAATAGAGCTTTTTTTGGACCTATAATTCTTGAAAGTCTCTGTGTCCCACCAGCTCCAGGGATTACTCCAAGGGATGTCTCAGGAAGTCCAAGCATAACAGGTTTCTCTTTATCTTTTACTTTTGCTACTTTTGAAGCAAATCTAAAATCACAAGCAAGAGCAAGCTCTAATCCGCCACCAAGTGCAAATCCTCCAAGAGCTGCAATGCTTATCTTGTCCATATTTTCAAGCTTCTGAACGCAATCCTGCAATGCTTTTGATACAGCTTTCCCTTCAAGTGGGGTCATTTTAGCAAACATTTTGATATCTGCACCTGCTACGAAAAATCCCGGAATTGCACTTTTGATAAGCACTACTTTTACATCATTGTTAGGAGTAATGGCATCAAAAACTTTTGAAAGTTCTTCTGTAAACTCTACATTTAGGGAATTTGCAGGAGGTCTGTTTAAATCAATAACTCCTACACCTTCATCAATAGTAAAATTAAAAAATTTATAACTCATATTACCCTCCTAAAATTTTTTATTTTATTTGTCCCATAACATTTTTTGCTCGAAAGCTTTTATAAGAATTGTAATTGTTTCGTTGTAAGGAGTAGCCACACCGTGGTTTGCACCCTCTTTGCAGATAGCTTCATTTAATGTTTCTATCTCAGTTTTCCTTTTTGCTTCAATATCTTGAAGCATGGAAATTTTGTTGTCCTTGACTCCTGATAATGCTTTTAAAACAAAAGCACCTGCAAACTTAAGCTCTTCAAACTCAAGACCTTTTGCTTTGGCTACATTTGCTGTCTCCTCTGCAAGTTTAATGATGAGCTCTCGTGTATGTTCGCAACCTAAAAGTTGATTACCTGTAAAACCTGTAAGAGCTGCTACTGCATTACATGCAACATTTGCAAGTAGTTTACGCCAGATAGGAACTTCCACATTCCCCTCTATGATATCTGTCTTGAAACCTGCTTGTGTAAACATATCTCCAATTTCTTTGATTTTGGGATCAGCTTGTGCATCGTATCTGCCCATCCATAATCCCCCTAATCCACCTGCATATTTTATTTCGTGCATAGATAAAGGCATTGCACTATGTGCAGTAATTCCACCGATAACTTTATGTTTGCCTACAACATTTGCTATTACTTCAAGATTGCCTAGTCCGTTTTGAACTGATAAAACATAGGTATTGTCACCTATCATAGGAGCAGCCATTGTCGCTGCAGAGTGAGTATGTGGCCCCTTAACAGATATTTGAACTATATCTACAATACCGACATCTTTAGGATTGTCTGTAATTTTTATGTTAATCTTTTTAACAGAACCATCAGGCATATATAAAGTAAGACCATTACTTTTTATTGCATCAACTCTTCTTTTGTCAATTTCAACCATAGTAACGTCAAAGCCTGCATCCGCAAGTAATACACCAAAAGTCCCCCCCAACGCACCTGCTCCAACAATTGCTATTTTTAGTTTATCAGACATAGTTCCTCCCTAAAATCTATTTTTTATAATAAACATTAAAATGATGTTTGCAAAAATATTGCCATGATGAAAAAGAGTAGTTAAATAATTTGTAAATCATCTTTCTTGCTAATAATAGAATGAAAAATTCTTTTTATAAAAATGTTTTCTTTTGTAAATAGATAATGTTTTGTATATTAAATTATACTTGTATCATATAATATACAAATTAATTTAATCACAATTTTATTGTTGCAAGAGGTGAATATTCCTCTACCTAATAGAAATAACAAGAAAAATCAACAATCATTTTAAATAATTATAGGTTGACATAAAACTATTTTTTAGGTTACTAGTTAATTTCTATTCAAAAACTTGATTTTTATTTTACTTATCTTTTGGTGGTAAATGTTTTATATACTTTATTTTTAAACATTTTTTGATTATTTTCTAAATTACTCTTTTAAAGGGCTTATTTTTAATAGAGAGCATGACTATTATAAAAACTTGGTTTAATTATTGCTCTAAAATGTAAATTATCTTCTACTTAAAATCTTTTTTATTTTAAATAGGATAAATTCAACTAAATTCAAGGAGGTTTTAACATGTCTAAATGGTTGCATGTTGGGGAGCTTCTAAAAACAGCTGCTGAGCTTTACCCTGACAAATTAGGAGCCAAAGATTTAAAGAGGGGGATGACCTTTTATCAGTGGAATGAAAGGGTTAATAGACTTGCAAATGGGTTGTTGTCTCTTGGGCTTAAAAAAGGTGATAAAATTGCTATAATTGCTTATAACTGTGTTGAGTGGATGGAGATATACGCAGCTTGTGCAAAATCTGGGTTAGTGGCTGTTCCTATTATGTTTAGAATGCCACCTGCTGAATATGAATATATATTGAAAAATTCAGAAGCAAAGGCTTTCATAGTTGAGAATGAGTTTGCTAAGGGAGCAGATAGTATCAGAGGTAATCTTGACCCTATCCTTTCTAAAAATTATATATATTTTGGAGATACTGCTACCCCTTCTGGTTTTTCTTCATACGAAGAGATTATTGCAAGGTCATCTGAGAAGGAGCCTGATGTAAATGTGAGTCATGAAGATATTTGGGTTATGACATACACTTCAGGGACAACAGGGAAGCCAAAAGGTGTTGTAAGAACCCATGAGAGCCTAATTGCATTTTATCTGATAAATCTTTCAGAGTTTGGTTTTAACAGAACAGACATAGGTCTTCTTGTAATGCCTATGTGTCATATCAATTCAATTTACTACTCGTTTCTCTTCACCTATACTTATGGCGGAGTTTGTATCTATAATATGAAGAGTTTTGATCCAGAGCATTTTCTCAAAACAATATCAGATGAGAATATAACATTTACCTCTCTTGTTCCTACTCATTATATTATGATTCTCTCTCTCCCTGATGATGTTAAAAGTAAATTTGATGTTAGCAAGATACGAAAACTTTTATGTTCATCTGCACCTGCAAGGAAAGATACAAAACTTGCTATTCTTGATTACTTTAAAAACTCTGAGCTTTTTGAAGCTTACGGCTCTACCGAAGCTGGAATAGTGACTCTTTTGAGACCTGAAGAGCAGTTTACCAAGCTTGGTTCAATAGGTAGAGAAGTTATTGGGACAAGAAGAATCAAAATTTTAGATGAAGATGGTGTTGAAGTTAAAGATGGTGAGGTTGGAGAGTTATATTCATCATCCCCTATGCTCTTTAAAGAGTATTGGAAACTTCCAGAAGCTACAAAAACTGCTTTTGTTGGTGATTATTTTAGTGCTGGTGATATGGCTAAGAAAGATAAAGATGGATATTTATATCTTGTTGATAGAAAAAAGAATATGATTATTACTGGTGGGGAGAATGTTTACCCTTCTGAAGTTGAAAATGTTGTTGGTGCTCACGATAAGGTTAAAGACGTTGCAGTTATTGGTGTTCCTGATAAAAAATGGGGTGAGTGTGTAACTGCTGTTATTGTTTTGCATGAGGGAGTTTCACCTTCTGAAAAGCTCCAAGAGGAGATCAAGAATTTTTGCAAAGGTAAAATTGCTGGTTACAAGATTCCTAAAACAGTAGAGTTTATAAAAGATGCTGATATGCCGAGGACTGCTACGGGTAAAATTTTACATAGAGAGTTAAGAACACGATATGGAACTTGGAGTGAAAACTAATTCTAATTTTTTACTATTACTACAAAATTTATATTACAAACATAACAAGGAGGAAATTTAATGTTTACAAAAGTTTATATCCCTTACAAAGGTTACTACTCTACCCCATTTTCCAAATGGCAGATGACTCTTCAGAATCAACATTCCATTCAACTTGCTGCAGAGACTGCAAAAAAATGGTTTGCATCCAAAAATATCAACCCTAAATCTTTTGATTATCTATATTTAGGTTTTACTATACATCAGAAACAAGCTTTTTATGGTGCTCCATGGGCAGCAGCTTTAATGGGTGCAGAGCATATTCCAGGGTGCAATGTAAGTCAGGCATGCTCTACATCAACTACTTGTCTTTACTACTCTTCTATAGGTGTTGACAATGGTTATATGAATTGTGCTGCAAATCTTATGACTGATAGATGTTCAAATGGTCCTCATATTATATGGCCTAACCCTCTTGGACCAGGTGGAGAGGTGATACATGAAAATTGGTTGATGGACAACTTCAATTACGATCCTTTTGCTAAAAATGCTATGATACAGACTGCTGAAAAAGTAGCAAAAGAGATAGGGACTACAAAAGAAGAGTGTGATGATATGGCTGTTTTGAGATACAATCAATATCTTGATGCACTCAAAAATGAGAACGAATTTCAGAAAAGATACTTTTTCCCGATAGAAGTTAAAATAAACAAGAAGAAGTCTGTATTGCTTGAAAAAGATGAAGGGATTATGCCTTCTACCAAAGAGAGCCTTGCTGCTTTGGGACCTGTTCTCCCAAATGGAGTTCATAGTTTTGGAGCTCAGACACACCCTGCTGATGGGAACTGCTTTATTATTGTAGCAGGTAAGGATAAAGCAAAAGAGTTGAGTGATGACAAAAATATTACCATTCAGATACTATCTTACGGTTATTCAAAAGTTGAGACAGGGGCTATGGCTAAAGCTCCAGTTCCTGCTGCAAGGATGGCTCTTGAAAAAGCTAATCTCAAAATTACAGATATGAAAGCAATCAAATCTCACAACCCTTTTGCAGTAAATGATATATATTTTGCAAAGGAGTTTGGTGTAAAGTGGGAAGATATGAACAACTATGGTAGCTCACTTGTATTTGGACACCCTCAGGGACCTACTGCAGGAAGAACCATAATTGAAATGATAGAGGAGCTTGTTATTAAAGGTGGCGGTTATGGCTTGTTTACAGGTTGTGCAGCAGGTGATACAGGTGCTGCAATGGTATTAAAAGTTAACTAATTCATTTTATATTTGATTTACTTTTTAGAGGGGGAAGGGGAAATCTTTCCCCTTTTTTTTGATCTTTATCGAATTGTATTAAAAAATTTATTGTTATTACACAATTTTAATCTTCAAAGTTGAATGATGAATGATTTTCCCCAAATCAACGGCAATACCCAATAACAATTAATTGAAAGTGAATAATTTCAATAACTACCAACCACTATTTTTTTTATTTTAGTTTTTGCCATCACTCTTCAGCCCTTCCTGCTTATTCAGACATTTGTAGGGTTGGCCAATTCCCCTCTACCACAAGAGGTTGCTATTCTTTATTTTTTTCCTCTAAACACTCCCAACTAATAACTATCTTTCCTCTCCCATATTTTTTTAAATTTATGGGGTAAACTATTCTGAGATATCAGGCACTCTTTTGACCACCCCGTCAGGCTCTGCCTGCCACCCCTCCGAAGGAGGGGAATTTTAAAAAAAACTATAACATCCAAAGCAAAAATAAAACCTCTTTGCTTTTATTTTTTTCCTGTTCTAAACATTAAAAACCATCAAATGGTAACTATTTTCCCCTTACACCCTTCAGACTGCACTTTTCATTCCCCTCTACTCAAGGGGTGGCACCGTTAGGTGACGGGGTGGTCTTTTCTTTTGTTTTTTCTCTTTT
>DYJV01000137.1 GCA_020722945.1 Candidatus Methylomirabilis sp. | reverse complement strand
TTGAAAAATGCAAAATATTTGGAAGAACGAGTTGTAAATATTCCAAGTAGTGTGAGAATGGTTTTATGATAAATATTTCAATGAGAGGAAGGGTTGCTTAGATGCAAATTAAAAATTTACAAGTGTGGGAAAAGGTTTTTCAAGAAAATGAATGGGGAAAATATCCGTCAATACCAGTTATTAGATTTATAGCTAGAAATTTCTATAAAGTGAAAAATAGAAAAGAGATAAAAATATTAGAAATTGGATCTGGAACAGGCGCAAATTTATGGTTTTGTGTAAGAGAAGGATTTAGTGTTATGGCTCTTGAAGGAAGTCAAATAGGAATTGATAGAATGATAAGTCGCTTTAATAATGAAGGTCTTTCATCTTTTATAGCAGATATAAAAGTGGGTGATTATTTCAATACTCTTGATGAAATTGAAGACAACTCAATTGATGCTATTATAGATTCTGAGAGTTTGTATTGCAATTCATTTGATCGTTCAAAAGAAATTGTTGTTAAATGTTTTAATAAACTAAAAGCGGGGGGGTAATGATGTCCCTAACATTTGCTGATGGAACTTGGAGGCTAAATGGTGAGGAGTGTGATTATCATGCTGTTACGCCAAAAACTGGACCTATGGGCAGAAAAGGTTTTAGTCGTTATACAACTCGTGATGACATTGAAAAATTGTACAAGTTAGACAATAATATCATTGAAAGAGTTGAAAGACAAGAATATTTTTATAGTGAAAAAGAAATAATTAAGGAGTGGGTAATTGAACTTAGAAAAATTTAATCTTCTTAATGACATCTATTATTCAAAAGAATACATCTCTTTGTATCTAAAAGACAATGAAGAAATATTTGAGTTTGAATACAGAGAAGATAATTGTATTTTTTACAATATAGCTATCAAGCGACCAATTACAAAGATTGGAAATATTGATATTGATGATGAATATTTTGATTTAGAAACTGCTTACGGTTATGGTGGATTTTATCTAAATACTGATGATCAAGAGTTTGTAAAAATTGCCATGGAGAAATACAAGCAACATTGTTTGAAAGAAAAGATTATTGCTGAGTTTATTCGTTTTCATCCTTGGAATATTTTTCCACAAGAGCAAAAAGAATTTTTAGATATGAACATTTATGATAGAGATGTAGTTTATGTTGACTTGTCTTTATCGAAAGAAGAGAGATGGAAAAATTATGCATCAAACACTAGAAATATTTTAAGAAAATGCGAAAAAGAACTGGTATTCCAAAAGAGTGATAATATAGAAGCATTTATAGAACTTTATGAAAAAACTATGGACAAAAATAATGCGACAGATTTTTACTATTTTTCAAGAGAGTATTATGAACAACTTATAAGTAATGAAAATATTAAATTATATGAGATTAGACAAAATGGGCAAATAATCTCTATGGCATTTTTTATGTTTAGTGATGATCTTGGACATTATCATTTATCGGCAAATAATTATGAGATGAGACGATATAATGCAAATTATTTTATGCTTGATCAAATTTTTGAAATTGCTAGAAGTAAAGGTAAAAAATATTTTCTACTTGGTGGCGGAACTACGACTGATATTGATGATTCACTATTAAAATTCAAAAAAAAGTTCTCATCTTTAATAAAACCTTTTTATATTGGTGGGAAAATTTATAATAATGAAATTTATAGTAAATATAAACAAATATGGGAACAACAATCTAAAGAAGAGATAAGATATTTTTTAAAATATAGATTGGAGATAAAATGAGTGTATTTATAATAGCAGAAGCGGGTGTTAATCATAATGGTGATATTAATTTAGCAAAAAAACTAATAGATGTAGCAGTTGATGCAGGTGCAGATGCTGTGAAATTTCAAACTTGGAAAACAGAACTATTGGTAACAAAAAAGGCGACTCAAGCGGAGTATCAGACAAAAAATACAGGGATAAAAGAATCACAATTTGATATGTTAAAAAGATTGGAGTTGGGCTATGATGAGTTTAGAGAACTGAAAAAATATTGCGATGAGAAAAATATACTTTTTATGTCAACTCCAGATGAATTTGAAAGTGCAGATTTTTTGTGTGAACTACAAGATATTTTTAAAATAGGTTCTGGGGAATTGACAAATTTACCGTATCTAAGACATATCGGAAAGCTGGATAAAAAAGTGATACTTTCAACCGGTATGGCAGACATAGGCGAAATAGAAGATGCTTTAGATATTTTGATAA
>DYJV01000058.1 GCA_020722945.1 Candidatus Methylomirabilis sp. | reverse complement strand
ATTCCCCTCTATGGAGGGGTGGCACCGTTAGGTGACGGGGTGGTTATATTCTTGTCTCTCTCTTTCTATCTTTGTTTTTCTTTCAGACTTTAGTTTTAATCCGTAAACCTGCTATTTTTGGTTTATCTTTATTTTAAAAATTTTCCCTCTATCTCTCTTTTTATATTCATAACAGTGCATTTAGATTTGATATTGTAGTAGTGAGAGTATTTTGGATTTTCTGTTATATCTGAAATAGAAGATATCGCTGTTGTTATATTGTAGTTACCCCAAGAGTAAGATTTTGGTGATACACTGCCTGTTTTTACTGTGTCAAAAATTTTGATTTCAGCACCCGATTCTGCCATAAAAAATGCTTGTATTGATACCATATCCTCTGAGGAAGTCTCATGGGAAGTTGTAAGCATAGAAACAAGCCCTACTCCGATAACTCCAAATACAACAAGCATAAATATTGCAACTATAAGTGAAGCACCCCTATTATTGATAAGAGAAGAGTGATTAATTATCTCAATTGTTTTTAAAAGTTTCATCTTATCCTCTTTGATTAGAGCCATAGCCAATATTTAAGGGACATTCCTCACCTGAACTTTGTGTGTGTAAGTGATAGATGTCCCAGCTTTTGATAATTTGATATCTATGGTTAAAACTCCTGTTCGCCAAGTAACTCCAGCTTCATAGGTAAAGGTAACGCTCTCAACATATTTTGTAACAATATTGCATGTCCCATCAGGATTCCCATAATTTGACATATTTGGTGGATAGGCAAAGCACCTCTTGAGTGTGTCTCCATCAAGGTAGAAAGTAACTGGAGTTTCAACAACAAATAATCTTTTGTATGGGGAATCTTTTGAGATATTTTTGTCAAAAGTAATTATTGAGTAGTTGTCATAATTATTAACACCTGTTACATTGTAAACTCTTGATAAATTGTAAAAATGGGAAGATGATGTAATATAAATTGAGACATTGTCCCCTATTGAAAGTGGAGAATCATTGTCGTAGATATTTATTTTATTGATAGTTGTATTGTCATAATACATCATATCTGAAAAGAGTGCAAATTGTAGAGTGCTACTATTGTGTATTCTCAATGTATTTGGGACTGATTCTCTTATCTCTCGGTCAATCCTTTCTGCTGCAAATTTCCCTTCATTGTAAAGGAAATTTTTGGTTTTGCTATCTGAATAGCCGATAAATACCCTTGATATAATATTTACACCCACTCCAGCAACAATTCCAAGTAGGACAATGGTAATTATAAGCTCAACAAGAGTAAAACCTCTGTTCATTAAAAGTTTGCCTTCACTGCTGTAATTTTGTAAACTTCTCCGAGTGCTCCTGAATTTAGCTCAACAGTTATCATTTTGTAGTCTGTTTTTGAGGTTGTATTGGATGTAATAGCACCCGTAGTAGGATTGACATCTGCATAAGTAACGGTAATCTTTATTGTGTAGCCTGAAGTGAATCCGAGTGAGCTACTCTCCCACTCCTTTGTTTTGCTATAATCATCACCAGTATCAACAAAATCATCAATATCGTCATATTTAGTAAAATCGGTTTCTCCAGCATCAGGACCAGATATTGAAGAGAGTGTCGTATCACAGGCGTGGCCTGAGGTGTAGTCGGAATCTTGGCATCCACCATTTGGAACTCTTTCATCCCATTTTTTGTTAAATATCTGCTCCATTGTGCTTTGGAGAATCTGTATAGACCTATTTCTAACAATAGGATCACTTGTTTTGCCGAGAGTATTATAAAAAAGGGTCATTATACCAACTACGCCGAGAGTAAATACAACTATAAAAATTATAATCTCTATCAGTGTGAACCCATTTCTACTCGACATATACCCCCCCTGAGTGAGGTTCTATTAAAATATTGGATGATCCACAAGTTATTCTGATTTGAGAGGTGGTTCTATTTTTACATAAATTATCTTCACAAGGTCTCCCTATGTAATCAAAATATATAGGTGATGATAGTGGAGAGCCACCCTTTGTAATTGTGAAATCAGTTTCTAAATTTACACTATTACTATTTTTATCTGGAAATTTAACAGAATTTCCATTTTTATCATAGATAGAGTAGCTATCAGTTGAAGCATTAAACTCTATTCGCCAGCACCCACCTGATACCATTGATTTGTGTTGGATATATTTGATGTGGGAGATTAGCTGATCAATATCAGCACTTGTCTGAAAAAATGATATGTCAGATATCCTGCTGTTCACAATAATAGCTACAATCCCGATAAGAACTATCACGATTATAAGCTCTACAATTGTAAATCCAGATTTTTTGGTGTAAAATTGCATAATAAAATCCTGATTACAAGAAATTATTTTATATTATATTTTATTTTTACATCTTAATCAACTAATTTTTTTTACGGGGTAACATATTTTAGGCTGATATGCAGGGAGATTTCATTATAGCGATAAAAAGATTCACTTGACCATTCTTTGATGATTCTATATTTTAGGTCAATCTTATGGATGTACAGGAAGAGTTTTTTTGCATTTGTGTGGTCAACTATTCTGATGTATTGGGGTGTGAAATATTTTCTTGACAAGACGCTAAGGTGCAAAGTTTTATTCGTTCTCATACCTCAGAGCTTTAAAATTATCTTTGCGGCTCTGCGACTTTGGGATAAACTTGTTTCGACAGGCTCAGCACATTGCAATGCATCGCTCTGTGAGATTTATTTCTTTTGTGTCTCTGCGAAAGATTATACCATTTGCTATTTGTTTATCTGGGTATTTTGACCATCAACAAAAACGTAGGTTGGTTTGTAGCCTACAACCTTCTCCTCAGGTAGCATAACATAAGAAACTATGATTACAAGATCCCCTTTCTGAACACACCTTGCAGCAGCACCATTGAGACATATCTCACCAGAACCCCTTCTTCCCTCTATTACATATGTTTCAAAACGAACACCGTTGTTGATATTGTAGATATGAACCTGCTCGTAAGGGGCAATATTGGATGCATCTAATAAGTCTTTATCAATAGTGATACTACCTTCATATTGCAAATCAGCACCTGTCACAGTAGCTCTGTGGATTTTTGATTTTATCATTGTTCTATACATCTTTTTCTCCTTTAGTTAACAATAATTTACAGTTGTCTATAAGTCTTGTTGACCCTATCTTTACTGCTAATGCAAAGAGAGAGTCTTTTGTTATAAAGTCTACATCATTCATAGTTTCTATATCGACAATTTTAATGTAGTCGATATAGGCTAAAGGGGTAGAGCTTATAATTTTTTGGGCTTCAGATAGCAAAAGAGAAACATTTCTTTCACCTCTGCTAAATAACTCGGATACTCTTTTTATTGATTTGTAGAGCACCAAAGCATCTTCTCGCTCTTTACCTTTAAGATATTTGTTCCTTGAGCTCATTGCAAGTCCATCATCTTCTCTAAATGTTGGGACAGGGATAATCTCAATTGGGAAATTAAGGTCTTTAGTCATTCTTTTGATGACTGTAAGCTGTTGAAAATCTTTTTCACCAAAGAAAGCATAATCAGGGAGACAAATATTGAATAATTTGGCTACAACTGTAGTAACACCTTGAAAGTGATGAGGTCTTGATGCTCCACATAAATTTTGGGAAACTTTTTCAACATTTACAAAAGTTTGGTAGTCAGCAGGGTAGATACTTTCATTTGAAGGGTAAAAAATAATGTCAACTCCGGCATCTTTACACTTTTTTTCATCCCCTTCAAAATCTCTCGGATATTTGTCGAGGTCTTCATTAGGTGCAAACTGGGTAGGATTTACGAAGATACTCACAATTACATTATTAGCGTATACTTTAGCTTGATGCATAAGGGAGATATGTCCCTTGTGTAAAAACCCCATTGTAGGAACAAGTGAGAAGAGCTGACCTTTTCTTTTTTGGGATAAAACGTATTGCTGAAGCTCTTGAGGATTATTGAATATTTGCATTAAACCTCCCCATAACTACTATTTAAATGTATGTTGATCATCAGGAAATTTTCCTGATTTAACTTCGTTTATGTAATCGTTGACTGCATTTTGGATATTGGCTTTGATGTTGGTGTATTTTTTGACAAATTTAGGTGTAAATCTGTCAAAAACTCCGATAAGGTCATTGATAACCAGCACTTGTCCATCACAATATTTACCAGCTCCTATCCCTATTGTAGGAATAGTAAGAGAGTCTGTAATCTCTTTGGCAATTGATTCAGGGATGCACTCTAATACTATTGCAGATGCACCAGCATCTTCAACTGCTTTTGCATCTGAGAGTAACTTATCCCTCTCTTTCTGGACCTTGAAACCACCCATCTGATGAATCGATTGGGGAGTAAGTCCAATATGACCCATTACAGGGATAGAGGCATCAACAATAGCTTTGATTGTTTTTGCCATAGTGACCCCACCTTCGAGCTTTACTATCTCTGCACCACTCTCTTTTATGGCTCTTCCGGCATTTTCTATCGAACGCTCAATTGAAACATGATAAGTGAGAAAAGGGAGATCTATGACAACAAGAGAATTTGTGCGGCCATTAACGACTGCTTTAGTATGGTATATCATCTGATCAAGAGTTACGGGGAGAGTGTTTTCATAGCCACAAAAAACCATCCCTAAAGAATCCCCGACAAGTATAATGTCAATCCCGCAACTATCAATTATCTGAGAGTAAGCAAAATCGTAAGCAGTAAGCATAGTTATCTTATCTTTTGATAACTTTTTCTCTTTAAGTGAAGAAACTGTAATTTTCATTAGTCACCCAAAAAAAACCTTCCAAAACGGAAGGCTATGTATTTTAAACAAAAATTGTTATAAGCCTCGTCTCGGTCGTAAGATCCAAGCGAATAAGAATAATTAACAGATAAAAAATTCAATGTCAAATAAATACTTAGTTTTTTTTATCACAAAATATAGAGTTTTACTTTACATTTCAGAAAAAATATAGTTTAATATCTGTCATATTTACTTTATAAATAGTTATTTAAAAATATTTTTATGGAGAAGTAATGGATTTTCTATCTGAAAGAGATATTTTCCCCAAAGTCTACAAAAAAGATAATCTTCCCTCAGGTCAATGGCTTATTCTTGCACCTCACCCTGATGATGAAACATTCGCAATGGGTGGGACAATTGCTCTTGCACGGGAGTCTAAAATCCCTGTAAAAGTTTTATTTGTTACGCTTGGGGAGATGTTTGGTGATAAAGATATTAGAAGAGGTGAGGCAGAAAAAGCTCTAAATATTCTTGGTGTCAATAAAGACAATATATTTTTCATGGAAATACCTGATAGAGCTGTGTATGACAATAAAAGTAAATTTAAAAAATATTTTTTAAATGTATTCAAAACTCTTCAAGTTAACTACCCTCTCAATATATTTATCCCATCACTTTTTGATTATCACCCTGACCATAGAGTTACAACATGGTTTTTTATCGATTGTATCAAAGAGTTTAAAGTCGATCTCTGGTTTTATGAGACTTACAATCTTTTTCCTGTCAATGTATTGGTAGATATCAGCAAGGTTGCAGATAAGAAATTTCTTGCTATGTCAGAGTATAAATCTCAAGTGGCTCGGATAAAATATAACGAGATATTTAAAGCACGTGATAAATTTAGATCTTTTACTATTTCTGATTCTGAGAGTGATTTTTATGCTGAACCATTTTGGCATATCCCCTCTGAAAATTTTTTGGAGATAGATTTTATATCTTACTGCTACTCTCTTTTAAAAGGTTCTAATTTTAAGTTAAATAAGGTGGATGAAGATTTTTTAAAAGATATTCTAAATAAAAATTTTGAAATACAATCACTTAAAGAGCTGATTTCACAGATAAAAGTCGATTACCAGAACAATATCAGTAATTTAAATAATCACATTACTACCCTTAAAGAGTCTAAAGATTTTCTTGAGAGTAGATATAATCAATTAATTGATTATAATAATATTTTACAGAGCAAGTTGGAAGAAGCTCTAAAAGATTTGATTAATGCCAATAAAGAGAAAACAGCATTAGACAACTATTACAGAGGTTTGGTAAAGCATATTCACTCATCATTCTCTTGGAGAGTTACTTTGCCGTTACGCCTGCTAACAGGCTCAATA
This sequence comes from Candidatus Methylomirabilis sp., assembly GCA_020722945.1. Classification (GTDB taxonomy): domain Bacteria; phylum DYJV01; class DYJV01; order DYJV01; family DYJV01; genus DYJV01. The sequence goes on along the minus strand of DYJV01000058.1, from coordinate 8,999 downwards.
AAAAAATTGAAGCATTATATTGTAACAGGGAATATTCATATTTTAAAGAGTAAGATAGAGAGTAAAATAAAACAATCTGCTCAAGATAATGTCCCTTTTAATCTCACTATTCCATCAGATGAGGATATAATTTTATCTGGGAACTTACGAACTTTTGTGGGGTTATCAAATTATCAAGATATCAAAATATCTATCTTGATGGTCACATACAATTCAGCTCAATTCTTAGGTGAAACACTTAATTCAATCTTAAAAAGTATAGTCAAACCATTTGAGTTGACTATTGTTGATAATAACTCCTCTGATACAACTATTTCTCTCATTGAAGGTTTCAGAGCTGACTTTGAGAAGAGTGGAATAAATCTTAATCTTCTCAAATCTTCTGATAATAGAGGGTTTGGAGCTGGAATTAATCAAGCCGCACAAAATTCATCTGGGACACATTTTCTTATTATGAATCCTGATGCTCTACTTTTTCCTGATACAATTGGGTATATGGTGCAACCTTTTTTAAAGATAAAAGATTTGGGAGTTGTTGAAGCAAGGCATATCCCATATGAGCATCCGAAGTTATATAGTCCTGTTACACTTGAGCCGTGCTGGGTGTCGGGATGTTTTTTCCTTATAAAGAGTGATGATTTTTTTCAAATTAAAGGGTTTGACGAAAACATCTTTCTTTATGCTGAGGATGTTGATTTATCTTGGAGGATCAAAATAAAAAATAAGAGAGTTTTATATTTGCCACTTGCAAAGATTTTTCACGATGATCTTGGCCATAGGGATTCATTAAAAAATTTTGGTCCTATATCAAATTGTTACATCAGAGGTAAATACCGAAATAGTATCAATATCTATAATGTGTTGTGGCTTGCTTTTTCAAAATCTAACAAAATTGAAGCGATTGAGTTGATTTATAAATGTTTTTTGGCATATTTAAAGGGCTGCTCAAATAAAATTGAGAGTTTAACCAAATTACCCACATTTCCTGATACAGGTTTTGGATACGAAGTATTAAGGAGGAGAGGACATGATGTCAGATCCGATAAATCTCCCAATTCCACTAATGACCCTATGGTATCAGTGATAGTTAGGACTCACAAACGTGGAGAGCTTCTAAAAAGAACACTTATCTCAATATTGAATCAGACATACAAGAGTATAGAAATTTTGGTCATAGAGGATAAAAGTAATGAAGCAGAAGATGTGGTTGCTCAATTTAAACCATTTATCGATATTAAACTATTAAAGACAGATTATGGTCGGACAAGGGCTTTAAATATTGGTAAAAGTGAGTGCAGTGGTAAATTTATAATGTTTCTCGATGACGATGATGTAATATTTGGAGATGCAGTTGAAACTTTGATTAATTACGCTCTAAAAGATGGCAAAAAATTTGTTTACGGTGGTTCAATGAAGTTCAAAACTGATAACAAAATAGATGGAGTTTTATCACACTCTCATATGACTGAGTTTGATAAAGATAAAATTATGATTATGAATTATATTCCAATGGGCTCTTTTATCATAGAGAAGGAGTTTGCCGATGAGATTGGGGAGTTTGATGAGAGTATAGAATTTCTTGAAGATTGGGATTTTATTACAAGGGGTGTATTAATTGCTAAGGATCAGTTTCTCTTAGCACCAAAAGATATTTTGATATACACTATCCCCACAAGTTCAAAAGATGCGGCTAAAAGGCAGGAGCAGCTCGACTCAACTTACAGTTATGTTGTAAAAAAACGTGAACAAATAAAGGAAAGGATTGTTGAAATTAAATAGGCTTCTAATCATACTATTTCTTTTTTCACATCTCTATTTTCCCAATTTATATGCTCAAGAAATTTGTTTTCTTTTGAGTAAAAGTATCAGACCTTATATGGAGATGGTCAATACCTTCAAAGAACATTCAGATATAAAAAGTAGAATTTTAAATTTAGATGATAGCAAAATCAAAAAGGATGATTTTAACTCCTGCAATGTGGTTGTTGCTTCTGGCAGCAAGGCAAACTATCTTGTAAAGGATATGAAACTCCCTCAAAAAAAGATATTTACTTTTTCAATATATATCAATGAAGCTGAACTCTTTATATCTGACAATAATAGTTACACTATTTTTCTCTACCCTGAGTATCACCAGCTTGCCCAATTTTTCAGGAAAAAGGGTATCAATAAAATTTATGCACCCTATTCAGATTCCAACACAACAGACTTTCTTCTTAAAGGTAATGATATTTCAGAAAAATATCAAGATCTGAATATAAAAGTTGAAAAAATTCATAATATTGATTCTCTTGTAAGTGCAATTAAAACGCATAAATACAAATATCTGTGGGTTCTCCCTGACAAAATTTACTCATCAAAAGAGATTATAGATTACATAATAGAGCAAGCAACACTCAATCAGGTAAAAGTTATAGGATTTAATAACTACTTTCTTGAGGGTGGTGCATATTACTCTGTAATTGTAGATTACAAGAAAATAAGCGACCTTTTGTTTAAAATAGTAAAAGGTTATACAGAAACTCATATTTTCTCATCACCATTTGATTTTGTAAACAGGGAGAAGAAGTGAAACTCGATTTAAAAAAAAGATTTCTGATTATAATTTTTATATCAGTGAGCACTACAATGGTTACTGCTTTGATTGTTAACAACAAACTTTTCCTTGATCTCTTTAAGGAGAAATTTCATGAAAAGATAGATATAATTGGGAATGAATTTTCAAAAGCTGCATCGCTTGCACTCCTTTTAAACAGGAAAGAGATTTTATACAAAAGAGCAGAAGCCACATTAAAGGATAAAGATATTGTGGGTGTGAAAGTTTATGATGAAAAGGGTGTAGAAATTATCTCATCTGGTGGAACTTCATCTTATAAAAAATCTTATCCACTTGTTGTAAGGCAGCTTTCAACAGAGAGTTTTTTTGATGAAGAAAAAATAAAGAATTTTGGGAGTGTTGAGATATTTTATACCAGAGAGAATATAAAAAATCTTATGCTTAAAATTTTATTACTCTCTATTTTTATCTCTTTTGTGATTATGATTACTGCTTTTTTATTTGCTTATATGGTATTGAATAAAACATTTATTAATCCTCTCCTTTTTTGGCGGGAAAATCTTGAAAATGAGGATAAATTGTTAGCTTTTATTAAAAAACAGAAAAATATTATGGCTCCTGAAATTGAGGATATATACAATGTTTATACATCAATGCTCCATCGGTTAAAGGAGAATTACCAGAAAATTGTTCAGCAGAAGTCACTTGCAGAGATAGGAAAGTTTTCACTCACAATAGCTCATGAGATAAAAAATCCTCTCGGTATCATAAAGGGTGCCATTGATATCTTAAAAAAAGATACCATTGAGCCAAAAGTAAAAAGGGAGATGATAAGTTATATTGAGGAGGAGGTTGTGAGAATTGATAAACTTGTCAGAGGATTTTTATCAATGTCAAAAAATGTAAATGTGACTCTAAAAGAGGAGAATATAAAAATTTTATTGGATAAAATAGTAGATAAATCAAAAATTAACTTTAACAACATAAATTTTCAGGTTGATGCAGATGATTTTAATGTAAATACAGATGCAGAGGTATTGTCACATATACTTGAAAATCTAATCAAAAATTCTGTTGAAGCAGATTCACAAACTATCAAGATTACTGCCAGAAATTACAACTCAATTTTCAAAATAGATCTAACTGACGATGGTAAAGGGATTAAGATTGAAGATTGTGAAAAGATATTTGAACCTTTTTATACAACAAAGAGGGAGGGTTCTGGATTGGGACTCACATTTGTTGCAAAAGCTGTTTATCAGCTTGATGGTAAGATAAATGTTTCACCTGCTGATAATGGTGGGACAACATTTATTTTGGAATTTAATATTTAAAGGAGTTTAAATTTTATGCCTGATATACTTATTGTTGAAGATGAGGATAAGCTTAGAACAATTTTAAAAATTATCCTTATGGAGAAAAATTATAATGTATTTGAAGCTGAAAACGGAGTTATAGCCCTTTCTCTGTTGAGACGGGAGAAGATAGACATTGTAATAAGTGATATAAAGATGCCTGAGATGAATGGGATAGAGCTTTTTGAGAAGATTAAAGAGGAGAATATCCCAGTTCCTGTGATATTTATAACTGCTTTTGCCACTATTGAGTCAGCAGTTGAAGCTATCAGAGCAGGTGTGTTTGACTATATTCAGAAGCCTTTTGAAGAGGATAAGATTATCCTTACAGTAGAGAGAGCTCTTGGGCTTTCAAAGATACTTAAAGAGAAGGATGAGTTAAGATCAGAGCTTCAAAAGATTCAGTTATCTGACGAAATCATATTTGAATCTGATAAGATGAGGCTAATCCTTATTGACACAGAAAAAGCAGTCAGGCTCAATAGCTCTGTATATCTAATCACAGGTGAATCAGGGGTGGGTAAAGAGTTGATAGCCAAGTATATACACAAAGTTAGTGATAGAAGAAATAAACGTTTTGTTGCACTAAATTGCAATGCGATCCCCAAAGAGCTTGTTGAGTCAGAACTTTTCGGATATGAAAAGGGTGCTTTTACAGGTGCTATAAAAGATAAAAAGGGTGCATTTGAGATTGCAAATGGAGGGACAATATTTCTTGATGAAATTGGAGATATCCCGATTGAGGTACAGGGTAAATTATTAAGAGTTTTGCAGGAGAAAAAATTTATCCCTATAGGCTCATCAAAAGAGATTGCCGTTGATCTAAAAATTGTAGCAGCTACAAACAAAAATTTAAAAAAGATGGTTGATAATGGTGAGTTTAGGGATGACCTTTACTATCGGCTTAATGTTATACCTATTGAAGTGCCTCCACTAAGAGATAGACGGGAAGATATTATCCCCCTTGCTGAAAATTTTATAAAAAGAAATTTTGGTAGTTTTAAAGAGTATTTTACAGAAACAGCTATTGTTACTCTCAAAAACTATAACTATCCGGGAAATGTAAGAGAGTTGAGAAATATTGTTGAAAGGGCTTATATCCTCTCTAACGGGGTGCTCCCACTTAATGTTGATAGTTTTGCGTTTCTCAAGGATCAGGGTGGGGGCTCGGTATCTTCCCTTAGTAATTTTGAGTTATCTGAAAATGGGATTAATCTTGAAGATTTTGAAAAAAGTATCATAAAGCAAGCTCTTGATAAAACAGGTGGGAACAAAAGTGCAGCAGCAAGACTTCTTGGACTTACAAGGACTAAATTCAGAACAAGAGTTAAAATGCTTGAAGAGGATTAGATGAAAGGGAGAATACTTTTTATACTCTGTATATTTTTTATATCATCCTCTCTACTTGGTGATGACAATATCTTTTACCTTGGAGAGGATACCAATTTTATAACTATTGTTTCAGGCAAACCTGAAAATCCTGATAAAGCACCTGCATCAAATAGTGTAGAAAGTATCGATTTTACATCGAGTGATTTTATATCAAAAATAGATGGTATCAATGGTTTTTATACGGAGAAGAATGGCCAGCAAAATAAGCTTTATTTTAATGGGTTAAAAGATTCTGTTCTCTTCCTTTACGACGGTGTGCCAATTACCTCAGATTTGACCAGGAGTGTTGTGCCTCTCAATGGAGAGATTCCTTTAAATAACCTTTCAAAGATAGAGATGGTTTATGGTGCATCATCTGTTCTTTGGGGACCTGATGCTTATGCAGGTGTTATGAATGCTGTTGTAAAAACAGGGAAAGAGATAAATGGTCTGCATATTGACTCATTTGCTAACAGTTATAATAAAGAGAAAGGATTTTTTATTGAAGGTGGTAACCAGATTGGGAAATTTGACGGGATGTTTTCACTTTATTACAAAGAGGATGATAAAAAATTTAAAACTGATTATGCAGATGATAGCCAATATATAGATTTTTATAGCAAAATTACTCTGAATAATGAGCTTCAGCTTGCAGTCAAATTGTCAAAGGTAGATAATAATTTCAAAAACAATTATAAAGATTTTATATGGGATTCTGAAAATAGTAAACCTTTTAATCTTATAAAACTTGAATATAACAAATCTTTTGATCATTCAATGTTTTCTGTTAAATCTTACTATCTTGATCAAGATTATGAATCAATTGATAAAGATTTTAAGATAAAGCAGAAAAATAGGATATATTTTGGTGGTCTAAATTATAACAAAGATTTTTGGGACAACTCTGCAATGTTGAGTGTAGGATACAGTTTCAGAAAGAATCATATAGTTGATTCAGATATATTTGTCAGAAGTTATCTCCCCGATTATATAAACAATAAATCTCCATTTAATCCACTTGTTGAAAAAGCTGATATCGATACCGAGCTTCACTCCTTATATTTTCAACTCCTCAAACATATAAAAGATTTTGAGGTATGGGGTGGTTATAGGAAAGATATACATTCAGATTATGATAGCAGTGATAGTTATAGTCTGGGTGCAGGTTATTTTAAAGATAAATTTTATATTAAAGTAAATTACGGGATATCTTACAGGACACCATTTCCTAAAAAATTTATAGGTGAATCTGATGTCCATCCTGAAAAAATCTACAGTATAAATGTGGAGAGTGATTTAAAATTTAACGACAAATCATCTTTAAATATACTACTTTACAGTAATAGGTTAAAAGACCTTGTAATAGAGAACAACTATGCAGGTTACTCTGAAGAGTATTCTTCTACTCTTTATGGTATAAATCTTAAATTTGATATGAAGATATCAGACAAATTGAAATGGTCATCCAATTTCTCAACTATATTTGACAGCAAATTAGATAAGGAGGAGTATGAAGTCCTTGATTATATTATTGTGAAGCCAAATTTTGAGATAGAAAAGTATTATACCCTACTAAATAAAAGTTTTGATATTGGTGCAAAACATTTTGGAAGAACAGGGTTATATTATGAAGATAAGCTCATAAAAGGTTTTTTCCGTATCAATTATATAGGTGAGAGGGATTTTTCATTTCTGATTGATAACAAAAATATAGATATAAATAGTGAATTTACACTTGATATAGGGACAGAAGTTAAATTCTCTAAAAAATTATCAGGTAATATATCTGCTGAAAATATATTAAACAACAGATTTGAGTTACCCGGTATTTATGCACCTGTTAAAAATTACCCTTTTAATGTTATGTTTACCTTAAAATACAAATTTTAATAAAATTTTCTGGTGGGTGATATATGGATAAAAGGGTTGATAAAGAGATACTGAATGAAGATTAATTTTTGTTAAATTATATAAAGCAAATTAACATCTTTACATTAGAACATTTTTGTGTCATATCCCATACTTAAATACTCTAAATATGGCTACTGATAAAATCTACCAAAGAGCACACTCTTGCCTCTATCTTGTTCTCTTCTATTTACATTTGTGTGCTACTGCCATTATTTTTATTATAGATCATTGTATCTATTAAAATTTATCTTAAATAACGTAAGGATAATCTATGAATATACACCTTGAGACATTAAATGAAATAAGTATTTTACTAAATAAGAGCACTGAAAATATAGATTTTGAAAAAATTATGTATAGATTTCTTGAGATCCTTGCAAACAAGGTAGGGATGCAACGTGGAATGATATCCATTTACAGGCAAGATCTGGAGGAGATACATGTTGAGGTAACTTATGGTATCCCAGAGAAGAGGGACAGAATATTTTATAGGCTTGGTGAGGGTGTTACAGGGACAGTGGTTGCGACAGGGAGACCTATTGCTATCCCAAATCTTAACCAAGAGCCTCTCTTTTTAGACAAATCAGGAGCAAGAAGATCACTCATAAATAGGAGCGAGCTTGCTTTTTTGTGTGTTCCTATAAAGTATGGAGATAATGTTGTAGGTGCTCTCTCTGTTGATAGGGTGTTGGAGGGGACAGATCTACAGTATGAAGTTGATTTTCTACAGATAGTTGCAAATCTTATTGCATCCAAGGTTCATATACGGAAGATCATAGAGGAGAATATAAAATTACGTCAGACTATAAGCCAAAATATCCATGCTTCTCCAATAATTGGTAATTGTGACCTTATAAAAGAAGTTATTGAGTTGATAGATCAAGTTGCAGACACCAATTCCACTGTATTAATTACAGGAGAGACAGGAACCGGCAAGGGTCTTATTGCTTCAGAGATACACAACAAAAGTAGTAGAAGTAAGTTTATGCTTGTAAAGATTAATTGTGGGGCTATCCCTGAAAATCTTATGGAAAACGAGCTTTTTGGGCATGAGAAGGGTGCTTTTACAGGTGCTATTGATAAAAAAAAGGGGAAGTTTGAGATTGCAAACAATGGAACTATCTTTTTAGATGAGATTGGGGAGCTTCCTATTTTTCTTCAGGTAAAGTTACTGAAAATTCTTGAAGATAGATCTTTTGAGAGGATAGGTGGGACAGAAACAATCAAAACAAATGTAAGGATTATTGCAGCTACAAATAAGGATCTTGAAAGGGAGATAGCTGAGAAGAAATTTCGTTCAGACCTATATTATAGGTTGAATGTGTTCCCTATACATCTACCTCCACTTAGGGAGAGAGGTTCAGATATTGTTTTACTTACAGATCACTTTATCCACAACATAAAGAAAGAGCTTAAAAAGGAGATAAAAGGGATTGATAATCTTGCAATGGAGATACTTACTTCATACAATTGGCCGGGTAATGTTAGGGAGCTCCAAAATTGCATTGAGAGATCAGCCTTGATAACTAAAGATGGGATCATCAAGATAGAGGATCTCCCACCATCTATAAAAATGGGTAAAGTCGAATCGTGCAAAAGGATAAAAGGGACTTTTGATTCCCTTGTCTCTTTATACGAAAAATCTTTGATACTTGAAGCACTCAGGGAGAGCAAAGGTAATCAAACAAAAGCAGCAAAAATTCTTGGGACAACAAAGAGGATTATACAGTATAAAATTAAGAATTATCAGATAGATTGCAGAAAAATCAATTAATTGAGTATTTAAAAAATATTATTAATTTCTC
>DYJV01000136.1 GCA_020722945.1 Candidatus Methylomirabilis sp. | reverse complement strand
GATGTCGATGGATGAGATTTCAGAATTAACAGGGTTATCTATGGAAGAGCTGAAACAGGCGGAAGGCATAAGGGAAAGATAAAAAATAAAAAGCAAAAACAAAAAAAACAAAAGAAAAGACCACCCCGTCCAGCTTCGCTGTCCACCCCTCCATAGAGGGTAATTTCCCGCCGCTTTGCGGCACCCCTCCATAGAGGGGAATTCCCCGTCCAGCTTCACTGCCCACCCTCTCATCAATGAGGAGGAGGGGAGTTAAAATAAAAAATAAAAGTAAGAGCGGGTTTTAAACCTGCCATTATAAAAATATTCTATCAGAAAATATTTAACTTTTATCCAAAGTAGAAGATTAAAAGGAGAGGATTATGTGTGGAATTGTAGGTTATCTTGGGGATAAACCTTCAGAATATATAATATTAAATGGACTTAAAAAATTAGAATATAGAGGATACGATTCCTCTGGATTATCCATACTTACTAATAATGGTGATATATTAACAGAAAAAGAGATAGGGAAAATAGTAAACCTTGAAAATCTAATATTCAAAAACGATATTTCACAATACCATTCAAAATGTGGTATTGGACATACACGATGGGCAACACATGGTGAACCTTCAAAAGAGAATGCTCACCCACATACAGACTGCACCAACTCTATATCAGTCGTCCACAACGGAATAATTGAAAATTACTCATCACTTAAAGATGACCTAATCAACAAAGGGCACAAATTTCTCTCCAAAACTGATACTGAGGTGATCCCACATATATTAGAAGATTTTATTAAAGAAGAGAAAGATATTTTAAAAGCTTTAGATAGAACACTTTCTCATCTCAAAGGTGCCTTTGCACTTGGAATACTTATAAAAAACAGTAATCCCTCACTTATCGGGGTAAAAAAGGGTAGCCCTCTGATACTTGGTATTGGAGAAGGTGAATTTTTCCTTGCATCTGATGTTACAGCATTTCTCGACTATACAAACAGAGTTATTTTTCTTCAAGAAAACGATATAGTCCTCGTTGATAAGAGTGGTTATTCTATTTTCAATAATTGTAAAAAAATAATTAGAAAAGAGGAAGTCATACGGTGGAACTCTTCTCAGGCACAAAAAGGTGGCTTCAAACATTACATGTTAAAGGAGATATTTGAACAACCTGAAGCACTTTACAACAGCATTATCGACAAAGTCAACTTTGAGGAGAAAAGTATAATATTTGATGAGTTTGACACAGAATTTAAAAACTTTTTAAAAGAAGATATAAAGATAGTAATCTCTGCATGTGGCACCTCTTGGCATTCAAGTCTCATAGGTAAATTTTTAATAGAATCAATGTCAAGCATCCCCGTAGAAGTGGATTACTCATCCGAATTCAGATATCGTAACAGAAAATTATCAAAAAAAACCCTTATAATTGCAGTATCACAGTCTGGAGAGACTGCAGATACTTTAGAAGCAATCAAAAGATATAAAGGGGATAATAAAATTTTGAGTATATGCAACGTTGTAGGCTCGTCAATTCCAAGAGAGTCAGATTTTACAATTTATACTCATGCAGGTCCAGAGATAAGTGTAGCATCCACAAAAGCTTTTACCACTCAGGTAATAATATTTTATACACTTGCAAATTATATAGGTAGATTAAGAGACGAGATAACGGAAGAGATATGGGTTGATAACATCGAGACACTTAAAAATTTTTCAAAACTTGTGCAAGACACATTAAAAACAAACTCCTACATCAACAAAATATCCCCCGAACTTGCAAAATATTCAGATTTTCTTTATATCGGAAGAGGGATAAACTATCCTGTTGCACTTGAAGGTGCACTAAAATTAAAAGAGATATCTTACATACACGCCGAAGGTTACCCTGCTGGCGAAATGAAGCATGGTCCACTTGCACTGATAGATGAAAATTTCCCATCTGTTGTTTTACTACCAAAAGATAGACTGTATGAAAAGATGATAGCAAACCTAAACGAGATACGCTCAAGAAGGGGGAAAACAATAATCGTAACAGATGAAGATAACATAGAAGAACTTAATAATTACTCTGAAATAATTATAAAAATACCATCCATAAATGAATTCCTACAACCAATCCTGATAACAATAGCACTCCAGCTCCTCAGCTACCATATCGCAGATTTCAAAGGGTGCGACATCGACCAGCCAAGAAATCTTGCCAAGAGTGTCACTGTGGAGTAATATGCTATACCAACTTATATCTTGAAGCTTT
>DYJV01000057.1:5391-15225 GCA_020722945.1 Candidatus Methylomirabilis sp. | reverse complement strand
CATTATTTTGTAAAAATAAGGCCCGTTGTCATTCCTGCGTATGCAGGAATCGCCTTGATTTTTCTCATAATATCGTGAATTATCAGATATGAGACCCCTGCATTCGCAGAGCCTGCCCCTGTGAATACAGGGGGGTGACATGGTGTCAAATTAATTATGCAACAACACTTTTTTTTCTTGTCACAGAAATTGTGGGAAGTATATTTTTCTCTCAAAATTTTTTCTAAATAATAAAAAGATTGAGGAGGAAGAGATGAAAGTAAGTATTGATAAGGAAGCCTGTATTGGTTGTGGAGTATGTGTATCAATAGCACCAGATGTATTTGAGATGGATGATGATGGCAAAGCAAAAGTTATAAAAGAAGAAGGATTTGATGAATCTACTGTTCAGAGTGCTATAGACCAATGTCCTACGCAGGCTATTAAGTCAGAATAATTTTTAAGTTACCAATAAAGAGTCTTAAGTCTTAACAGGCTCTTTATTGGTTTTATTTTTTTATCTTTGTTATTTTAATTTTCTCCACACTTCTGTTTGTGCTTACCAACACAGTAAATTTGAAATTGTTATAAATGAATGAATCATTTTTGCGTGGAATTCTGCCTAAATAGTATTCAATAAACCCAGCTATTGTTTCAAATCCTCTTTTAGGAAGTCTTAATCCTATTTCATTAAATAGGTCATCTATATCTACCCCCCCTGTAACTACCCATTCATATTTACTTGCAGTTTTTATTGCTTCTTCCTCGCTGTAATTGGATTCATCTTCTATTTCTCCCACAATTTCTTCAACTATGTCTTCTAACGTTATAAGACCAGAAACTCCTCCGTATTCGTCAACTATGAATACAACAGGTAATTTTTTTTTGTTCATTTCAACGAACAGGTCATCAATCTTTTTTGATTCCGGAACATAGTAAGCTTTCTCTATATATTTAGCAAGATTCTCATTTGATTTAGCTTTAAATAGGTTATTGACATTGATATAGCCTATAATATTATATACCTGCTTAGCAAATACTGGAATTTTTGAAAAACCAGTTTTTTCACTTAATGTAATGACATCTATAACTTTTTTGTCATTGCGTATTAAAATAATATCAATCAATGGAACCATAATTTCACGTGCATAAGTTGTTCCAAAGTCAAACACGCTGTATAATATTTTTTTGTCAAATTCCTTAATAACTCCATTGTTAGCAGTTATATTGAAAATTGATTTTAAGTCATCTTTTGTCAGGAAAAATTTATTTTTCTTTTCCTCTGTTCCCTTTGTTGATGTTATTCTATGTGTGATTTTTACTATAAAACTAACAACAGGAAAAAATATATTTGTAACAAATTCCAAAAACCAAACTGTTTTTATAAGTACAGGCTCGGCAATTTTTCTGAATATTGATTTTGGAAATATTTCACCGAAAATTAAAATCAATGTTGTAATTACTAAAGTTGAATAATATTCACCGGAAGTTCCAAAGTGTTTTATAAACAACATTGATGATAAAGAGGCAGCTGTAACTATACAGATGTTGGTTCCAACCAGTAGGGCACTTAGGACCTTATCGGTATTTTTCATCATAAATAATACACGCCTGATTTTTTTGTCCCACTCACTGTTTCTTTTTTTAGAAATCATTGCTCTCAGTTTTATTTCACTTGCTGATATTATAGCAGTTTCTGTTCCAGCAAAATATGCTTCAAGTAAAATCATAATTATTATTAAAATAATTATCATAAATTACCCTTCTCTTACTTCAACCATTAATCGTAATATCTTTGGGCCCCTTGTTTTATTAACTGTAAAATCAAAATGGTCAATTATAATTTTTTCACCTGTTTGAGGAATTTTTTCAGTATGTTCCATTATCAGTCCGCTTATAGTATCTGAATCTTCTGATTCAATAGATGCATTAAATATCTCATTAAATTCTTCAATTTCCATATCCCCATTGATTATGTATTTATCCTTACCTATTTTTTTTAAATGAACATTTTCCTGCTCATAGTCTGTTTGATATTCACCCATTATCTCTTCAACAATGTCATCAATTGTTAAGCCACCTAAAGTTCCCCCGTATTCATCAACCACAATTGCAAAATCTTTTTTTTCCTTTTGAAATTCACGCAGCATATCATTTATTTTTTTATTTTCAGGAACAAAAATTACTGGTTTTATTATATCTTTTAAAGTGTTCGCTTTTTTTAAATTGAAATAGTATGGTAGAATATCCTTCTTTCGTATTATACCTATGATATTATCCCTTATTTCTTTAAAGATTACAACGCGACTATACTTATTTTTTATTATGCTTTTTATTATATATTTTTCACCCTTTTCAATATTGAGTGCAAATAATTTTGTCCTGGGTATCATTATTTCAGACACCTCTTTTTTCACGCTACTAAAAACATTTTCCATTATGTTTTTCTCTTCTTCATCAATAATTCCGTGTTTGTGTCCTATCTTGATTATTGAATTGATATCTTCTTCTTTCATAGTTTCAGAAGAATATTTGATTATTTTGTTTGTAATTATATCAGTAAAATATTGAAAAATGATTGATACAGGCCTTAGCAGTATTATTACTATATTAATGGGTATGGCAAATATTCTTGCAAATGTAATTGGTTTTGAGATGGCTATTATTTTGGGCATTATTTCACCGAAAAGTATAATTAATATACTCATTATAGTTATTGCTATGGAAACTCCTAATATATTGGAAATTCCAACTTGTGATGTCAGCGTAATTGCAAAACCTGAGACTAAAGAAGATGCAAGGATATTTACAAACATATTCCCTATTAAAATAGTTATAAGAAGTTTATTAGGATGTTGGAGCAGATTGTAAATGATTTTAGATTTTTTATCTTCTTTTCTAAGTTTTTCGCGTGTGATATAATCAATAGAATAAAATGCTGACTCTGAACCAGAAAAAAAAGCAGATAATACAAGTAGAATAGATATAAAAATGATATTTATGGGAAGATTATCTTCCAATGCCCTCTGACACCTCTTGTTCTAATCATTAAACATTTTAACCAAATTATTCAGTGTCTCACTGAATTGATTAAAGTTACTAAATATAATTTTTTTGTCAAGTATAAATGTGAATCCATTCTCACGTATCTTTTTTTCTATTTCAGGTTGCTTGTTTACAATGAATATTACTTCGGATTTTTTATTATACTTGCTGGTTTGCAAAGTGAAGGTCTCTTTTAAGTTGTTAATCAGTTCCTCAATTTCTTCCATTGTATCTGCAACTGTGATAATGATTTTTGGGTTCTTTCCTTTTATTATAGACGAAAAGAGACCATTTTTTTCCGAAAAATAGTCTATAAGATGCAGGTAATTTGTTTTAAATATTTTGCGTAAAAGTAATAAGGAGTTATTATTTTTATCATAAATTATTGTACCGTTAAACTCTTTTTCATCAATGTAATATATTTCAGGGTCCCCTTTCAGCAATTGCTGGAATTGGGGTGATTGAATAAAATTTTCGTCCATACTTTCACCAGATTTTTTTAATAGTATTCCCATATAGGAGTAAATATCGTTTCGTGCTACTTTTTCACCACTTGATAAGACATCAGTGAATATATCCTCTTTCTTTTTATTTATTACACCTCTTAATTCGGATTTCATTGATGATAATAGTTCTTTTGTTAATAATTCGCCATATCCTATAACCATGCGGTTTTCCTGTGGTAAATATATATCATTTAAAATATAGAGATTTGAACCGGATTCAACAATCTTAATTATTTCAGAAAGAGGTTTCTTGTTTTTGCTTGTTTTGTAATATTCAGGATAAGCAGAGATAAGTTTCAGCAACAATTCGCCATCAGGGGGCATCAAATCAGAAGTTTGAGAAACTTCTAACATAATTACTTCTTTCTCTTTAAAGGTTAAATCCCGTGTAAAATTTTTTGTTACTATTTTGGGTAAATTTTCCGTTGCTTTTTTAAATATGTCAGGGTCATTATTTTTTTCTACCATTTTGAGCAGTTGGTTAAAAACCTGTTTTAATTTTTCTAAAACAGTAACATTTTCATTTAAATTGCTATCTAGTGCAGAACCTGCTTTTATCTTTAAGTAGTGTCCCATATCAATGGGTGTCAGTAGATACTTAGATTTAGCAGTTTCAGTATTACTAATAAATATTCCTGCTGGAACTTTCATAAAATAATTTCCTCTTTATAAGATATGTTTTTATAACAAAAAGTCAATAAGTAGTAAATATATGAATTAATGTTTTTTTTTAAATTCCGATATTTTTAACAACAAAATCGGATAATATAAAATTATGGGTATAAGAGATAAATTAAAATTTATTTTTAATAACAAATTTTTCTGGTATAAACATAGGCTGAATTTGAAGATAAAATCTGCTTTTATCGAGTTTAAATATTCCCCTTTTATAAAGAGATTCTTTTCAGGCTTAAATTTTAAGGCTGTTATTATATTGCTCATAATATATATTTTATTTGTTTTTGTTCAACTAACAATTTTTTCCAATCTTTTTAAGCCGCCAAAAATATCAGATTTACCAAAGGTCAGAAATTATCTTTCCAGTTATATCTATTCTCATAAACTCTTATCGCAAGAGATTAATAATAGAGTTTCAGATTACTTTTTTAAATGTGAGTTATTTGCAAAAAAATATAGTGTGCCTTTTTATCTTAATCATATTCTTGATATGCAAAAGAGTTTAAATAGGTACAGCAAAAATTGGGAGGATATTGAAAATTTTTTCATTTTTAATCATCTTGGAAGGCTATTAAATATCACCCCATGGAATAAAAAATATTGGAGGACCATATATACCTATACTCCATATATGAAATGGCTGGAGGAAAATATTCCGCAGAAAGCAGTTTTATACTTTTATCTTGACAATCCATATATATTATCAAAATATAATTTAAAAAAGAATACTTATATATCACGCCATAAATTATATAATATGGAGCCGTTTCAGTTTCTGGATAATTTTGCAGATACAAAAAAGGAGTATGTCCATAAATTTTTAGATGAGGACAACATCTTTCCTGACATAGGATATAAACAATTTCAAGATTCCGAAGTGCCGTATATTATTTTTTTTACGCCGTTATATAATCAGATAGGAAAGTTTATTGGAGTGGCAGGTTTTACGATAAAAATTGACTCGCTGTTCAAAGATATTATGAAGGAATATAATGAACTGTTTAGCACGGTTGTTGTTAATAATAAAGGGTTGCTTGTTTATACACCTGATAAGGAACATATAGGGGAGTATGTTGGTGATTTTGATATTATGAGAAAAATTTTAAAAAGTGATAGTGACCTTATTATAAAGTCCCGTAAAGAAATATATTTAAAAGAAAAAATGGATAATAAAGATTGGTATATTGTTTCTATGGCAAATCCAAATAAGGTATTATTCAAGTATAAGAGAAATCCCAATTTTTTATTTACTCTTATTATATTCTTCCTATTTGAAGCGATTGTTTTCTTTATTTTATTTCTATTATTTAAAAAATATATTACAGGCTCATTGAATCGTATCTCTTACGGAATTAAGAATCTACTTCATGGCAGACCAGACACAGAGGTTACTTTAAATTCAAGCACAGAATTTAAAATGATTGAAAATAGATTCAATAGACTTGTATCAAAAGTCGGTGGCTTCCTTGTTTTTGGGAAAACAGTTCCAGAAGAGATGGTGAATGAGTATATCAATAATCAGTTTAATAAGATAGTTCCAGATATGAAACAGGGTTCAGCATTATACCTAAAGATAAAAAATATTTCTGAGATTCAGAGCAGTAATTCTAAAGAGGAATTGGAAATGTTGTTGAATAAATTTATGAATGATATTGAGGTGATAGTATCTAAACATAGAGGATATATTGATTATTTTGCAGCTGATTCGTTCCTTGCAGTTTTTGGTGTGCCGTTTAATCATTATGACCATATTAAGAATAGTGTTAATGCAGCATCAAATATATTTAGAGAACTTAGAAAGTTTAATAAGAGAAATAATTCTAATATAGAGATAAGTATCAGTATTAATACTGGAAACATTTCGTATTCACAATTGCGCTCCAACTACGGGAAATTCTTTATTGTTGTTGGTGACACTATACGTGATGCATACTCATTTGAGTCAATTACAAAACCAGGTGTATTAGTTATATCAGAAGCAGTGTTTAAACATTTGAAGAATAAGATAAAGATGCACTATATTGTTGATGTTAAAATTCGTGGTAGAGATATGCCTGAGAAGGTTTATGCCGTAAAATTTAAATTATGAAAAAGTTAAAAATTGAAGGTATAGAAAACAATTTGCCAAAGATTAGAAATTTTGTCGAGAAATGTCTAAATTTTTACAATATTGAGAAAGACACAGCCGAAGATGTAATTATAAGTAGTGATGAAGTCTGCGCAAATATTATTAGACATAATTATAAAAATAGAAAAAATAAGTATATTGATATAGTGATTACGAAAGTTGACAATAATATTATAGTTGATATTATTGATGAAGGCACAAAATTTAATTTATTAAAACATAAAAAGATGAAATCAGACAAAAACTTACGAGATATAAAAAATAATGGGCTGGGACTTTTTATATTAAAAAAATTAATTGATAAGGTTGAGTATAGATATATCAAAGGTAGAGGTAATCATATAAGATTGATTAAAAGTAGTATTTCAAACCCAAACTTAAGTTCAAAGAGCCTGAAGTAGGATTACTTGAAAACCATTTGTAGTAATCTATATATCCAACAAATCCTATCTTTTTTAAACGAAAATATAATTTCCATATATTAACAAGACCTATTTTAATAGAGTACTCTACTCCTATGCCAAAATTTAATATACCATCAAAACGATTTTCAGTTGGAATATAATAACCAGTCCCACTATAATATGTGCTTATAAAAGTGCCTCCTAATCCCAATCTTGCAAAAGGTCTTATGTTATTTATTTTAATAATAGTGTCAAAATTATAGATGAAATCGAAGAAGAGTGGGACATAAGTTGTATATTGATAATTCATCAATGGATTGCTTGTATCTGTTGATTTTAAAGATGGTATAATATTAATTTCTATCTGATTATATATTGGTAATTTATTAAATAATGGCAGTTTAAAATAAAGGGCAAGTATATTGTTAGCTCCTGAATCCAATTTGTCCGCAGGGAGCATATAACCTCTTCTATATTCTATGGCAAACTCTTTTGTTCGTAGTTCATAAGGGTTCTTCCATTTAAAGTTTGCTCTATCTTTTACAGTTGGTTCACTATATTCTCCCGTTGCTATTGTTTGGACTATTGTATCAACAACATATTTTAAACAGCCGCTCATTTGTGTAACCCAATATATCACTTTGCTCTTTGTATTTACGAGATAAAATGTTATCTCAATATAACTTGTATCAAAAGTTTCACCTTCATAATATTTTGTGATTTTTCCATACAATGAAGATTCAATTGTTTTGACAACATTTTCTGATTTCTCGTCACTATTGATAAATGTTTTGGAATCATATTGTGGAACATTTTTGCCACGTATAACAGATAGGTTGTCTCCTTCAGAGATAGTAATTTTTTCTCCAACTTCTACTATTGTAAACCCCGGGATTTCCTGAAACTTTTTTAACAGATAATGACTGAATTTATCTGATATAGATAATGTGTCGACAAACGATAATCTCCCGCTGTTTATAAGTTTGCCATCAAATTTATATAATGCAAGTGATTCTATCTTTTTAAAAGATTTATTCGGTAAAGTGTCAGTCTGAATCAGTTTCTCGCTATATATAGTTGAGGATGATATGATAATGCCTATTATAAATATTATCACGCCTTTTTTCATTGAGAATACTCCTTTATTCCTTAAAGAATGGATATAATTTTTTATTTTGAAAACTTAAAAATTGCAGCAGAAGATAGAGTAAAAAGAGAGGGATAAGAGATTGTATCTAATCCCTCTCTATAAAATTTTTATTCAAAACCTGCTTCAGCCATCTTTTTTAGCCCGTTTGCATGGACCCTGTAAACTACAGAGCAGTTATCTTCTTCATCATAAGTTGTTTTAACAATTGAGCCGCCTTTTCCGTAACCTTCGATGTTCTTTAAAGCAACTTCACCCAATCCAACTCCTGATTCTGCACCGCCTTTGGCTTTTAACGCATATCCTTTAAACATTTCCATAACTCTTGTCTGTGCTTTTAAAAGTGCTCCTTCTTTTGCTCTGTTTCTTTTAATAACTTGTCTCGCATTTGCAAGTTCATCAGGCCATGTTCCTTCTGCTACAACTTGAAATGTGTCATCATCAAGAAACCCTTCGGTTTCATAATCTTCACCTTTAACATAGGTATCTGTGCCAGGTTCAGAACCACACGCCATTATAAAGGCAAATAGCACAACAACCATACTTAAAAGTAATAATCTTTTTCCCATAATAATTCACCTCCTTTATTTTGTTAACTAATAATTTAGTTTTTCAAAAATATTGGTATCCTGCGCAAAAACACCATTTTTACGCACACGCTAAACCTTAAACCCTAAACTCTAAACTAATATTTTTATCATTTTTTTTGTTTGGCTCTTATAACAACTTTCCCAAAATCATAGGATTTTACATCCACATCATAATCAAATGTCTCTTTCGTTACAAGTGCTGTGGCTAAATCTTTTGGTGTTCCAAGAAACCTTACAGTAAACACGGATGTATCACCTATTTTCTGTTTGCTATAAACTTCCTTTACTTCTCGGAAATATGCTTTTAATGATTTGGCAAACTTTATCTCTTCTGTTAAAGTTAATCCTTTAACATACAATGTTATAATATTGCCGTTATTTAATATATCTTCCCATTTATTTATTATCTGTGTAATCAAATCATCAGCAGCCTGCTCGGATGCTTGTTTAATTGCATTTATTCCACCTGTCTGGTCTGATATATGGACTGCTGCTCCATGTTTTGAAGATATTGCTATAATTCTTCCGTCTCCTATATTTACTGTTTTAAAGGAGACATCTGCCTGGTATGATTTCATATTACCGGAATAATTTCCATATTTGACTTCCCCTGCTCCAACAGATTTTGCTTTGCCAACTATAACAACATCAGCATTAACATCCATTCCTACTTTAGCGGCAAGTGTTATAAATTGATTCTCATCGTTATTAATAGAAGTGAAAAGTTTTTCTACCTCTTTTTTATAAGACTTGCTTATGTTATCAGGGCTTATTATATCAAACCTTTTTGCAGTAAATTTTTCAACCAAAATATCATAAGCAGTATTTCCCGCAGTTTCCATATTATTTTCATTAACCAGTATTAGGGTTTTCGGTAGATTCATTCTATGGTGAAGAATATCAAGCGCCATAACATCATCTTTTAACTTTTCAAGTCCAACAACTGCTCTTACTTTAACATAAGCGACACCATCGTCAACATGTTTTGAGAGCACTTCATATTTTTTGATATATCCCTGTTTCTTGGCATATATATTCTCTTCTAAAATAACACCACTGGAACCAATTATTCTCGCATCAATAATTGTTCCAAGAGCCTTTTCAATAGCCTTTTTTAAGGCATCCTCTTTTGCTCTATCATAAGCCTCGGGAACTCCTGCTTCTCTTACTTCTGCCATTCCTTCTGTAACAATGGTTTTAGTTCCTTTGCCATACATTTCATCTGCATTTCCCATACTCAGTTCATCTTCTCTTACCTGCTTACCCCCGCCACAGCCAAAGTATGTTAAAAATATGCTGATTATTACTATAAATTTAAAAAATTTCAGACCTCTCATCTTTATAATATACCTCCATA
>DYJV01000057.1:0-5291 GCA_020722945.1 Candidatus Methylomirabilis sp. | reverse complement strand
TATAATATACCTCCATAAATACGGATAATTTATAATAATATACCACAAAAATTATTATAAGTCAACTTTTTTAAATTTTCCAGAAAAAATAATTGACATTTGAATTATATGTATTATATATATAACTCAAAATTAAGATTATCCAGGAGGTTTAAAATGAGTTTTAATGTTGGTATCAACGGGTTCGGACGAATTGGTAGGAATGTATTTCGAGCAGGATACAAAAATTTAAATATAGTAGCAGTAAATGATATTACTGATGCTAAAACCCTTGCTCATCTTTTAAAGTATGACTCTGTTTTTGGAAAATTTGAAGCAGATGTTCAAGTAGATGGCGATAACATAGTTGTTGATGGAAAAAGAGTTAAAGTCTATTCAGAGAAAGACCCATCGCAACTCCCATGGGGAAAACTTGGAGTTGATGTAGTCATAGAGTCAACCGGACGGTTCGTAACCTATGAAAAATCTGAAGCGCATCTTAAAGCAGGAGCAAAAAAGGTTATAATATCAGCACCTGCTAAAGGGGAAGGAGTTCCCACATTTGTGCTTGGAGTAAATGAAGAGACTTATGACCCTGAAAAAGACAATATTATTTCAAATGCATCCTGCACAACTAATTGTCTTGCACCTGTAGCAAAAGTTTTGCATAAAAATTTTACAATAAAGAATGGACTTATGACAACTATTCATGCTTATACAGCAGACCAGAGACTTCATGATGCTCCGCATTCAGATTTAAGAAGAGCAAGAGCTGCAGCAGCATCATTAGTTCCAACAACAACAGGAGCGGCAAAGGCTGTTGGATTAGTTATTCCTGATTTAAAAGGAAAACTTGATGGCAGGGCATTAAGGATTCCTACGATTGATGCATCACTGGTTGACCTGTTTGTAAATGTAGAAAAATCTGTTACTGCTGAAGAAGTTAATGCAGCATTTAAAGAGGCTGCTAAGAAGGAAATGAAAGGTATTCTGGATTTTTCAGAAGAGGAACTCGTTTCTGTAGATTACATTGGTAACAGTTTTTCATCAATTGTTGATGCGAAATCAACTAAAGTTATGGAGGGTAATCTTGTAGAAGTTTTGTCATGGTATGATAACGAATGGGGTTACTCAAACAGGGTTATTGATATGGCAAATTATATAATGTCAAAATAGAATTTTTACGGGTATTATATCACCCCTGTGTAGTCAGGGGTGATATAATTTCTTCACAATTACAGTATGTGTAACAATTGATATTTATCTAAAAAATATCTGTGGAGGATATAAATGGATATTAACAAAAAGAGTGTAAAAGATATTGATTTACAGAACAAGAAAGTTCTAATGCGCGTTGATTTTAATGTCCCATTGGATGAAAATTCTAATATTACTGATGCAACACGTATTGAAAAAGCATTACCAACAATTGAGTATATATTGGAACAGAATGCAAGTTTGATATTGATGTCACATATGGGAAGACCAAAAGGTGAAGTTAAAGAAGAGTTACGATTAGACCCAGTTGCCAAAAAACTTGGTGAGTATCTTAAAAAGGAAGTAAAAAAGGTTGATGATTGCATAGGAGCAGAAGTTGAGAAATCTGCTCGTGAATTAAAGGCAGGGGAAATTTTATTGCTTGAAAATTTGAGATTTCACAAAGAAGAGACTAAAAATGATGAGCAGTTTGCAAAGAAACTTGCTTCACTTGCTGATGTATATGTTAATGATGCTTTTGGTGCTGCCCATAGAGCGCATGCATCTGTTTCAGCAATAACAAAATATCTCCCATCTGTTGCTGGATTGCTTATGGAAAAAGAGATATATTTTTTGAGTAATCTTTTAAAAAATCCAGAAAGGCCTTTTATCGTTATACTTGGTGGAGCAAAGATTTCAACTAAGATAGGTGTTATTAACAATCTTTTAGAGAGAGTTGATTCAATGCTAATCGGTGGCGGAATGGTTTTTACATTTATAAAATCAAAGGGTATAGATATAGGAAAATCCTTGGTTGAGATGGAAAAAGAGGTTGAGGCTTTTGAAATTTTAAAGAAGGCTCATAATGATGAAAAAGATTTGGTTTTACCTGTAGATGTAGTGGTTGCTGATGATGTTAATAAAAATGCCAAAACAAAGATTGTTGACATAAACAGTATTCCCGATGATATGTTGGGAGTTGATATAGGCCCTAAAAGTGTGAAACTTTTTCTAAAAAAAATTCAGAGTGCTAAAACAATCTTCTGGAATGGTCCGATGGGCATTTTTGAGATTGATAAATTTGCCAAGGGAACAATAGAGGTGGCAAAAGCAGTTGCAGCAAATAAGGGGACCACTGTTATTGGTGGTGGTGATTCTGTTGCTGCAGTAAAAAAATTTGGCTTATCTGATAAGATAACTCACATATCAACAGGTGGAGGCGCTTCACTTGAATTTATGGAAGGTAAAAGTTTGCCTGGATTAGAAGGATTGGAGGATAAATAATGAGAAGATTGATGATTGCCGGAAATTGGAAAATGAATAAGACAGTTGCTGAAGGGGTGGATTTGGTACGCAAACTCTCTTATGCAACTAATAATATTACTTCATTAGATATTTTGGTGTGTCCAACTTTTACTGCACTGAAGTCTGTGTCTGAAGCAATAAAAGGGACAAATATAAAACTTGGTGCACAGAATATGTTTTGGGAAGAGTCTGGTGCATATACAGGAGAGATATCTCCTTTGATGATTAAGGATGTTGGATGTGAATATGTTATAATAGGGCATAGTGAAAGAAGAGAATACTTTGGCGAAACAGAAGAGACGGTTAACAAAAAACTTAAATCAGCATTATCTTATAGTTTAAAGCCTATATTATGTATAGGTGAGAAACTTGCAGAGCGTGAATCTGGGGCAACAGAAAGAGTATTGGAAACTCAGATTGTTGGTGCGCTGGATGGTTTTAGTGCGGTTGAGATGGAGCAGATTATTATTGCTTATGAACCTATATGGGCAATTGGAACAGGAAAAACTGCAACACCTGAAATAGCTGATTCTACACAGAAATTTATTAGAGATAAGATTGCCTCTATTTTTAATTCACAGTTGGCTAATAAAATAAGAATACTGTATGGTGGGAGTGTAAAACCTGAAAATGCAAAAGATTTGTTGTCATGTGAAAATATTGATGGGGCATTGGTAGGCGGAGCAAGTCTTGATGCTGATAAGTTTGCAAAAATTATAGAAGCTGGGTTGTAATATAAAATCCGAGGGAGATAAGTAGAGATACAATATAGAGTCTTCTGAAAAAAGGTCTAATATGAGGTGTAATATTTCAGGTGTTCAAAAAAGTAGCCACAGGCTGCACTGATAAAATTATTAGTTTAAAGTTTAAGGTTGAAAGTTTAGAGTAGGTCAGCCTTCAATTTGATAATAATAGTAGTAGTGTGCCCTTCAGCCCTGAAGGGTTTTTAGGGCGCAAGAAAATACCATTTTTACTTTTGATATGACATTTAATAGTACTTTAAATTTTATAAAATAAATAATGAAGAAAAGTAGTATTACAATTAAAGATATTGCAAAGTTATCGGGTTATTCTATTGCAACTGTATCAAGAACAGTTAATCAGAAACCCGGTGTAAAACCGGAAACCAAACAAAAAGTTTTAAAGATAATTGAGCAATATAATTATACTCCAAATATATATGCACAGGGACTCGTAAAAGGGGAGGTAAAAAATATAGGACTTATTTTCCCTTACAATGAAGATATGCTGTTAGACTTATATCTTACTGAAATAACTTCTTTTATTGAAAATTATGTGATTCAATCAGGATATGACTTTACATTATATTTTCCCCATTCCGAGTTAACTTCAAAACTTGAGGACCAATATTTGAATCTATTTAAATCTAAAAAAATTTCGGGACTTATCATTGGTGGAGTTCAGATAAATGATGAAAGTGTTAAGCCTTTAGCTAATGAAGGACTTCCTTTTATTTTGATTGGTTCTTATTTGAACTATTTAAAATACAATTTTATTGATGTTGACCATAGGAATGCTGTTAAAGAGGCTATATCTTATTTAATAAGTAAAGGGCTTAAAAAGATAATGTATGTAGGGAGTTCCTTGCTCTTTTCTACACCTATTGAAAAGTATGAGGGTTATAAAGATGCATTAAGGCAGAATGATTTGAAATTGTCACAGAGGCTCGTTTTTCATAATATAGACAGGTATTCTAATGCCTATTCATTGTGTAAAGAATTGATTGAAGATAATTCATTGCCGGATGCTTTTTTTTGTGAACATGATATGCTTGCTTGGGGAGTTATAAATGCATTGCTTGAGCACAATATAAAAATTCCTGACAAAGTATCCGTGATTGGTTATAATGATATAAATATTGCTAAATATATCTATCCTCATTTGTCCACTGTAAGACTGCCTGTTGATAAAATTGCTGAAAATGCTGTTAAATCTCTAATATCACTTATAGTTGGCAAAAAAAAATATGTGAAAAGTGTTATGTTGAAGTCTAAACTTATAATCAGGGAATCTTCGATTTAATTGTTAATATATATTTTCTTGACATTAAAATCTCATTTGATAATATCTATTATATGGAAAAGAAGTTTGATATTATTCTTTTTTTGGGGCGACCAGCTGCAGGCAAATCTGAGATTATTGACTTTTTGAAAAGTTTGCCTTTAAAAGAGAGAAGAAAAAAGTATCATATTGCACAAATTTATGAGATTGATGATTTTAAATTTATATGGGCGAGAGGTGAAAAAGATGATAGACGAGAAAAAAGAGGGTTGGAACGTGTAGATACTAATAGAATAAAAGTTGGGGGTTATATTGTTAAGAATAAAGAGATATACAAAAGTCTTATATCGGATATAAACAGAGAATTTAAGAAAAGATTTGATAAAAAGTTTTTTAGAAATAATACCTTATTTATTGAATTTTCGCGAGGCGGAAAAGATGGGTATAAAAAATCGCTGGAATTACTTGATAAACAGATTCTCAAAAGAGCAGTTATATATTATGTGAAAGTTTCATACAAAGAGTCACTCAGAAAAAATCAGAGACGTTATGACCCATCAAAACCTGACAGTATACTTTTTCATACTGTTCCATTGAAAGTTATGAAAAAATATAAAATAGACGATTGGGAAAACTTAACTAAAGATGAAAACTTTATTGAGATAAATAAAATCAAAGTTCCTTATGCTGTTTTTCAGAATGAGCCTGAGAAAACTAACAGTTCGACAAAAATAAAGGAAGAATTGGGAAGGGGTATTGAAAAGTTGTTTGAAAATTATCAAAAAAAG
>DYJV01000056.1 GCA_020722945.1 Candidatus Methylomirabilis sp. | reverse complement strand
GGCAGAGGATTTCTTGCGAAAACAGGTTAAAATAATTAAAGCCCGTGGAAAAATATCCACGGGCTATTTTTTTCCAATTTTATAAATTATCTAAATCTATTTTATTTATATCAACATCAAGTTCTTCTAATTCTTTTTTTATATCATCTGTGAAATTGTTTTCTATTGATATATCTTCGTTATCATCAACAATTACAGCATCACTTGTGTTTGTTTTCAAAAAGGCATTAACTTTATCCAATACTGATTTTCTAATTTCTTGTAATCCCTCTACATCTTTTTTAACAGATGCTTTATTTTGTTGAGTTGTCTGTTCTTTTATATAAACATTTAACACACTCTCTAATTTGTCTATCTTGTCTAATACTCGCATATTAGCATTATTAATATATTTAAACAGATTCATTGTTTCTTTAACACTTAATTTTTTCATGTAGTCTGCTTCAAATATTTTTGATTCAAGTGTATCAATCCATCGTTTCATTCGTTTTATCAGTTCAATTCTAGCTTCTGTAGCCGCTTTAAGTGTTTCAAAAATGGCATTTTTTCTGATAACCAATAATTTATTATCAATGGCAGCTAATTGTTGTTGATCTTTTTTAATCAAATTTAAATCGTTGTTTGTTATATTTATTAAGCTCATTTTCTATAGCCACCTTTTGTTGTGTTGTTAATGGTAATGATTGAATCAAACTATTATAATACTCAATAAAATCACGATCTATAAAGTAATTTGTTATATAAGTATGTTTTATATATTCATATAGTGATTGTTTTTGTTTTTCTGTTAATTTGCGTTTGTTAATTATCTGCTTTATCTTTAATAAACTGTGTTCTGGTTTTATAGATAAAAATACCTGAACTATTTCTTCTTCAGGTATTTCTTCATTATCAATATTTATACTTTTAATTAACTTTGTTATATAACGCATTCTTTATGAAGTTCAGAAATTCCATACTCACATAGTAACTTAAATAAATCATCTTTATCTATTTCAAGAATTTCTTTCACTTTTTCTTTCACAAGATTTTGTAAGATTTTATCATTTTTAACTAACGACAAATCCATTAGTTTTCTGTTAAGTTCCATTTTTTCACTTGTAAAGGCTAAAATCTTTTCATCTGTCTTATTCAACTTCTTTTTCTGATTCAATCCCTGTCGAATTTCTTCATAGCTACCATATTCGTTTATATATTTAATGGCTGTTTTTTCACCAACACCATCAATACCAGGTATATTATCAGAATTATCACCACACATACATTTCATATCCAAGTAAAATCTTTTATCTATTCCAAAAATTTGCTGAAAATTATTATCTGTAATTTCTATATTCTTATTTGGACTATATACAGATATATTTTTTCCAACTAACTGAGGAAAATCGCCATCTGTTGAATATATTTTTACAAGATGATGATTACAAAGCATGTAACTTAATATTGCTATATAATCATCTGCTTCGTAACCATCACCTTCTAAAACACGTAATTTCATGTTTCTACAAATTTTTATAAATGCTGGAAATACTTTGCCATACATTTCTAATTGTTTTTCTGTTAGAGATGATTTTCTATGGGCTTTGTAATCAGGATATAATGCTAGTCTTTTTTCACTTTTACAAGTATCAAAAGTCATTATCACCTGACTATCTTTCAGAGAACCATTTTTAAGTTGTAAAAACGGTCTAATAACACCTAACATTGATGCAGAAAAATCATCTTCTACATATCCATGATAAAATGTTCTTCTGAAAAAATTATTTCCATCAATTATAGAAACTTTGCTCATCGTTTATTTATTTTCCTCTTTATTTTTCTTTTTTGCAGCTCTACTAGCTGCAAGAGCATCGAGTCTTTTCTTTTTTACTTCTTCACGTCTTTCTGGTGTCATCTTCTGCTTTACTACCGGAATTTTTTTAATAATATCAATAATCATTTTTCTAAGCTGTTTTGCTGACTTTGACATGTTAGAAAGTACTTTTCTTGCTATTTTACCAGATTTTTTCTGTTTGTCGTGTGAAAATTTGTACAACTCACCACGTAATACAATCATTGCTTCTTCTAACTGAATCATATAACTTTCAAAATTACTCGACATAATACACTCCTAAAATAAAATATTTTTAATTATATAACAGGTATTATATCCTGTCAAGTATTTTGATTTATTTTATTTATTTTTTTATCCAATTTGCCATACATTTCTTTTAGTTCTTCTTCAAATCTTTTCAATCCTTCAAAATCGTCTATAACTGTTATGCAATGTACATGTTCTGTACTATAGTATCTTTCTTCTTCCATTAATCCGTATGTTGCTATCATTGGTACTTCTTTTCTTGTAGTTTTTGTGACAGTTGTATCTTTTGGTGTCATAGTTTTAATAATTGCACCATTTTTCTTGAAATGTATATATTTTCTCGTAAAAATAACACCGGGATCATCAAATGGTTGAAACGCTTGTACTCCATCTTTAAACGAAATACGAATAATAGGACTTTTTTCTTTTATGACTTTCAAAATCAATGGCAAATTATTCATCGGGAACTCCGATTTATTTCCATTAACAACTGTTACCCAGTTGTTAACTGAGGTTTATACTGGAATATACGTCCAGTATAGAAAAATCTTTCATTTATCAATTCTTATAGTTTCAAAAACAGGATGTCTAAGACTACCAGTTTTTGTTTCTTCCATATAACTTATTTCACAAGTTTTACCTATTAGTTCTTCTTTTTTATCCCAAAATTCTTTTCTTTCATCTTCTGTAAATCCAGAACCACAACGTAGTTCTGAGTTTTTATATTTAAGTATTAAACCACCCAAACTATTTTCAAACTGGGTACCTTTTTCACCTTCAAACATACCAATAATTTTTAAATCTAGTGTATTTTTATCTTTAAATTTTAACCAATAGTTACTTCTTTTTGGTTCATATTTACTAAGAGGATGTTTGATAATAATTCCTTCAGCACCAAGATCAATGTATTTTCTAGCAATAGCAGAAATTAACGGATAATCTTTTTTAACTTTAAAGTATTTTATAAATGAAATACAGTTAGATTTTAATTCTTCTGACATATCGCTCATTATCATTACTCTGTTTTCAAGACTCTTATCAGATATATTAATTAAATCAAATATCTTGTATTTAACAGAGTTTCTTATATAAACAGAATCCATTGTTACATTTTTACGCTGTACAATCCTCATTAACTGTTGAAAGTTATTGCTATATATTTCACCATCTAATTTATTACCTTTAAATAATTTATAATTGGTTAATATATCAGCTTTAATTCTATCTGTTAAGAATGACTGTAGTTCTTTACCATCCCTAGAATAAAAGTTTATTTCTTCTCTATTTTTAACATCACAGATACACCTGATGCCGTCTATTTTTACATTATAGTAACACCAATCTATATCAGAAAAATTGCTTAACCATCTTTTTTCATCTTGCTTAAAAGCAAGCATTACAGGAAAATCTGGTATTAATTCTTCACCAAATGCTTTATTTATTAGCTTTCTGTTTATACCTATATTCAAATCTTTATCAATTACATTCAATATCAAATGTGCTGCTCTTGATGTATATATTCTAAGTTCCGTCATTATAGCTTTTAATTTATCATTTCTACTAGAAAGTTTTTGTAAATTTTCAAAAAATGATAAATCTATTTCATCAATAAAACCATATCCCGGTATCTTTATACAGTTACTAGTTATATTGAAAGTGACACTATTTGAGTAAGCATACCAAAGCAATAATTTTAAACTTTTCTGATCAGGATAATTCCTGAGAAGTTCAATTTTTTTTGTATTTCTCGATTCATTTCTGATTCTTTGTATGAGTTCGACTAACATTTTGTTTCATCTTTAATTTAATTATCTCTTTATTAATCTTATCATATTTTTGACTAAGAAACAAAAGAAATTTTAAATTTTTGAATATCCAGCGTTGAAATTTTAAAAATTCCATAATTGATTTTATTTCATATTTTTCATACATTTTAAAGAAAATTGATGTTGAAAAAGCAAACATAAATGATAAGAACCTTGTGTAATCACAAGCATTCATAAATATAGCTTCATATAATAATGTCATATGCTTTTCATAAAGCATAGGAATTACTATCTTTTTTGATACCCAGTGTTTATAACCTAACCATCTGAGTATTTTATCTTTATCTTGTAATTTCCCTGACAATTGTATTATCTCCACGAAGTTCAAATAAAAAACTTTTATCAGCAGAATCTATCAGTTGTTCTATGTGCGTGACTATTATAAACTGTATTTCCATTTCATTTGAAATATTTTTAAGCCAGTTTATTGCTAGTTCTCGTCTTGTTGAATCTATGTTTTTAAATGGTTCATCTAGGATTAAAACTTGTTCTAGTTTTCCTTTAAATATTCTAAGGTAGCTAATTCTAAGACAAATACTTATTATATCTAATACCCCGCCACCTTTACTATCATCAAGTGGTGTTATAACACCATTTGTTTCTACATAAGGAACGTAATAAAGACCACGTTTATTTTTGTTTGGTATCAGATTAAAAATTATTTCCTTATCTGGAAATACTGCTTTCAACGCCATATTGGCTATACTTTCTATCTTTGTTTTTACAGCAGTTCTTGTGTATTCAGAAAATGAAAACAAAAAGTGTATAGCATTGTCTAATATATCTATAGTTTCTGTTAAAGATTTTAATCTTGATTCTAATACAACTAATTGTTGTTTAAATCCTGATAATTTTATTTTAACTATATTCCATCTATCATTCATTTATGATTTTCTCAACTTCTGATAACTTCTGTTCAAAGTTAATTAATGCCGATTCTATATTCTGTTTTTTATTGTTTATAGTTTCTTCCATTGTTTTAAGAGTATCATCTATCTGATCTGGAGTAATACCAAATTCTTCTTTAAGACGTTTATGAAGCATTTCTTTTTGTGCTTCTGCTTTAGTAAGAACCTGAAGTACATCATCATTTCTCTTTTTCAATTCTTCTGCTTTTTCTTTTAATTCCTGTAAATTACTCATAGTTCACCCATTCTTTCTTTTATATAATTAATTAACTTTTTGTCTGTTTTCATCTTTTCAGCAAATATATCAATTGCATCATTTATAGATTTACTATTTATATCAAGATCAACCAATTCTATCATTTTCTTAACATTATCTATGATACTGGTATCTTGTTTTTCGTCTTGAACTTTTTCTACAAATACATTTTTAACAACATCCAATGTTTCTATTTTAACAACACCATCTTTAAAATATACATAACTTGGAATTCTTTCTATATCACTAGTTATATTCTTTCTTCTAGCCAGTGCACCCGGACTAATAAATGTTGTATTGTCTTTAACTATAATTCCTTGTTGTAAATGATAATCAGCTAATAAAACATAATCAAAATTTGTTTTAAATTCTTCTATCAGATAATGTTCAAATGGTATAGGTTTTTCAACTATTATATGATGTGTCATTAATATATTATACTTCATGTTTTCATTTATAAAATTTTCGAACAATAACGGATTTGTCTCGTTTGGTGCTAAAACTATATTCATATCATCAATACATACAAATGGATTATTATCCGATATTATTACATTTTCAAATGCTATATCTAACATTGTTAATGGACTAGATTTAGGATGACCATCATGACTATGATTACCACGATTTATTATTATTTCAACATCTCGATATAAATTAAATAAATAAAATATATCCATCAATTTATGAATAGAAATTTTTGGCGTATCAAATAAATCACCGCCTATCAATAATGGTATATTTTTAACTTGAGCCAACTTTAAATTTATATCAAGTTTATGTAAAATAGAACTATTATAATCATCTATTCTTGATACTGGTTGTGCTCCATAATGACAATCACAAATATACAAGAATTCATTTTTCTTGTTTGATTTTTTGTTATCTTTCATAAATTTTCCTATTTTATCAAAGTATTCGTACATACTCCCAAATACTTAATCGTTTTTCTTGACGATATAAACATTTATTAATCTCCTATAACAGATGTTAATATATCAATTACTTATTATCAAGCTTTTTGTTGTCTTTTATGTGTTTTATGTGTTTTATTTATTAATTTTAACATCTTTTCTTCATTGTATTTTTCTATAAGAGTACCAAATAATTCAACTATACAATATTTACAAAGAGCAATTACTTTACTATTAGTTAATCTAAAATACCAAACCATTCTTAAGTTATTACATAAACTACATTTATTTGCTTTTAAATCTGGCAATATGTTCATTTTTAAGTACCCTTATACAACTTTCGCAATATTTTTCTTTGGTTATAGGACAAATGCTTTCATCTATAACATTTAACACTTCTTGATTTATTTTATCCATTAATAATTTAATTTTTTTACTGATATTTAATTTTTCTGATATATTATTTTGAAAATTATTAAGATCAGATTGTAATAATATTAATGTTTTTCTTGTATTTATTTTTAATTCTAATTCTTGAATATGAATATTTATATCAAAATTTTGTTTTTCTATTCCATCTAATTTTTTCAAAATTTTTAAATCATTGTTAATTTGAAAAATAGACATGTATTTATTCCCAAAATCAATCAACGATTGAATTGTTTTAATCAATTCGCTATCAAATTTAACAAATTTAATTTTATCAAAAGATGATAAAATAATCAAGGCATTTTTAATTTTTATTAAATTATTTCTTTGACTTTCAATGTTTATTATTTTATCCAATAAAATAATCGTTTTTGTTATTTTTTCAGATATAATTTTAATTAATTGAATATTATCTAAGACAACTTGAAGCTCATTAAACATAGTTTTATATGAACGCAATTTAGAACACTTTTCATCTATTTTATTAACTTCTGATTTTTCAAATTCAATATCTAATATTAAATGTTCACATTCTGTATATAAATCTTGTGTATCTATTATCTTTTTTGAATAATTATCAAAATCTTTTTTAGTAACTTTAAGAGATTCTGATGTTGATAACTTTTCACTATTCATTATTTTTACAAGATTATCTATTTTCTCTGAATCTATAATCAAAGATGAGATCATCTTATTTCTCAGATTATCATAAGAACTACCTATAAAAAAGAAATCATCGTGTTGTTTGGCCAAGTTAATAAATATTTCTTTATCTACAAAATTAATAGGATAAATTCTTATTTGTTCATTTATATAATCTGGTATTTTTGCACCAAATTTTTCATATTTTTCTTCATTAATTTTATAGTAATCAGAAGAAGAATTTATAGGTATTAACTCTCCACAATTTTTACAAACTTGTGTTTCTTTTTGAATCTTTTCTTTACAAACAGGACACTTCTGAAGTATTGTTTTATCAAAGTATCTTGTTATTTCTTTATCATTTATATTCAAAGATATATGGCCAAATTTTTCACCATATTTTAAATAAAATGGGGTTTTTCTTACAACAGAATCAATAGCTCTTATAAAACCAGATTTTCCAGAATCAGACAATCCATTAATTACGTTTATATTTTTATGTAAACATATATTAGTGTTTTTATGCGATTGAAAATTTTCAATATTTATTGAGTTAATCACTGACTATTTGACCGATTTATTTCCATTAACAACTGTTACCCGGTTATTAACTGAGGTTTATACTAGAATATACGTCCAGTATAAAAGAATCTATTAGACCAAGAAATATATTCTTTAAGAACACATTGTCTAAATTTTTATAACAGATGTTAACATATCAATTATTTATTGTTAACATCCTGAATATTTAATAGAATAACATAAGATAAACGATTAGTCAAGCAAAATTATTTCATTTTCATTAAAATTATTTTCATTTAATTGTTTATCATCTAGTTTCTTTTCTAATTGCTGAATCTTTTCCTAACAAATTCATGTTTAACTCCATAGACTACGACCTACTTTTAACGAACCTGTTTTATTTTTATCTGAAATGTAATACTCATCCCATTTTATAGTTGGATATGCAACTACCAAAATTCTTTCAAATGCTGGATATATACAATTATTCCAGTAGTAACTTTCATTATATTTATTATTGAATTTATATATTGGTAATGGTACTGGTTTTTTCTTAGAGTCAAATGTTAAGAAAAAATATTGCACTTTATCACCAACCCAAAAATCTTTACCATCTAATATCATATCTTTTGCTACTTTTATTTGTGGTAAGTCTGTTGCATATTCTGAAAGTGGTTTTGTTATTTTCTTTGAGAATACTAAATCTTCTAGTAATAGATTACCAGACATGACCTGACGCTGTTTATCTAATATCCATTCTCTAACAGTCATTAAATCAGGTTTATTATCTTCTAATATCCATGTAAGAAACTCTTTCTGATACTTTTTAACAAACTGACAAACATCGTTTCGTATATACTCAAATCCAGCTATCTTTAACTTATAAGGATTTACAATATGACCATCAATAAAATCTAAGTAACCTGCATACTTTTTCTTTGCATTACAGATAATGAATTTATGGAATCCCTTGTCATAATCCATTTCTAATGTACATTCGTCACAATTAAACTTTTGTTTTGCATGTAAATCACATAATTTTGCAAGACATGTAATTATTTTATTAACTTCTGTATCTTTAACATGTTGCACGAATGTGGAATCTGTATCGCCATATATTATTACTTTTCCTTGTTTTTCTAACCAAGCTGCACAAGTTTTTATAAAATATTGACCAGCCAGTGTTACACTTTCTGCTATTCTGACATCATAAAATCTAGTATGTTTTTCACCAAGTGCTCCATAAAAAGACAAACCAAAAGACTTATAAACATACTGAAGTTCATTGTATGTTTTGTGCATAAGACTACCAGGTATTTCTTTGCTCATAAGTCTTTTGTAATAATCACGATTTTCTTTCATCTTCATAATAACTTTAGGCAATATACCTATAAAGTCTTTTCTGAATTTATGTTTACTTGTTGTTGGTGTTGTAATTACAAAACTATCATCTATCTTATCACTAGGAGCAATCAATGTATCTGGGGATATGTTAAATGTTTTTATAGTATTTGGGTATAATGATGCAAAGTCCAATACTTTGATATTGTCATAAATTCCGGGTTTTGTTGGGAATACATAAGCACCTTCGTAACTATTTTCTTCTTCTATTTCTTCTTCACCATAATTCTTAATCATTGTTTTGAAATGAAAATGCTTATCTTCTTGAGCCTGTTTAAGCATAAGATTATCTATTTTTCTAGTGATAAAAGGATCATCACAAGGACACATACCAATGGCATTAACATTTCTAGCCGTGGAAAGGTAGCTCTTTTTCTTTTCCAGTTCAATCATTATATTAACATCTTGGATATTATACTTCTTTAATAGTTCTCTATTTTCTTTCCACATTCTGTAAATAGAATATTCATCGTGTTCAATTTTTCCTTCTATTTCCATTTCTTTTGCAACGGCATCCAGAGAATAAGAACGAAGTGATACAGATTTTTGAAAAATCTTCATGAAATCTTGATGAAATAATTTACGCCAATCTATTGATATACCATATCTCATAAAACGACTTTTAATATATGGTAAGTCAAATAAACTACTGTTCCAACCAATTATAACATCGTAGGCATTAAGAACTTTTGCCATTTTTATAAGCATTGCTTTTTCTGCTTCATCTGTATCTTCTTCTATACAAAGCCATGCTATTTTACCAGAATATTCACCAAGTGCGACTGATAATATTCTATACTCACCCGGTATTGGTTGACCATTTCTTATACGATCATCTGTTTCTATATCTAAAAACAATAATTTATAATCTTTTTCAAATTCTACATCATCTTGTAAACAAAATCTTTTGTAAGGCAACACATCGGCCTCATAAGTTTGAATCCCAATTAAAGCCAATTTTTCAGACAATTGATTAAACTGAAAATTTTTATGTTCCCATACAAATTCCATTTCTGTATTTAATAACTCAGATTTATGTGATCTTTCGACATAAATCTTTGTGTATAATCCATCTGGTTCACATTTAATTATAAGATTCTGTTCTATAAAAGAATTAAACTGATTCTTATAATGTTCATAATCAGATGTTTTTACATAAAACCACCAATCAAATTTAACTTCTCCTATTTTTTTTCTACCACTATCTTTATCACGATAAACAAAGGCAATTTTGCTGTTGCTTTTATCCCATGCACGCATTATTTTATACATTAAATACCTACCCAATAGTATTATTTTGAAAGAACAAAGTTTACCCAATCATACTGACCAGCAAATTTATCATCCTTTATTTTCTTTTCATAATTTATTGTTATATTCCAAAAACCACAATCCTGAAAAATTGATTCCCATTTTTCTTTACTAAAACAAGAAATATGTGTAGGGTCTTGATCTGGTCTTGGTATTTGTGGCCCTTCACCTACAGTAGATATATAAAAAATACCACCAGATTTTAAAACACGTTTAATTTCCAATAATTCTTCACGAATATCCTTTTCTGGAATATGTTCAATGACTTGTGACATATGTATAAAATCAAACATATTGTTTATAAATGGCACTTTGTTATTTTCAATAACTTTCATCAAATGTTTAATTTCATTAAACTTTGTATTATCAATATACCATTGAGATACATCACAACCATACATTAATCTTGAATGTCGTCTAAACAATTCCAAATAGTTACCAGTAGCACAACCAATATCTAGTGAAATATAGTGAGGTTCCATGTGTTCTTTAAATACATTAAGAAGAAACTTAAAGTATTCTTCATGCCAATCACCAAGTTCATTCATGTCAAATTTATTTTCATTTTTACAATAATCATAGTATTCTTTTCCATATTGTAATGTCATTTTACTTCTCCACTTTATAACATTCCGGTTCTTTTATAAATTGTACCGGAAGTCCAAGTTTTTCAGCGTTTTTCTTATGATATTTTGTGAAATATTTACTACATGAATTACGTTTACAACAATCATCTTTATTACAAAAAGCTTTACCGCGATAAAATAACATAATTTACTCCGATTCAAATGGTATATCTATATCCAATAAACTTTTACCTAATTTAACTTTTTCTTTTTTCTGATTATGTTCTTCTATTTGCTCAATTTCAATATCAATGTTTTCCATTAGCTCCAATTCTATCCTATATGACCACAAAGGACAAGTCTTAACAGGACAATTTATAATTTCGTTTTTTTGCCCTGATGAACATTCTTTACATTTTGCTCGTATAGCTTCTAATGGTGTTCTTTTCTTTGACATTTCAAAAATTTTTCTCTAATAGATTAGCTATAAATAATGTTTTATGTATACTCATATTCATTTTATAATTACATTCTGCCATAGGAAAAAGTTTATCCCATGACTTTTCTTTTTGAACAAGATCAAACAGTTTGGAAAAAAGCAACTCAGGATCAACAGAAAACGCTAATGACATTTTTTCATCGAGATTCATTGTTTTTATTTTGCTAAGTGTAAGTGTATCAAGAATTTCGCTTGATGATATATCTATATTTCCTTCCAAATTATTAATTGCCAATCGCATATCACCATTGGATATTTTAGCAAATTGTTTAATCTGCTCATCTGTATAGTTAAGTTTATGTTTAACAACAATTCGTTTAAGATGTTTTGCTATTGTAAGTAAATCAATTGGATCAAATGTTATATTTACACACCTAGATGTAATAGGCTCAATAATTTTATATGGAAAATTACAAGTGAAAATAAATCTAGTATAGTTTGCATTTATTTCCATAATTCTACGTAAACATTGTTGTGCATCTGGTGTAATGCCATCTGCTTCATCAAGAAGAATGATCTTATAATTTGCACCTAATGGTCTTCTCTTAGCAATTTCAGCAATTTCATCACGAATAAAATCAATACCTCTTGTAGAAGATGAATTAAACTCATAATAATTTGCTTTAAGTGCATCACCAAATACTTCTCTAGCAATAATACTAGCCATTGTAGTTTTACCAGTTCCACTTTTACCGCTAAAAAGCAAGTGTGGAATACCTTCTGGTTTCTGAAGAAATTCTTTAATTCTTGTAACTTCTTTATCTCTGCCTACCAATTGTTCTAATGTTTGTGGTCTTTCTGTTTCAAATAACATTCATTTACTCCTATTTTCTTTAAGATTTATAATTCCAGTTAAGGTATGGTAAAATCAGCACTTATTCTTCTAAATCTGTTGATTTTTTCTTTGGGAATTTCCAAGGTAGCCATTTAATACCAGGCTGTGGCTTTATCTTGTATGCCATGATAGCATACAATATTTCTGGTACTACTTTCCATTGGTACATATCCAACCAAGCTATTATTTGTCTATTTGATTGTGATATAACATCATAAGCACCTATTAATGCTTTAACAAGCATATACATCTGAGGTTTATTTAATTTAAGGAAATTAAAAACATAATCACGATCAGATAATTTTATAACAGCACTAGCTACTTCAAAAATACTTATAGCAGCAGTTCCATCATCGAATGTAATTTTTACATTTTTTCCTTGTCTAATACCTTTAATTAATTTATTTGACTGTAATACAACTTTAACATCTTTTGTTGCAACTTTAGCTATTGCTTTACAATCTTCAGATGTTAAACCAACAAATTCACCAAAGACAACAATAGGACTATCATCACCTAATTTATTTTGAAACACACAACAAGAATGATAGTTATCTATAACTATATCATTTGATTTGGGCTTATAATCACCTATAATAAACTCAACCATTATTTTAACCCCTTTAACAAACTTCTTTAACAATATTAAAACATATTATTTTAAATTTGTCAAGAATTAATTCTTTTCTTTTAAAAATGCTTTCATTATTTCTTCTTCCATATTAATATCTAACTTTTCAATCATATCATTCAGGGTTTCATTGGTTGAATTAGTACCCATAGTTTCAATAATCTTATCAATAACTTCTTTCTTGATAACCCATTGTTGTTGGATAATATCCTCAATTGTTTTTTTTACAACAAAACTGTAAACATGAACATCCTCTGTTTGTCCTGTTCTATAAGCTCTACCAATTCTCTGCATTGTAATAGTTGGTTTTATTGGTTTTTCCCATTCTATTACTATTTTAGCACATTGGATATTATGACCAAAATTTATTTTGTCTGTAGTTATAAGACACTTTATATTAGGATCATTCTCAAATTTCTTAACTACATCAAACGGATCTTGTTCATCACCACCCATACAAGTTACATATTTATACCCTAACTTATTAAGATAATTACCAATGGCGCCTATAGAGCATTTGAAAAAGCTAAATATAATTACTTTTGATGAAGTTTGTGTAATTATATTTTCAAGTTCTTCATACTTTGGATTATCTTCCCAATTATGTCTTGTAGTATCACATAAAAACTGTCTAACACCTATATACTTTGCTGAATTATTACTAAATTGTTGTTTAACCCAATGATAATGATCTAAAAATTTAGAACTTGGTTCTATTTCAATATCTTGTCTGTAACAATCTACAGGTAAATCTAATTTCTTTTTGATTATATATGGTTTAATCAAGTTCTGAATAAATTTATAATTTTTAAAGCCAGTAGCAACCAACTGAGTTTTAATTAGTGGTGCTTTGTTTTTACCATATATGTAAAGTGGATATGTTTTTTCTGTATATTCTACAAAATTATTATCGAAAAACTTTTGCCCACCAAGCACTTTACCATCATCTAAAAGTTTAAATACTGGATAAAGATCAAAAAGCTTATTTTCAATTGGAGTACCAGACATTGGGTATCTGTATTTTGGTTTCCATTTGTTTTGTATCATATCAAAAAAGTTTATACTACGTTTTGCAGATATGAAATTTTTCATTCTATGAAACTCATCAACAATAATACAATCAAATGAAAGTTTACGTAAATCTTCCTCATCAAAATTACACTTTTCGTAATTTGTAATTAAAAACTTAAAATTATCATTTATACGAAACAATTCGTATAATTTTGATCGTTTTGCTTTAGTTTCAGTACAAACCATAAGCATTTCTGTATCCTTGAAAAACTTTAAATAGTCGTTATAAAAGTTTTTAACAAGTGATGCAGGTAACATAATTAATATTTTTTTAACATTTTCGTATTTTATCAGGTATTTTGCTACAACCAAAGAAGTTAAAGTTTTACCAGTACCTATATCATTTCCTATAACAATCCGTTGACCAATTATTGCGTAAACTATTGTTTCTATCTGGTTACTATAAAAATTAAATTTTTTATTATAAAAAGCTTGAAATCTTGTATTTATTTCTGATTCTAACTCTTTTACAAATGCCAAAATTTTCCATATTTTTTCATCATCTTTTTTGTAATTTCTATCTTTTAAATCTGATAAATACTTTCTCCAATTATTGTAAGCAGCATAATAATCTTTCAATTCCTGACTAATTAATGCTGCATATTTTAAACTATTAATGGCCTTCAAAACTATTGGTAATGCTATAAATGGAACTTGATAAGAATCATTTCTAAGTTTTGGACATAACTTAAACCCACAACAATTCTGTAAGGTGATAAAGGATTCACCAGATTCTTCAGTTAAAATTAACTGATTATTTTTTGAATTATAGTCTATTAACATTAATTTAATTCCTATGATTATGATCATAAACTTAACACCAAATTAAACAAAAGTCAAGTTAAAATAATTAAAAAAAATGCTTGACAAAATTCAAAGAATCCTTTATTCTTAAATTACTGTTAAAAGTGCGAATGGAGTCAGTCCATTGAGGGGCGAAGGGAACTAGTTAATAACTTCGCTTAATCCTATCGCTAGTAACACCCATCTTAGCCAAATGGACTCTTGTTACAGCCGTAGGTACCCAGCTAGAGACAGGTGTCCTTAGCGAAGCTATGTCTCAAAGACGTTTTATTCTTGTATTGAATAAGCGTTTTCGTTGGAAGGTTATTGTTCATACGCTACGAACATAATATGCAAAAGCGAGAACCAGACTCACTAGATGCGGAACTCGACATTTATGTAAGCAAATGACATGGTAATAAGAATTACTAACAATAACGACTGGTGTAAAACCCTAATAGCCGAATGGTAAACACCAAAATATTTGAAATATGAATATTTTGGGGGAACCTAAAGGAGGGGGCTCTGCTAAACAGTTAATCAGTTAAATACTAGTTAAATACTAGTTAAATACTAGTTAAATACTAGTTAAATACTAGTTAAAAAACAGGTAAAAACAGGTAAAAACAGGTAAAAACAGGTAAAAACAGGTAAAAACAGGTAAAAACAGGTAAAAACAGGTAAAAAC
>DYJV01000135.1 GCA_020722945.1 Candidatus Methylomirabilis sp. | reverse complement strand
CACGCGTTGAAAAACAAAAAAGGGGAGATGCCCAAATGGCCATCACGGAACCAAGGAACAATTATGCGAGCCAATTGCAAAACTCCGGATGCGCAAGCGCGTCCCTCCATTTTTACGCCGATTTTTTGCAAAAATCGGCGTGGAGGGGCATGCTAGCATGCCCGCGAAAAGAGTTTTGCAATTACCTCATGCAACAAGCTCTAAGGGAGGGATTGTCAATGTCCAAAAATGTATGTTTTTGTATGGTTATCTTGCTGTCCAGTATATCATTTTTATATGGGACAGAAAAAGATATTTTAATAGATGATTTTGAAAATGGTATTGATAACTGGCGGGTAATAGTGTCTAAAACACTAAAAAAGGATACCGCATCTCTGGAAATATCGGATTCTGCTTTTGAAGGTAATAGTTCTGCTTCGGTAAAAATTCAAGAGGTACTCGCTGAAGAATATAGTGATATTTTAATAGGACGAACCATTAATATAGAACAAAATGATAGAAACTTAGTTCCAAAAGGTTCGTTAAGTTTCATGATCAAGTCTTCTTTTAAAAATATACAGCTACGCTTAAGATTATCGGATACTGATAGTCATCTTGCGGAAAGGATAATCACTATTGAAACGATACCAAGCAAATGGAAAAAAATAAGTGTTCCGATTCAATCGTTCGCCACAATTGGTTCAGAATTATTTGATCCTCAAAAATTATCATCATTCTATTTCGTCTGGCGAGGGCTCGACTGGAAACGCACCTGTTTCGACATTGATAAGATTCAGTTAAAATTGAATGAAAACGATTTGGTTTTCAATACAAGTCAGGCTTTTGTTTTTAGAAATACGGATAAAAATATAAAAGTCAAGATTGAAGACATAAATGAAGCGATAAAAAATGAAGCAACATCATTTAAAGCAACTATTATAGATAAAGATAACCATATATGCAAGTCCCAAGAGATTACGCCGAGTGCGAAAGATTTTGTGTTCTCTTTGGAAGGTCTTTCTCCTGGAGAATATCAGGTAAAGATTGAAGTGTTAAAAGGCTCTAATGTTTTGTGTCAGAAGGGAGATAATATTATGATATTGGATGAAATTGACATGCCTTCTAAAATATCCTTCACGGAAAACAATATAATGAAGATAGATAATAACCCCTTTTTCCCATTGGGATTATATTGTGTGGGACAATTTGGAGACATAGAAGCGGAAATAAAAGATTCTAAGAGCATGGGGTTTAATGCAGTTCAGAATTATCATTTAAATCCTTGTAATTCATTGGAATATACTAAAAAGTATCTTACGCTTGCGCAAAAATATGGCATGAAAGTAATGACTGGTGGCGTTGGACGAATTAATAATCCGGAGAGGAAAAATTTCATTTCTAGATTTCGAAATCATCCTGCGATAATTGTAAATTATGTTGATGATGAACCAAGCTATCCTGGGTGTGAAGTTGGGGATGTTCATAAGTATATCAAGACTTTGGATCCCAACAGGCCCACGGCAATAGTCCATTATGAGATTCAACGTTACAAGGATTTGGTTGGTCGGACTGATATTTTTATTGCAGACAGATACCCGGTGGGTGAACCGGGGTTAAAATTAACGGCTGTGCGTGACAGGGTGATTGCTGCTACTGAGGCATCAGGAGGAAAAATTCCAGTCTGGTATGTAATACAGGCATTGGATAAGAAATTTTATAATCCCAAGCTTCCTGGGGGATTGCCATCTCGTAAACAAGAAAGATTCATGGTCTATTCTGCTATTGTAAATGGAGCAACCGGCCTGTGGTTTTATAGTTATGAAGGTGGTTCAAAAAAAACTTGGACCATTGATTTTCGAAACGACCTTACGGAGATACTAAAAGAAATTAAAGAAATTTCTCCAGTTATTTTCTCCAATAAGTATGAAGCAGTAAATATAAATATAGTTCCGAATATCAAAGACTTAAGAAAAGATTTTAAATTTATGGCAAAAAAAGTCGATACAGATATATATATAATTGCCGTTAATGAGTCAGAAGTTGAATTGAAAGCAACGTTTTCCATTATGGAAAAAACAACTCATTTGTGTAATGTTATGTTTGAAAAAAGATCGCCCGATATAGATATAGATTATGGGGCTGATAATAAATGTTTTACTGATAAATTTTTGCCATATGATGTTCACGTTTACAAGTTGTCTCCAGAGCAGCAGCAATAGGAGTGTTGCCCCGAAACACGCAATCCAAATTCGTTAGAAAGCATGAGTTGCCCAATACTAGTAGCGTCCTTGCCGATTAAGAGATAGTTTTTACCGGCTATCAGGCAAGCCACAATTGTCAGAACGTACTGAGACGA
>DYJV01000134.1 GCA_020722945.1 Candidatus Methylomirabilis sp. | reverse complement strand
CCTGTGCATACAGGGGGGTGACATGG
The DNA here is from genome assembly GCA_020722945.1 of Candidatus Methylomirabilis sp. Classification (GTDB taxonomy): domain Bacteria; phylum DYJV01; class DYJV01; order DYJV01; family DYJV01; genus DYJV01. Next base: position 2,381 of record DYJV01000134.1, on the reverse strand, counting down.
TGTCAAATTAATTATGCAACAACTCTATTTTTAGGTTGCCTTTTATAATATTTTATATATATTTCATTGAATGGCGTAATAAATATGAAAAGAATATTGATATTTTTTATAATTATGTTCCTACCAATTTTTATTTATGCTGATAATCAAGACTTCAAAATGCACTATAAAAAAGCTACAATTTTTCTGAAAAATAAAGAATATAAAAATGCCATTACCGAATATAAAAATGCCATACAATTAAACCCCAAATTTAAAGAAGGGTATCTCAAAATTGGCATCTGTTATGACCAATACCTTAGAGATTATAATAATGCTATCGAATATTATATGAATTATATCCAACTTTGCGGGGAAAAGTCTTCTGAAATAAGAAAAATCGTTAAAAACATTGTTAATCTAAAATATGAAACAAGCAACAAAGAATTTGAAGAGATTAAAAAAGCTGTGGATATATATAATAAAGGTATAAACTATGGTAAAAAAGGCGATTTAAAAAAGGCTGTTGAATATTTTAAGAAATCTATTAACATCATTCCATATTATCTTAAATCCAATTATGCACTTGGTCTGACATACTTTAATCTGGGTGATTATGAGAACAGTTATAAATTTCTTCTTTATGCAGTAAATGTTGACCCTGACAATGACGAGATAACGGAAGCATATCTCAAATTGGCATTAATCTCAGATGATTTATATTTAAAAGATTATGAACTTGCAAAAAGGTATTATCAAAAATATATCAAGAAAAATGGAAAAAATATTATGCAGGCACAACAGCTTTTGGATTTAATAGAAGAATTAGATAAACTTATTTTAGAGGCACAACAACTTTTTATGAACAAGAGATATGATGAGGCAGAAAATAAACTAAAAGAGGCACTTGGAATAAAACCGTTTGATATAAGAGTAATGAACAATCTTGGTATAATATATATACAAGAAAAAAGATATAAAGATGCAATTGAACAGTTTACGAATGCCTTAAAAATAAGAGAAGATTTTGGAGATGCTTACTATAATCTGGCTTGTGTATATTCAAAAATGGGTGATATTGATATGGGACTTAAATATCTCCAAATGGGAAAACAATATTTTTCACAAGATTTGATAGAACAATCTAAAAAAGATAATGACCTTAAAAATCTACGTGAAAATAATGACTTTAGAAAAATAATGGGTGAATAAATAAATTGTAGTGGTCAGATATATCTGACCACTACAAAAATTAAAAAATTATCTCTTATCAACGACCTCGTATCCTTTTGCTTTTATTTCATCTAATTTGTCAAGAATGCCTTTTGCAGCTTCCTTATCTATAACATATATCATATTTCCGCCGTTTTTTGCATATTCCTGACTATATGATATGGGGACATCCGCTGTAACAGGTCCCAATAGAGACTCAGCAATAGGACCGGTTTTTCTTGGACCATTTGCAACAAGTAGAACAGTCTCTGCTCTGTATACTGCTTTGGCTCCCATAGAAGTCGCATAATTCGGTGAATCTTCTTTGCTCTTAAAGTGTCCATCTATAACAGCATTCTCAATTGTATTTTCATCAAGTTTTACAAGTAACATCTCCTGGTCTAACGGAATTCCACTTTCATGAAATGCTACATGACCACGTCCACCAACTCCAACAATATGTAAATTTATACCACCATATTTCTTTATCTCTTCAATATAGCCGTCAATCAATTCTCTCTTTATCCAATTTAAATATTCACTTGGTCCGTTCGGCTTAATATCAATCTGCTTTCCCTTATCCGTTCCTAATATTTCATAAGCATCTGGCCTGTTTTTATACTTCTCCAATTCTGAAATCAATTTTTCCTGCTCAATTTCAGTTCCATTTGGAACATGCGTTTTCTTGAATTTCTTTTTCAACAAACCAAATAATTCCTGAATCATAAAAAATGCATAACTCTCAGGATGCATTACTCTTTCAGGAATTCTGTTGCCTGGAAGTCCAACATATTCATCTAAGTTAAAAGAAACAATAGATGTAGGGTCAAATTCACCGTTGTTGGCAGCCTTTGCCAATATCTTGTAGGCGCCAGTAGGCGTATTACCAGTTGCCAGACCTAACACATAGTTTTCCTTAGACTGCGGTGAAGACTGAAATTTTTTAATATCCTCAATCATTATTTTCGCAGCCTCTTCACTCATATGGTCAAAATCTTTTGTTATAATAATCTTCAAGGGCATAACATATCCTCCTTAATGTTATAATGTATATACAATATAACATTATAACATCCAAAAGTCAAGTTTAAAATGAAAAAAATTTCAAGTTGGAAGCTGGGGACAGGGCATAACTTTATATACTACGGTAAAGACACATTCTATTCACTTAATAAACAAAGTTTTGCAGC
>DYJV01000133.1 GCA_020722945.1 Candidatus Methylomirabilis sp. | reverse complement strand
TTTTAATCGTTTAGGACGCTATTGATTCAATTCCTATTATTTGTAAATCCCCGCAAAGAATTTCTATGATAAGATTCCCACTTTCGTGGGAATGATTCTAATGTTGTTTTACAAATATATAAATAATTTTATTGGAGAACAACATTTTTATTCTGCTGTTAATCCATAAAATTCTAAAAGATTCTCAACTAATTTTTCTAAATTAGTTGGTAAATAAACTGTATCTGATACTATTTTCTCGTTATTAACCAAAACTAGTCGGGGATTTTCACTGCCAAATGGATTAAAAATTGGATATATACTCGTTGTATCAACTTTTAAATGTTTGTTCTTATTAATAGAATATTCTTTTAAAATATGATAGACATTGGATTTTTGTTCATTTTCACCAACATAAAGTAGGTAAAATGGTTTTTCTGTTAAATTGAAAAAGACATGCTGATTTATCGAAATAGTCTTTGCAATATAGTCATTACAAGTATGACATCCATTTTTACTCAGAATAATAATTGCAAATGATGAATCATTGATTTCAAAATTATTTAAATAACGTATGAATCCTTCAGAATTATAAGGGATATTTCCGTTTTTCCCTGTTATCCTACATATTTCTTTTTCCTTATTATTATTATTAATTGAATCAAGATGTTTCCTTATAGCATTTATGTCGAGTGGTTTAAATTCATATTTAAAGAACTTTAATGTCAATGAATCATCTGCGATACTTGTTGAAATAAAATTATCATCAAATATATAATGAGGCATCTCGTCTAGTTCAATAATAGCTTCTCCTAAATAGTTGAAGTTATTATCAGAAAAAATCACTATATTTTTATTCCCATAATTACTTGAAAGTCTTGCAAACCTTAGATACATCTCTAAATTACTTACATAAAATATATTGTAATAAATATCTGTAGTATCATTATTTAATTGGGTCGGTTTTAAAAAAGGGTAAATAGTATCTATTAATTGTGTTTTTACTCTGTGCATTTTTACATCATTATTTATATAATCCCATTCAAAAATCGTTGGGGTATAACAAAACGAAAGAAGTATTCTACCCTTAGGATTAATTGACCAATAAATTGGATAATAGTAATGTAATCTACTTTTAGGATAAAACAAACTATCAGAATAATAAGGATAGTATAATTGATTATTTAACTCTACTTTTTTCTTATTCAAATCATAATAACCAACTATTGGTAAATGTGGCAAATGTGATTTACTTCCAATATTTCCGGCAATAGTAGTGAAAAATATTTTTTTGTCAACAATCAGATTTTCAGGACTTTCATTATTATAAGCAAACAGAATAGTATCAATAGCCATTTCATCCATTGCATCTATAGAATCACAGTACAGATTAGGATACGTTTTTAAAGAAACAAAAAAGTTATTATAAAAAGGATAAACATGCTTAATGACACCATCATAATTTACAACCATTAGTGAACTATCATAATTATATCGTAGAGAATGAGAACCGAAAATCCAGATAGAATCTTTATTGATATATCTAAAATTTTCAATTTCAGCTAAATTACGATAAATCGGTATATCATGTATTAATATCTTTTTATTAAGATCATAAACAAATATTTTTTTTTGAGGGTAAAAATATACAAATAATAATGTTTTACCATTTTCTTTAATTATTTGTATTACACTTGAAGATAAAACACCTTTCGGGAGTGGCAATCTAATTTCTTTCTCTACTAAAACCCGTTTAATTGTAATTTTATCCTTCTTTGTATAACAAGCTGTCAAAAGGATAATTATTATTGTGCCAAATACTAATAATTTACCTTTCATTTATTAATTATGTTTTTTATTTAAAATAGTTACCTTTGAATAATCAAAGGTAACTATTATTTAACCATTATTTACGCGGTAATACAATAACTTCTTCACCGCCTATTTTCCCAGACCAACATTCATTTCCTGCGCCTGAACAATGATACGCGCCAAACTCGTCTACCCAATAATTCAGATTATAAGTAAATGCTCTACTTAAAAATTGGGCTTCATAAACTTCCTGCCCGGTTTTTACATTTTTGTATAAATCGCACGAAGTTCCTTGGACATTAACACCTGATTTTACCAAAATCCAATCACTTGTTTTCCATGTAGAATCTGTTTGTTGCATTGGTTGTTCTTCAATTTTTTTACAACTTGTTGAAAAGATAAGTCCTGTGGCAATAACTGCCAAAAATAAATGTTTCATTTTTTTAAATTTTAAATTAAACAATAAAAAATACTTGACAATTGTTTGGTCCGGACTTTAACTTTTGTCGGGACAAAAATATTAGTAATTTTTTTAATAATACCCCCCCCCCCCCGTATGTTATGCAACATAAAAATATAAATTCAATACCAATACTGTCCTAAATAATTTTCGAAAAATAAAAATACTACGATTTTATTGGAT
>DYJV01000055.1:8606-16451 GCA_020722945.1 Candidatus Methylomirabilis sp. | reverse complement strand
CAAGAAAGATATTTTTGAGTGTGGATACAAGTAAAGATTTGCCAAATCGTCTGGGGCGGGAGAGGAAGTAAAACTCTCCTTCTGTTATCAGATTGTAAAGAAGCCTTGTTTTGTCAACATAGATTTTATTTTCTTTAATAATTCTTTCAAATGAAGATTGACCTATCGGAAGAGTTTTTAGTTTCATAAAGTTGATATAGCAAGATAAAAAGATAATTTCAAATGAAAATTTTTTTAAGTTTTAATCTCATTTGTTATTGGATATTGGGATAGAAGAATTGTTTTACTACTGCTATCAATGACAAGGTAGGAGGGTTGTTTGTTTGTCAAATGAGAATTTGTTTCAAGGCCTAAAAAAAGTGATGGTGTTTCAAAATAAATTTGGAATAATATTAAAAAAGATCTCTCATATACATTTGATATGATAAATGGTAATAGTTCCTATGTCAATAAAATTGCTCCCATTTTTTAAGAAACATTTTCTGTATGCGTCTACCCTGTCTGTCTACAGGCAGGCTGATAGGTGACTGCACAAGCAGATTTATTTGCAGATAGTTTTTTATTTACATTAATTGTAATAATTTATTCAGCTCCTGTCTGTATTGTTGACACAATAGACAAGCCTAATTTATGTTTTTAAAAAAAAATTAAAGGTATCTTAAAAGTTTCTCTTTATCTCTGCTCTTATCACCAAAAGAATCGTAAGCTTTTTGAAGGATATTTAGAAAGTAATCTTTTTTTTGGGGAATCTCCCCCTCAATCGATACAAGGTTTGAAATATGGTCATTGGCGATATAGGTTTTGGCTTGAATATTTCGTATTATATTTAATTGTTCTGCTATAATATCTTTATCAGAGAGATATGTAAGCTCACCAGAAGTAAACATCTTATCTATACCACTTCCGGGGATAGGGATAATGGTTCGGAATCTTACAAAATCAGGATTTGATTGGTTTATTACCTCTGCTGTTTCTGATGAGTGAATATGGGAATACTCTTTTCCTCCTACTGCAAGAAGAACATAGAGGCTAAACTGTAGTCCTGATTTGTGAATCATTGGTGCTGTTTGTATAAAATGTTTAGCTTTTGAGCCTTTGTTTATAAGCTCGAGCACCTTATCACTGCCAGATTCAAGACCTATATGGACCCTTGTCAGACCAGCGTCAAAAAGTTTTTTGAGATTATCTTGACCTTTTGCTTTGAGAGTTTTGATTCTTGCATAACTTGTAACTCTATCTAAATTGGGGAAAACTTCTCTTATTTTTTTTAGAAGAGTGACAAGAGTATCTGTTTTCATCAAGAGAGAATCTGAATCCCCTATAAAAACACTTTTTATATCTCTGCCAAAGATGGAGGGAGCATTTTGGATATCTTCTAATATTTCGTCAACACCCCGTATTTCAAATTTTACCCTTTTATACATCATACAGAATTGGCACTTATTCCATGGACATCCCCTTGTAAATCTTATAAGGCAGCTATCTGCTTCATTTGGAGGTCTGTAAGGTGGAAAATCATACTGCTTCATCTTTATCTTTAGCCTCTTCAGCTACTTTTTGGGATTTCTCCACTCTTTTTACTATTAATATACTTAATTCGTAAAGTAAGAGAAGGGGTATTGCCATTAAAAATTGTGTAAATACATCAGGGGGAGTAAGTATTGCTGCGACAATAAAGATGATTACCACTGTGTATCGTCTATTTTTGGTAAGTATATTAGAATTTATAAGTTTAATTTTGGCAAGAAAATAGAATATCACAGGCATCTCAAATATTAGACCAAACGCAAAAAGTAGCTGTAATGCAAATTTTAGGTATTGCTGAAGAGTCGGAAGAGCTTTTATATAGTCATTCTGGAAACTTAGGAAAAATTCAAATCCGAAAGGGAAAACTATAAAATATGCAAAACTTACACCCATAACGAAAAAAATTGTTGACGCAGCAACAAAGGGTAGGACATACTTTCTCTCTTTTGGATACAACCCGGGTGAGATAAACTTCCATAGCTGATAAAATATATAGGGTGATACGAGAATAAACCCTGCAAAGAATGAAATTTTGAGATATGTAAAAAACCCTTCAGGTAGAGAGGTAAATATAAGTGTATTCCCTTCTGGTAAAACTTTCAGAAGTGGTAGTGTAAAGTAGTAGAAAAGCTCTTTTGCAAAGTAATAACACCCCCCAAAACCTATAAAAACAGCAATAGATATTTTGATGAGCCTCTGCCTTAACTCTGCTAAATGATCACTAAATTCCATTTTATTATCCTCTGAAGGATCAGAGGGTGAAGTGTCATGACTCTCTTCAATGAGATTGTCGCTATTTTTCTGATTGTCAGAAGAGTATAAATCACTCATTTTTAGATGTTTTTATCTCCTCTTCTATATTTGATTTTTTAGAGTTTTCATCCTTTTTGTTGTCTTTGCCGACTACTTTAATTTTGGTATACTCTTTATCATCGGACATATCGAGATTAATTTCGTTTTTGACATCATCAAAAGCATTTTTGAACTCTCTATAACCTTTGCCGAGAGTTTTTGCTATCTCGGGTAATTTCTTTGGTCCTATAACGATAAGAGCAACAACAAGTATAATTATAAGTTCATTAAAGCCTATTCCAAACATTTTACCCCTCTACTTTTTACTCTACTATAAAATCGTAATCTTTTAGATTTTTGTTTGAAGAAGTTAAGGTTATTAAGACTTTGTTGGGGATACAAGCAATATGCTCACCATTTTTAGATATCCAGCCGCTTTTAATGCAAATTTTATTTGGGCATGAAGATTCAATAACTCGTAATTTCATATTTTTTATCTCAACTCTCATTTCACCTATAGCTCCCTTTATTGTGATTACAATATCTTTTTTTAAAGAAAAATGCAACCTTTTATCAGTGGTAATTATCTCAATATTGTCTGGTGAAAAGTTATTTTTTAAGTATAAGTAAGATAAAATGATTAAAATTATTACAGTAAATATAATTATGTAGTCAAAAATCTTTAACTTAATCAATTTTCACACTCTGTATACTGTATAGTTTTGCTATTACTGCTACTTAGAGATTGATAATTAAACTGATCCATAAATATAAGAAATGGGTATCTTTTGATAGTTACACCAGCTAGCAGAAGGTTATCGTAAGATACAATTTTTAATATCTCTTCAAATGATAAGCCAATTGATTTATGAAAAAATTTAATCTCATCAAATATTGATTCACCATGCATCATTCCAAAAGAGCCAGCATCTGTCCCAAGATTTAATCTACCACCAAGTTCTAAAAATTGCCTAACTTCATCAATATGGTGGTCAGTAGTTTTTTTTATTACCTCTTTCTGTTTGTTGGTAAAGGCTTTATTGTAAATCAGATTAAACATTGCTGCAAAAGTTGGAATAAGTGAAACATTGTTGTCTATCATCAACTTGATATTATCTTCTCCCATAAAAAAACCGTGTTCAATAGAAGTAACTCCAAAAGAAGCAGCCATTTTTATAGCTTCTTCTCCATTTGCATGAACCATTACTTTTAAATCATTATTTTTTGCGAAATCTGATAGTAATTTAAATTCATCATAAGTAAATTGTGAAGTGGTTTGATTGCCAAATTTATCAACAGAATTAATCCCTGAATTTATTATTTTGAGAACTTGTGCACCTTTACTATTTAATGAATTTAGTATGGCAATCAAACTTTTTTTATCAGTAAATGGCTCACCTATAAAACTACCATATCTACCTTTTTTAAAGATAGCTTTACCAGATGGGATAATTGTAAAATCAGATATTTTTTTACTCATATCAAGAGCTGCAAAAAGATTATCCCCAGCATCCCTAACTCCAATAATCCCATATTTTTTATAGTTTTCGATATTCTCCTCTATCCGATTTTCAGTAGTAAATTTATCTTCTTTTAACACTTTTTCTCTCTCAGATATTTCAGATGAGCCTGTCAGGAAAAGATGTGTGTGGAGATCAAAAAATGGTGTGGTAATGTAACCTTTGATTTGTTTGATTTTTACAGAGGGTGGTAGAGGAGTCGTTAGAATGTGGATTGATAAATCATCATCCCATTTTATTATAGGATTATATATCATTTCCCCTAATTGCGGGTCAAAGAAACCTTTTACTTTAAGAAATTTTGGCATTTAATTATCTATTTTACTAAAAAATTCCTCTAATCTGTCCATTGCAATATTGATATTATCAATCGAATTAGCATAGGAGAATCTTAAAAAACCTTCACCATTGCTTCCAAAGTCTATACCGGGAGTAACACCGACATTGGCTTTATGGAGTATGTTTTTTGCAAATTCAAGTGAGTTGTTGGAGTAATTTTTGATATTTACAAAGATGTAGAATGCACCTACAGGATCTGATTTTATCTCAAACCCAATTTTTTTTAACCTCTTGAGCATAAGCAATCTTCTCGTATTGTAGGTTTGCTTCATTTTCTCTATATCCTCATCAACATCTTTTAGTGCAACCACCCCAGCAGCCTGCACGAATGAATTAGCAGATATAAAGAAATTCTGCTGTATTTTCTGGATAGGTCTTATAAGGTATTGTGGAACAATCATAAACCCAAGTCTCCAACCTGTCATTGCGTATAATTTGGAGAATCCATTTAAAACTACTGCATTACTATCAAATTCTAAAATAGTATGCTCATCACCATCATAGGTAAGACCATGGTAAATTTCATCAGATATAATTAATTTACCGAGTGTAGATATCTCTTGAAGATTTTTCTTGTCTAATATTGTGCCTGTAGGATTGGATGGAGAGTTAATAAGCAGGGCTTTGATTGTTGGGGTAAGATGTCTTTTAAGTTCATCAATAGGTAGTCTAAAATTAGACTCTTCAAAAACATTTATATAATGAGGAGTGCCCCCCAAAAACTGTATTATGTTTTTGTAACAGGGGTAAGAGGGGTTTGACATTATTACTTTATCCCCTGACTCTAATAGTGCTGAAAATATAAGGAAGAAGCATGGGGATGTGCCATTGGTGATAAGTATTCTATCTGGATCAACTTTGACTTTATATTTGTTGTAATAAAATTCTGCAATAGCTTCTCGTAACTCTACTGTCCCGAGACTGTGTGTGTAATGTGTGTTACCCTTTTTAAGCTCCTCTGCTGCTTTGTCAGAAATCTTGGATGGTGTAGCAAAATCAGGTTCTCCAATCTCAAGATGAATGATATTTTTCCCTTCTTTTTCAAGAAGATGAGCTTCTTCTAATATCTCCATAGCATAAAATGGGGCAATGTTGGAGGCTCTTTGGCTGATCATATTGACTCCGTAATTTGGTATTTCAAAGAGCTTTATACTATTTTTATAAAATTTTCATCAAATTTTTTTACATATCCTATTGCAACTGCACTCTCTACCCCTTCATCTATCAACTGGGTAATAAATTTGTTTGCATCTTTTTCGTTTACAGTTAGTAGGAGGCCACCAGAAGTTTGTGGATCAAAAAGGAGTATCTCCTCTTCAAAGGTTAATTTTTTCTTTATAGATATTTTATCTTTCATAAAATTTTGGTTTGAGTAGGCTCCACCCGGGATAATACCCATTGAAGCCTGATAAAGAGCCTCTTTAAGTATTGGAATTTTATCAAACTCTATCTCTATTGTGAATTTGTGATGAGTCATTTCGTAGCTATGTGCAGCAAGACCAAACCCAGTAACATCTGTGCAAGCTGAAATGTCAAATTGGTTTGCGACAACTGAAGCTTTGTAATTGAGCATAGACATATACTTGACCATTTCGTTGATTACCTTATCGTCAACAAGGTCAGCTTTAACTCCTGTGGAGAGAATCCCCACTCCGATAGGTTTTGTAATTATCAAAATATCACCCTCTCGGACACTATTATTTCTCAAAACTCTTGAAGGGTGAACAAATCCTGTAACACTCAGACCATACAACATTTCGATAGTCTCTATTGTATGACCACCCAAGATAACACCGTTACATTCGGTCACTTTACTCTCACCACCCTGTAAAATTTCGGTTAAAACTTCCTTTGAGTGGTGAACAGAATCAAATCCTATAAGGTTTAGAGCGGTTTTTACCTCTCCACCCATAGCAAAGACATCACTAAGCGAATTTGCCGCAGCAATCTGCCCATATATGTAAGGATTATCAACAACAGGGGTGATAAAATCAACAGTCTGGACAATTGCAAGGTTGTCATTGATCTTGAATACTCCAGCATCTTCGTTACCTTCAAATGATACGATCACATTTTTATTGTGGGAAGACAAACAGCATACAGATTCAGACAACTCGCCCGGAGCAAGCTTCCCTGCTCACCCTGCCGCTCTTACAAATTTTGTAAGTTTTGCACTATTGCCAATCATACTTCCCCCTTTTTAGATAGAAACAACGTCTGTATTCATCATCATATTTACATTATCAAAAGCATTCCCAATCACCCCTATCTTTAAACTTTTGGTATCAATCTTGAAATTTTCAAAACAGAGCCCACAGCTATAAATCTTTGTGCCTTTACTTTCAAGTATTTTAAGTGATTCAACCAGATCAAGATTATCGTCTTGTGTTGTAAGGAGTATCCCTCTGTTAACAAAGATAATATTTTTAGGGATTTTGTTGTATTCACTCAATGCTTTAAAGAAACCTTTCATCAACTTTCTACCAAAATCACCTTCACCCATCCTGTCATCCTTAACAAAGATAGTTTTGTTGGAAAAATTGTTATCTTCAATATTTTTATTTGGAGAAAGAGTATCTGAAGAATTTTTGCTATTATCTCCCTCTTTGTAAATTTTCAATATTGTATCGCCACTATCCAATTTATTTTCTGATACATTAAATCCCTGATTTTGAGCAAATCTGGTAACATTAGAGATTGATGAGAATGAGTTGAGGAGAACCTCGAGAAGCTCACCGTCTTTTAGATTTTGTAGTGCATTTTTGCTCCTTATTACAGGTTCTGGGCATCCAAGATTTCTACAATCAATTTTCATATTGTTCCCCCTTGATTTTCTTATTATATATGTTTTACTATTTATTTTTTTATAAATTTGTCAAATTATTATTTTTTATGTAAAAATCTAATTCATAATTTAAATTTATAAATGAAAGCTCAAATACTTTAAAAATTATTTAAAAAATAAAATTAAAAGCATTGACTTTTGAACATATGTTTATTATATTAGTTTTGAACATATGATTGAAAAGGATAAAGATGAGACCTAAAAAAGAGCGTTTTGTTGAGACACCACCTATTGCAGCTATATTTAAACCTGCTGGAATCCCTATGAGATCCCTTGAAAAAGTTATACTTAATGTTGATGAATTTGAAGCAGTAAGGCTTTCAGATTATGAGCAGCTTGATCAGGAAGAGGCTTCAAAACATATGGGGATCTCGAGACCTACATTTACAAGGTTGATTGAGCAGGCAAGGAAGAAGATAGCAGATGCTATAATCAACTGTAAAGAGCTTATTATTGAAGGTGGGAATATTCATTTCAGGAAAAATCTTTTCAGGTGTGATGAATGTGGACATATAGTTGAAATATCTATAAATTTAAGTGAAATTACCAAATGCCCAGAGTGTGGGAGTCTGAAAATAAAAAATATGGCACAACATTTTGGGCATGGTAGATGTTGTATGCATAGATTTAATAAGATATAAAAGATGAAAGGGGGTGATTTTATGCCAAGATTTGATGGAACAGGACCAATGGGACAAGGAGCTATGACAGGTGGTGGATTTGGTATGTGCGGTAGAGGCAGAGGAGCTGTAAGAGGATTTGGTATGGGAGCTAGGAGAGGTGCCGGTATGAGAGGTTTTGGTAGAAGATATTTTAACCAGT
>DYJV01000055.1:0-8506 GCA_020722945.1 Candidatus Methylomirabilis sp. | reverse complement strand
GGAGCTAGGAGAGGTGCCGGTATGAGAGGTTTTGGTAGAAGATATTTTAACCAGTTGATCAGGAAGAGGCTTCAAAACATATGGGGATCTCGAGACCTACATTTACAAGGTTGATTGAGCAGGCAAGGAAGAAGATAGCAGATGCTATAATCAACTGTAAAGAGCTTATTATTGAAGGTGGGAATATTCATTTCAGGAAAAATCTTTTCAGGTGTGATGAATGTGGACATATAGTTGAAATATCTATAAATTTAAGTGAAATTACCAAATGCCCAGAGTGTGGGAGTCTGAAAATAAAAAATATGGCACAACATTTTGGGCATGGTAGATGTTGTATGCATAGATTTAATAAGATATAAAAGATGAAAGGGGGTGATTTTATGCCAAGATTTGATGGAACAGGACCAATGGGACAAGGAGCTATGACAGGTGGTGGATTTGGTATGTGCGGTAGAGGCAGAGGAGCTGTAAGAGGATTTGGTATGGGAGCTAGGAGAGGTGCCGGTATGAGAGGTTTTGGTAGAAGATATTTTAACCAGTCTGATGAATTAGATTACTTAAAACAGGAAAAAGAGATGATTGAGCAGGAGATTGCAAGGCTTGAGAGAGCTAAAAGTGGTGATAAGTAGATATTCTCAGAGATCTTTTAAAGGGGGGGGGAAGATACAGCTTTTCCCCTTTAAAAATTTGTTTAATATTCATTATTCCTTTATACAAACTAAATCAGATTCTAACTATTTGAGATATTACTTGACACTATATCTGCTGTCCAATGATCTGTGTCAGGTAATCTTTTAAATATTAGAGGGAGAGCCAACTTATGAAACCATTAAAAATTGCAGTAGCAAGTGGAAAGGGTGGGACTGGTAAAACTTTTTTCTCAACAAACTTATACTACTCTTTGAAAGATAAGTATAAAATTTGTCTATCTGATCTTGATGTAGAGGAGCCAAATTCGGGACTTTTCATAAAGAGTGGTATGAAGCTGGTTGAGATTTTATGTTACAATACTATCCCTGTTGTTGATGACTCAAAGTGCACTCTTTGTGGCAGATGTTCGGAAGTTTGCCAATTTAATGCAATCTTTGTTACAAAGACAAAGTGGGGAATATTTCCTGAGCTTTGTAAGGGTTGCACTGCTTGTATCAAGTTGTGTCCTGAGAATGCTCTTGCCAAAGGAGAGAAGGAGATTGGAGTTGTCAAGGATAACAGAGATGGATTTGTAGAGGGTAAGCTCAAACTTAGAGAACCTATTGCTGTTCCTCTTATCAAACAGACCAAAGATAAAACATTACAAAATTATAATGATTACGAATTTATCATTTACGATTCACCCCCTGGGACAACTTGCCCCACAATAGCGGCAATGAAGGGGAATGATTTTGTTGTTCTTGTAGCAGAGCCGACTCCTTTTGGATTTAACGATTTTGTTATTACCTACGATGTCTTAAAAAAACTAAAATTAAAATTTGGAGTTGTAATAAATAAGGATGGGATAGGAGACTCTGAAGTTGAAGATTTCTGTATAAAAGAGGGTATCCCTTTGCTTTCAAAGATTCCACATAGTGATGAGATTGCACAAAACTATTCAAATGGAATTATTGTTTCAGAAAAAGATGATAGGTTTAAAAGATATTTTCTGTCTGCTTTTGATAAAATTATTTCACTTTTAAAAGAGGTATAAGATGAGAGAGATATTGATATTAAGTGGAAAGGGTGGCACAGGGAAAACATCCATTACTGCAGCGTTCAGTTTCTTTCTTGAAAAAAATGATATTATTGTTGATTGTGATGTTGATGCTGCGGATATGCATATTTTACTTGCACCAGATAAAAGCAGCTCTTTCGATTTTTATTCAGGCAAAGAGTGTAGAGTAGTTGAGAAGATGTGTAATTTATGTAATATTTGTGTAGAAAATTGTCATTATCATGCAATTTCTATAAGAGGTGATAGTGCATATATCGATCCACTTGAATGTGAAAAGTGCCTTTTATGCTACAATCTCTGCCCTCAAAAAGCAATAGAAGCTAATGAAAACAGATGTGGAGAGTATTATATCTCAAATACAAGGTTAGGGAAGAAGCTTGTTCATGCTGTATTAGAACCTGGAGCTGATAACTCTGGCAAACTTGTATCGACTGTTAGGACAACTGCTAAAATTATTGCAAAAGAATCAAACAGCAATACTATCCTGATAGATGGTCCTCCCGGGATTGCCTGTCCTGTAATAGCTGCAATGAGTGGGGTGAATTTTGTAGTTTTGGTTACAGAACCTACTATTTCAGGGTTCAGCGATCTCCAAAGGGTGGCAGAGCTTATTAATCATTTTAAAATCCGTTCAGGTTGTATCATAAATAAAGCATCAATAAATCGAGAAATTAAGAGAGATATTGAAAGATTCTGTGGTGAAAGTGGTATTGAACTGTTAGGAGAGATACCTTATAGTAAAAAATTTTATCAAGCATTGGTTCAGAAGAGATCAGTTGTAGAGACAGATGAAGAGCTTCGAAAAAGTTTAGAAAGTATATGGTTTAAAATAAATCAAAATAGAGTAAAGGAGAGTGTAAAATGAAAATTGGTTTAACAATTTCTGAAAAAGATCAAAATTCAGTCGTTGATTCAAGATTTGGAAGGTGTAAATATTTTCTTATCTATGATGAAACAACAGGGGAGAGAAAGATAATTGATAACTCCCAAAATCTCAATGCAGCACAGGGAGCGGGGATACAATCAGCACAGAATATTTTAAGAGAGGGTATAGATGTTCTAATTACCGGTAATGTTGGTCCCAAGGCGTTTAATGTGTTGAGTGGCTCAAATGTTAAAATTTATCTCATTGACGAGAGTGTTACTGTTGATGAGGCTCTCAAATTATTAAAATCTGGAACTTTAAAAAATGCAGATCAGGCAACGAAGCCTGGGCATTGGTAGTAAAATTTTGTTGTAATTAAAGTAATTTTATTATAGTAGAGAAACGTAAAATTTATAGGAGGTATTTATGTCTAATCATCAGCAAGAAGATAATCAAAAAATGCTCGAAAATTTATCAAGAATAAAGAAGAAATATATTGTTTTAAGTGGCAAGGGGGGAGTAGGTAAAAGCACGGTGAGTGTCAATATTGCTGTTGCACTTTGGCTTATGGGGAAAAAAGTCGGGATAATGGATGTTGATATACATGGACCATCGATAGCGAAAATGACTGGTGTTTCAGGCAAAAGAC
Source organism: Candidatus Methylomirabilis sp. (assembly GCA_020722945.1). GTDB lineage: Bacteria > DYJV01 > DYJV01 > DYJV01 > DYJV01 > DYJV01. The sequence continues at coordinate 5,284 of DYJV01000055.1, read as the reverse complement.
TCGAAGTTAACCAGCATGGGAATCCTGCACCGATAAAAATAAAAGATAATTTTTATATTATGACGATAGCATCTCTTCTTGAGTCTGAGGATACTCCTGTTGTTTGGAGAGGTCCACTCAAAATGACTGCAATAAAGCAATTTCTTAATGACATTGATTGGCCTGAGCTTGATTATTTGATCATAGATTGCCCTCCGGGGACAGGTGATGAGCCTTTAAGTGCTGTTCAACTTCTTGGGAATGTTGATGGCTCCATTATTGTATCTACTCCTCAGGAGGTTGCTTTTCTTGATGCAAGGAAAACTATCAATTTTTCTCAAATGTTAAAAGTTCCTGTATTGGGGTTAATCGAAAATATGGCTGGTTTTAAATGTCCAAAGTGTGGAGAGGTTACCTATATCTTTAAATCTGGTGGTGCTGAAAAAGCAGCAAAAGATTTTAATATTGATATTCTTGCGAGGATTCCTTTTGAGGTAGAAATTGTAAATAGTGGTGATTCAGGAGTTTTCTTCATTGAGAGTAACCCTGATAGTGAAGCTGCCAAAGCTTATAAAGATGCTGTTTTGAAGATTATGAAAGATAACAATTCTGCTAACTGTAATTTAGGAAGTTTACCACTTTCTTGCAGTGGTGAAGGGAGTTCATGCTCTTCATGTTCTCAAAAATCTATCAATGAAAACAAATCTAAAGGAGGAAAGATGAGAGTTGCAATACCTATTGCCAATGGTCTTCTTTGCAGACATTTTGGTCATGCTGATAATTTTGGAATATATGATGTTGAAAATGGTGTTATTACCAAAAAAGAGTTTGTTACACCTCCACCTCATGAGCCGGGAGTAATTCCCAAATGGCTCAACTCCCTTAATGTAAATGCTATTATAGCTGGAGGGATGGGGTCAAAGGCTCAAGGTTTTTTTGAAGAGTTTGGGATAAAAGTTTATGTTGGGGCTCTTGATGATGTTCCAGAAAAATTAATAGATGACATGATTAATAACACCCTTAAACTTGGATCTAACGTTTGCGACCACTAATAAGTAAATTGGTGGGTTTAATAAACCCACCAATTTTTCTATCTCTTCTGATCTGGGGGATCTTTGCAGAGATAACTTCCCCGGGTCATGGATCTTACTTAATAACCTTCATAATTTTTTTGCCGCTACTTTATGTAGTAAATAAATTTCCTGAAAAACTTCTCCCTTTATCATTTATTTTTGGTCTTGTTTTTAATCTTGTTTATTATCGGTGGCTTATAGTTCCATTCACCTACAGTAATTCACCCCTTATTGTATCTTATTTGACTCTTTTTCTTATGGCTCTTATATTGTCGTTATTTCTTGTGGTTTTTATATATTGCTACTCAAAATTTAAAAATCCTGTATTTGCTGCTTCAATATTTACATCTCTTGAAATATTAAAGGGGGTAATCTTTACAGGATTCCCTTGGGGTGATTTGAGCTACAACTTTTATGAATTTCAACCTTTTTTAAAAGTAGTCCCATATCTTGGTTCTTATTTCATAACTTTTACTGCTATTTTGGTAAATGTCTCAATCTTCAATCTTTTTTCCCATAAAAATTATCGGAGTTTTATATATATTGGAGTTTTAGTTGTTTTGATAGGAGTGCTCTTTTTTATCCCAAAAAAGAATATAAATGAGAATCAAAAAGTTAATATATCTATAATTCAAGGTAATGTGAGTGAAGATCTAATAATGGACAGCAAAAGAGCAGAAGATGTATTAAATATATACAAAAGTCTAACTTTAGATAAATTAAAATATTCAAAGCCTGATCTTGTTGTATGGGGGGAAACTATCTTTACCAAATTTATTGATGAGGATAAAAATTTAAAGAATTCTCTGCTGACATTTATCAGTAAAATTAATACAAATCTTATACTTGGGATGCCATCAATTGATTTCTACTCTTTGCATGACTACAAAATTTTTAACAGCCTATACTTTTTTGATAAAACAGCCAATTTTATGAGGTATGACAAGATACATCTTGTCCCATTTGGTGAATACACACCACTAAAATTTTTATTCGGTTTTGTTAACAAAATCTCCCCGGGTGAAGATTTTTCAAAGGGTAAAGTGAGAAAAATATTGAAATATGATAATTTAGAAATTGTCCCTTTGGTATGTTTTGAAGGAATATTTCCATTTGAGATAGCAGAATCTAATAAAATGGGTGGTAATATTATCATTAATATAAGCAATGAAGCATGGTTTGGGAAAAGTAATGCTTTGTGGCAACATTTGGCTGCAAATGTTTTTAGAGCTGCTGAAAGTGGTAAATTTTTTATTAAATCTGCAAATACAGGGATAAGTGCTGTAATATCCCCTGATGGTGAGATATTAAGAAAGATATATCCGTTTGAATCAGGTTTTATAAATATGGATATTCCCCTTGTAAATGGAGTGTCATTTTATCATCAATACTGTTATCTGATAAATATTTTTTATCTATTGGTTGTTTTATCGGGATTTATTTACACTATTTTTTTTGCAAAGAGAAGAGATAGGGCAATTTGAACATTTTGGTGATATGGGGACACAGATATTTTTCCCGTGAAGGACAAAAAGATTGTTTATCCTTATCCAGTAATCTTTCTCAATTTTTTTAGAAAGTTGAATTTCTGTTTTTTCAGGGGTTGTTGTTTCTACTAAACCGATTCTATTTGATATTCTATGGACATGTGTATCCACACAGATAGCAGGTATTTGATAACCAAGACTCAAAACAAGATTAGCACTTTTTCTACCTATCCCCTTTATTAAAAGAAGTTCGTTGAGATTATCAGGGACTCTTCCATTGTGCTTTTCAATAATTGTTTTTGTAATATAGAGAATCTGTTCACCCTTTTTTCTGTAAAAACCTGCGGGGAAAATTGCCTGACTAATTTGATCTGAAGATAGTTTTAACATCTGATAAGGGTCAGATGCCATTGAAAAAAGTGCATTTGAAGATTTTTCAGTTATTTCATCTTTTGTTCGGAGTGATATGATACATGAGATAAGTATCTTATATGGGTCTTTGAATTTGTCAACAGAACAGAGTCTGTCACCATAAAAATTGTAAAGTTTTTCAAATATAGTTGAAAAATCAACTCTATTTTGATTAGACATCTATTAAATTTGGACTCGCTTGAGAATCTTTTTTCTCACTCTCTCTGTTTTAAACTACACTTTTTTATATATTCAATCTATTTTTTGAAACCCTGAAACCTGTTTACACATAAGTAGACAAGTTCAGGGTGACAAAAATAAAGTCTATTTTTTTGTAGTTGTTTTTCTACCTGTTTTTTCTTCAACCTTTCTACCTATGTAAACACCTATCTGTGTACAATGTATAGGCAAATATTAGACAGATAGCCTGATCTTATGTCCCCATCTCCCATGATGTTAGGTATTTATGCTGCTCTTTGGTGAGCTTATCGATCTTTATTCCCATACTTTTAAGCTTGAGATCAGCAATTTCTCTGTCTATTTTTTCAGGGATGCTATAAACTTTTTTCCCTAATTTGGAATGATTTTTGAGGATATATTCGGCTCCTAATGCCTGATTTGCAAAGCTCATATCCATTACGCTTGATGGGTGTCCCTCTGCTGCTGCAAGATTTATCAACCGCCCCTCTCCAAGTATATTAATTTTTCTACCATCAGCAAGTGTGTATTCGGTAACATACTCTCTTATCTGTCTTTTCTTGATGGCTATCTTTTCTAAACTTTCAAGGTCTATCTCTACATTAAAATGTCCAGAGTTTGATACAATTGCACCATCTTTCATCTTTTCAAAATGTTTGGCTCTTACAACGTGCATATTCCCTGTAACTGTGCAGAAAAAATCAGCAATTTTAACAGCTTCTTTCATTGGCATAACAAGAAATCCATCCATTACAGCTTCAAGTGCTTTTATGGCATCTACCTCTGTAACTATTACATTTGCTCCCATCCCTCTTGCCCTCATTGCAAGACCTTTACCACACCATCCGTAACCACTGACAACAAAATATGTGCCGGCAAGAAGCCTGTTGGTAGCCCGTATTATCCCATCAATAGTGCTTTGACCTGTCCCATATCTATTGTCAAAAAAATGTTTGGTCATTGCATCATTAACAGCCATAACAGGAAATTTGAGAACTTTGTCTTTTTCCATACTTTTGAGTCTTATAATTCCGGTAGTGGTCTCTTCTGTCCCACCCATAACAGAGGTTGTGAGATTGTTTAGATCTTTTGGAGATAGTTTGTTAACCCAATTTTTCACAGAGGTGTTAAGCTCATTATTTTTCCCAAGCATTATAAAATGTAGTGATGAAACAAGGTCAGCACCATCATCCATTGTGATATTTGGAAAATGTTCGAGAGCACTTTTGATATGGTCGTAATATGTATCTGTCCCTTCTCCCTTTATAGCAAAGACTGGTATTTCAAAATGTTTGACAAGTGAAGCAGCGACATCATCTTGAGTGCTTAAAGGATTTGATGCACAAAGAACAACATCAGCCCCTCCAGCTTTTAGTGTGTCCATGAGATTTGCAGTTTCGGTAGTAACATGAAGGCATGCTGAAAGTTTTACACCTTTTAGAGGTTTCTCCTTTTCAAACCTATCTTTGATAAGTTGTAAAACAGGCATATTCTGAGCTGCCCACTCGATTCTAAGCTTACCCTCTTCAGCTAAATTAATGTTCTTGATGTGGTAATTCATAAAGACTCCTTTTAAATTAAAATTTTGATCTATTTATTTAAAATACTTGGTAAATATATGAAATTAGCAGATAGCAAAAGAGTAACAAAAAAAGTATTCTACAATATATAAAACTCTTAATACTGTCAATAATTAATTTGATTTATCATACAAATTCAATGTTGGAAATTTGAGTTATAATGATAAACTATAAAGAGCAGCCTGAAGGCTGAAGGGGTGGTCATTTTTTGTTTATCTTTCCTACTTAATAAAGAGGGGAATTTTTCAAAAAAATAATTATCCATTGTCAATTCACCATTCACCATTCTCCATTCACCATTCATAATCCATCATTATCAATTATCCCAATACCCACTTCCACTCTGAAATATTTCTTGTTTGGCTATCAAAGTTGATACCAACAAGGAAGAGCTCCTCATTTGAACTTTGAGGTTTAAATCTTGATAAATATTTACTCTTTATCTGATCCAAGGCTTTCTCTGCACTCTGGTTGCATTTAAATTCGATGATATAAATTTTCCCCTTTATCTTTGCTACCATATCTATCCTGCCATCACTTGTCAGCAGCTCCATAT
>DYJV01000054.1 GCA_020722945.1 Candidatus Methylomirabilis sp. | reverse complement strand
AGGGGAATTGAGTTGCGGGATAGTTTTTAATGCTATAAAAAATAGCTATTGAAATAAATTCATAGTATGCTATTATAATAAATTGGAAATGATTATTTTTTTAATGACAAATACAACATTAATGAAGAAAATAATTTTAAAATATTTTTAAGGATCACCTATGGAGCAGCATTTTGTTATTCCAGATAAACCTTTTATTCTGGAAAACATCAACAAAAATTTTTTACAACGTCACAGTATTTTACCAGTAAGCGAAAATGAAGAGACTATATTTCTTCTGATATCAGATAAGACCCAACTCTCCTCTTTGAGCTCATTTGAACGTATGTTTTCCAAAAAAGTTGAAGTTAGGAATATAAGTGATGAAGAGATCCAAAGGATACTTTACAAATGGTATGAAGCTCAACTTGGAAGTGTTGAAGATTCTCAGGATGATCCTGATGCTTTTATAAATGATCTTGAGCAGCTTAAAGATATTGCTCAGGAAGCCCCTATCATAAGACTTGTTAACAACTATATCAGTTATGCTCTTGAGACCAATGCTTCTGATATTCACTTTGAGCCTTCAAGAGAATACCTCAAAGTCCGTTTTAGAATTGATGGAATATTGCACGAAATAGAAAGATTATCCAAAAAAGTTCAACCTGCGATACTATCAAGATTGAAACTAATGAGCAATATGAATATTGCAGAGAGCAGAGTCCCTCAGGATGGAAAGGTTTTGGTCGAGCAGGATGGACTTGAGATAGATATCAGGGTTTCAAGTATCCCTACTATCTATGGTGAAAGTATAGTTTTGAGGCTTCTAAAAAAGGATAACCAAATCCTCAATCTCTCTAACCTTGGGATGAATGAGGCTCAGGTAACACTTTTTGATAATATTATTCATAAACCTTATGGGATAATACTTGTTACAGGTCCTACAGGTTCTGGTAAGACTACTACTCTTTATGCTGCACTAAAGGAGATAAATACTTCTGAAAGGAAGATAATTACAGTAGAAGATCCTGTTGAGTATCAGCTTGAAGGTATCAATCAAATACAGGTAAAAGCACAGATAGGTCTTACATTTGCCACTGCACTAAGATCTATACTCCGCCAAGACCCAGATGTTCTTCTGATTGGTGAGATAAGGGATTTTGAGACAGCATCCATAGCAATACAATCAGCTCTTACAGGTCACCTTGTATTTTCGACACTCCATACGAATGATGCGTTTAGCTCATTTAATAGGCTTATTGACCTTGGGGTGGAGGGGTATCTCCTTGCTTCTGGAATCATAGCTTCAATTGGTCAGCGTCTGGTAAGGAATATCTGTCCTTACTGTAAAGAGGAGGTTAAGGTTGATGATAGTTATGCTGAGCTTCTTAATAAGCTCTACAATTTTGACATTCTTAAGTATACTGACAAGCTATACAAAGGTGTAGGGTGCAAAAAGTGTGCTAATACTGGTTTTAGAGGTCGAACGGCTGTTTATGAGATACTGCACTATGATGATGAGCTAAAAAGAGAGCTAATGAAAGATAAATTTGATAACGATTATGTGCTTAAAATGGCAAAAGATAAGGGTTTTAAGACAATGAGAGATGATGGTTTTCTCAAAGTGATTAATGGGACTACCACAATAGAGGAAGTTTTGAGGGTTACTAAGTAATGGAGTTTTCTTATAAAGGGGTTAATGAAAAGGGTATAGAGAAATCAGGCTCTATAATTGCTGTAAATAAATTTGAAGCAATAAAGAAGTTATCAGAAGACAACCTTATCATTACAAATATACGTGAAGTAAAGAGGAAGAAACTTTTTAATGTTCGTTCAGCTAAAAAGAAGCTTGTCCTTGAATTCAACGAAAATCTCTTTACGCTCCTCAAATCAAACATAGAGTTGTCTAAGGCTCTCTCACTGATCCACGAGTTTGTTGAAGATGATGATTTTAAAAAAATAATTTATAGTGTTGTTAATGATATAAAAAGTGGGAAAACTTTATCAGAGGCTCTAAAAGTTTACCCAGATTACTTTAACGAAATTTACACAAGTATGATAAAAGCTGGTGAAGAGAGTGGAAACCTTGTTAAAATACTTGAAGACCTTTACAATTATCAATCAGATATCTATGAAACGAAGAAATTTGTTATCTCTACACTTATTTATCCGGGGATACTATTTATTACAAGTATCTTGTCATCTCTTATCCTTATCGTATTTGTAATCCCAAAATTTGGTCAGATATTTGAAGATCTTCAGCAAGAGCCGCCATTTATCATGGCATTTCTTCTTCTGCTCGGTAATGGTTTGAGGGGATATTGGTTTTCAATAATTGTAATATTGGGTTTGGCTATCTTTGCATTTATCTATTTTAACAAAAAATATCAATACATTAAAAAGCTAAATGCCTACCTCATCAAAATGCCGCTTGTGGGGAAGATTCTTACTAAATTTGATTATTACAGGCTTTTTAATACGATGTCGATACTCCTTGAAGGTGGCGTTCCAATAATAAATTCACTTGTTTTATGTGAGAAGGTTATTTTCCTTGATAACCTCAGAAATTCTGTCCGTTTGTTTAACCGAAAATTAAAGCAGGGTAAGAAGTTGAGCTCTTTGATGAGAGAATCGGGAGAATTCCCTATTGATGTTGTAAGTATTGTGTCTATTGGTGAGGAGACAGGGACTCTTCCGATTGCACTCAAAAATATTGCAAATACTTCAAACAAGGTGGTCAAGGATCTTTTAAAAAGATATCTGAATATTTTAGAGCCACTCACAATAATTTTAATGGGACTTTTTATTGGAGCGATTATAGTTTCGATGTTGAGTGGAATTTTTAGTATCAATGAGACGGTTTAACTTTTCAGAGAAAGGTTTTACATTAATAGAGCTTATAGTTGTTATGCTCATAATAGGTTTTAGTAGTTCACTTGTTTTTCTCAATTTTAAGAGTAACTCTGATGTTGATGATAAAAGATTTGCTCTTTACTTTGTAAGGATACTTGAGAAAGCAAGGGTCAAAAGTATTGTTGAAGATAAAGTATATACAGTTGTTATTGATCCTGATGAAAGAGTGGTATCGCTTGATAACAGTAGTGAGAGGGTTCCTATCCCGAAAACAATCACTATAACAGCTATAAAAATTATAGATAATGATGGGAAATTTTATATATATTTTTATGGGAATGGTTCATCTACCGGCATGAACCTTAATCTTTACAGTGAAAAAATTTCTAAAAAAATATTAGTAAATCAGGCTACAGGGCTTATAAAAAGTATGGATATAGTGATTTGACATATGAAAAATGGATTTACTTTGATAGAAGTAGTTGTTGCAATGGTTATAGCAGGGATACTATTAAGTGTTATCTACTACTCTTACTCTTTAAGTGTGAGAATTACTACTTCTGGGAATGATATCCTCGATGCTACGACTGCTGCAAAAAGTGTCTATCACAATTTTATAGAGAAAAAAATGAGCAGCAATGAGCCATTAGAAGAGTCTGAAGAGTCAGGTCAATTAGGGGAAGAGTGGAATTACAAAATTGATATAAAGAAACCTATTTTTAATGTTAACAACTCTTTTGATATTACTCCAGAAAATGCTTATAAGATACTTATTATGTTATTTAAAGAGAGCAAGGAGTATAAGTTTGAATTTTATATCCAAAAATAGTGGGTTTACGCTCATTGAAGTTACTGTTGCAACTACTATATCTCTTTTTGTAGTGCTTATGGTTTCGATTACTCTTAACTTCTTTGTCAATGGGTGGCAGAAGAGCAGGGAGATATTCCAGATCAATCAAAAGTTTTTTTTTATAGATTCACTGATAAACCTTGAATTTAATAATTTTGTCCCTATAAATTATAATGGAAAGCTCTTCATTAAAGGTGGTATAGATTACTTTGCATTTATAACAGATGAAACAAACAGCAATCCTACTGGGAGAAATGAAGTTGGATATTTTTTTAAAAGTAGTAAAAAAGTGCTCCTTTTATGTTTCAAAACTATTGCAAATGAGCAGGATATAGTTGATTATGCTATTCTTGAAAATGAGGGGAGTTGTGTTGAGATTGATGATATTGATAAAGCAGAGTTTAGATATATTGTAAGAGAGCCTAATAACAATCAAAACAGTGAAAAAGTTGATATTGATGGAGAGCTGCCCATTTCAGTTGCTTTAAATATAAAATTTATTGTGAATGACAAATTAGTAGAAAAAGAGATTAAAGTTTCAAATTATGAATAGAAGAGGGAGTGTCCTTATTTTTTTACTTCTGATAACTGGTGTAATATCTTTTTTTCTTATGAACTCGATATATTATGCAAAACTGAATCAGGAGATATGTTACAATTACTCCAACAAATTACTATTTTCAAATGATTTTAAGAAATTGACAATAGTTTTTTCAGAGTTAATAACCAAGAGTGGATTATACAACGATTACTTTGAAGGTGATACACTAAAGAGATTGCAAGAGGGGACAAATATAGTAGTTGATAAAAAGGAGTATTTTGTCATGATACAGCCTGAAGCAGGGTTGTTTGATATAAATGCAAGTAACGAAGAGAGTCTAAAAAATAAATTAAATGAGGTTTTCACAGATAGGAGTGATATAAATATCGATGAAATTGCTGATTGTATCCTTGATTGGATAGATCCTGATGATATAAAGAGAGCAAATGGAGCGGAGAAGGATGATTATGAAAAATTTGGCTACTCTCCTGCCAATTCAAATCTAAAAGATGTTTTTGAAATTAGAAAGATAAAAAATATAAAGGAGCGGGATTTTTTTTATATCATAAAAAATGACAATAACAGTATAGAGTATAAAGGGTTACTCCCACTTTTTACTACTTACAAGAGTGGCTATACAAGATTTAATGTTGCTTCTAATAAAAAAGAAACTTACAAAAATATATTGAGATTATATTTAAGACCTGCTAATAGTGACAATGTTTATATACTATTTTTAGGTCGGTTGAAAGGACCATTTGAGCTTATAAAATGGAAAAAGCTAATTTAAAAAAGAGCACTTTAATATTAATATACAATAACCAGAATGATCTTTACTACTCTGTTGGTGAGGGTGTTGTGGGTAGTTCGCTTGAAGATTTTGCTTCAAAACTGAAAGATCTATCTTCCAAAGTCCGAAAGGTAGAACTTTTCATCACTGACAACAACATTTTTATAGAAAACTTTGATATCAACATTTCAAATATGAGAGATGCAAGGGAAGCTGCTTACAATATGCTACTTCTTAACAATGTTGACAACAAAAGTAGTATTACATACAAAAAGGTCATCCTAAAAAGAGAGCAGAAAGCTCTATTTAAGGCAACGGTTTTTTATACTTATACAGACCTTTCCCCTTTGATAGAGATACTCAAGCAGGAGAAGTTGGATAAGAAGATAGTTCTGATAGCACCACTTATGGAGATTTTTATAAATAGGGGTAATTTCTGTTATCATCTTAACGATAAATATTACACAATTATTGAAGATATTCATAATATTGCAATATTTCAAACTGTTATAGATCAAGCAATCTTGGATAAATATATTAAAGAAGATTTGAGTGTTGAGGAAGTTTTTCCCAAAATTATTCAGCATGGGGACAAAATCAAGTTAAATTTTATAGACTCTGGTAAATACGATTTTGTGGCAGTTATCTTTGTTCCTGCAATTATATTTATAATTTTACTAAACATCTCAATTTACACTGTTCTTCTTTTTCAGAAAAGCTCTCTCAAAAAGAAGTTTAATATTTCAAAGGATCAGGTTTCGCAAGAGTTGAAAGAGCTTGAGCCTTTTCAGAAAGCTGATGAGCAGAACAGTAAAATAATAAAGGTAATTGATGAAATTAACAAATTTAGAAAATCTTCATTTGATTTTAATAGACTTGTTGAAATTTTATCCTCTGATAAGAAAGTCTCAATCAGGCAGATCTCACTTAATAATGACAACCTAATAATTGAAGGGAAAGCTGACTCAGCTTCTACAATCCTTGATAATATGAAAAAACTTGAGTTTTTAAAGGAGGTTCAGATTAACAATAAAATAGTCAGAGAACCGAATGGTTTTGAAAAATTCTCTATAAAGGCGAAGTTTGTTGATGGTATTAGATAACAAGGGTAAATTTTATATTCTTATCATACTTGTTCTTGTTACTTTTCTTATGATTAGGTATGGTTATCATAAGCAGCATACAGGGAATATTTCACTTGAAAATGAAATATCTAAAAATAACCAGATGATCCTAAAAATAAAGGAGAAGAGAGCAGCATTAAATAGTATAAAAAATTCCCTAAAAATATCTTCAGATAAGCTTAAAGAGCTTCAATTGGGGATATTTAATGGTAAAGATGCATCTGACACTATTGATGCTTTTCAGAAGTATATTTTTGAGTATTTCACAAATAAAGGGATAGATGTCTCAGATTACCGCCAATTCCCTATCAAAGATAAAGGGCTTTACTATATTTGTGGATTAGAGATAAATTTTAAAACAAACACAGAGACATTGCTTCAAGTTTTTCAATATATCAACAAATCAAATTTTGTTATTTCTGTTCAAGATTTTAATATCTCTTTTGCTGATCCTAAATCAGATACTCCTTTGAGAGTAAGATTGGTAATGAGTTCAATTTATTTAAAAAAGATAGAAGAGGTTAAATAATGAGAAAATTATTTTTTGTTTTTTTTATTCTGATATTTCTATTTTCTTGTGGTAAAAGAGGTGTAGTTGCTCTTTCTGACAATAGCTCCTCCCCTGACAACAAAACTCTACAAGCTATTGTTACTCAAGATACTTCTAAAAATATAGTTGACAATAAATCTACAACTGACAAAAAAGAGGTAAAAAAAGTCATTACCAATAACTCTCCTCTACCTGTAAAGCAATCTCCCCCACAAGATAGTGCTGTTGCAAAAAAGAAGAATCTACCTAAGAAGAAAATTGATCTTGTTTTTGACAATGTTGATGTTTATGAGGTTATAAGTAATATTTTGGGTGATATTCTTAATAAAGATTTTGTTGTTGATCCCTCAATAAAAACTAAAATGGCAATGAGAGTCAGTGGTAATTATACAGATGATGAGATTATTGAGATAGTTACTGAAGCTCTTGATGTTGCTGGTCTTACTTTGCTCTTTGAAAATAATATCTATAAAGTCATCCTAAATAAAGATACAAGTAAAAATGTTAATTTTAGAGACCCTGCAAATATGCATTCGATAGAAGTTATTCAGCTCAAACATATAGGTTCATTTGACATTGTTAACAATATCAAACCTTTTTTAAGTAATGGAGCAGCTGCTGTATCTGTGAATGCCTCAAATTCTATTATTATTGCAGATAAAAAAGGGAATATCTCTAATATAAAAAAGATAATTGAAATTCTCGATAGTCAAGTTTTTGAAGGTTTGATATTCAAAGTATTAAAGTTTCAACATATAACTGCTCAAGAAGCTAAAAAAATGAGTGATGAGATACTCAAATCTCAGGCTATTTTCTCTAAAACAGGGATATTGAAAGATGTTTTTGTCTACCCTATTGTTTCAAATAACTCTATTCTTGTTATTGGGAAAGAGGCGAATCTTGTTGATATGATGGTCAAATGGATAAAAGAGGCGGATGTTCCTGAAGAGTCTTACAACAGTAGAGTATTTGTTGTCCCTATTTCAAATGTTAAAGCTGAAGAGCTTGCAAATATCCTAAAACAGCTCTATGGCGGCAAAGCTACCAAGACTAAAGAGGGCAAGGTGATAGTCCAAGGTGCAAGTTTTAATAAAGGTTCTCTAAATGGAGAGGTCTTTTTCATTCCTGATAGTAACAATAACTTTATCATAATAAGGAGTTCTGTTGAAGATTATAATATAATATACGATGTTCTTAAAAAACTTGATGTAGTTCCAAAACAGGTGCTGATAGATCTATTAATTGCTGAAATTTCTTATAACAATAGTTTGAAATATGGGATTCAGTGGTATCTTAAAAATAATGGTATCAAAATTGATGGAGACAACTTTAATGCTGGTCTCAATCTCAATTCAGGAACTGGTGTTCCTGCAAGGGATGATATTATTGGTTCGAGTAGTCTAATCGGGTTTAGCTATGCTCTTTATGATAAAGCAGGTGGGATAAGAGGTCTTCTAAATGCCATACAAGACAAATCAGATGTCCAGATATTGGCATCACCATCTATTTTATCTGTTGACAATAAGGAAGCAAAGATAGAGATAGGTGAGGAAGTTCCTATTATTACATCATCTGTTACAAATGTAAGTAGTGATGGTAATATTACCAATTCTGTTCAATATAGGAAAACTGGAATACTTCTGAGTGTAAAGCCTCAGATAAACCCGCTCGGATTAGTGAGACTTGAAGTAAAAGAGGAGGTTTCAGAGCCGAAAAAAAATGTTGTCTCAGGGATAGATTCACCATCATTTTTAAAAAGGTCAGCTGAGACATCCCTTGTTGCTTATGATTCACAAACAATAGTAATAGGTGGACTTATCAAAAATAAGATAGACAATAGTAATTCTGGAGTCCCTCTTTTAAGTGATATCCCTGTTTTGGGTTACCTTTTTGGTTCCAAAAACAAAAGTGATGAGAGGACAGAGCTGATAATAGCCATAACTCCCCATATAATAAATTTGGACTCTCTTGATACTTACTATTCTAAAGAACTCTTTGATGGTTTAAAAAATATAATGAAGCATCTTGATGAGAGAAAGGAGAGTGTTGTAAATGGTATTAAACTTAATTAAATATATTATCTTACTATTTCTGTTATTTCTAAGTTACGGTTTTCAGAGTGACAACAGCAGTAAAGATTTTTTTGATATATTTTCACCTAAGAATACGGAATCGGGATTAGTTGATGGTCAAAATAGTAATCAGAAAGTTGAAACAGTCAATGATTTTACTGTTTATGGTGTAATAAACAGTAAAGATATAAAGAAAGTTTATTTAAAACCTAAGTTGGTAAATCCTGAAATAAAAGCTTTACTAAATTCGAGGGGGTATGTTGTATTGAAACTTGGAGAAAAAATAAATAATTATCAGCTTATTGAGGTAAATAAAGACACAGCTATCTTCAAAAATAACCAGAAAGTTATTAAGCTTGCAGCATTTGTGGGCGAGAAAAATGATAGACCAGCCACAGTTGCACATCAGGAGGCTCAAATTATTGCTACACCAGAAAAAGCTCCGGTTGCTCCTCAACCTGCTCCTGTTAAGAGTGTTGATGCTGCCAAAAAGATTGAGAAGAAAGATGGGTTTGAAGTTATAGGAGATAAAGCTAAAGATAGCAAGAAAACTGAAAAAAGTAGTAAAGATGAGAATACAAAAGATGATAATACAAAAAATAGTGGTAAATCTGTCTCTTTTGTCGATCTTATAAAAAATGCACAGAAGAACAATCAGGGTGCTCCTACTGAGAACCCATTTTTACAGATAATTAACAAAAATAAGAAGTAAATCTTTATTCAATTTAGAGTATAATTTATTTTATTTTTAATAAGAATAAAAACCAAGGAGGATACCATGAAAAGAGTGAGAATTTTTTTAATGTTTTTTTTACTATCAATTACATTAACTATTTCCTTAAATGCTTTTGACTCAAAGAATGCTAAGAATATTACTCCGCTACAGGCGTATCACATGCTCAAAACTTCTTCTGATGTTTATATGATTGATGTAAGGGCTCAGCAGGAGTATCAGATTGTAGGGCATTTTGAAAATGCATACAACTTCCCTTTTATGTTTCTTTCAAATATCTTTGCCCAAAAAGGTGATAAAGTTGGTGAAATGACAGCACCTGTTACAAGATACCAATTTATACCGAATAAAGATTTTATTTCAGAATTAAAGAAGAAATTCAAAGATAGTGACAATCTTATATTTATATGCAAAACATCACAGAGATCTCACGTTGCAGCAGATAAAGCATTTGAAGCTGGTTTTAAAAATAGTTATAATGTGCTTGGTGGTTTTGAAGGTGAAAATTTTTATGGAGTTAGTAACGACGAAAAATCAATTGCCAAGTTATATTCACCAAATTACAATAAACCGGGATTTTTTAATGGTTGGAAATATTATGGGTTACCTTATACTGATATTATGAACCCGAAATATATTTATCCGCCTGATCTAAAGAAATAGAGTGTTCTTCTTTTATTTTAAAGTATTTATAAATCAATAATTGGAGCAACCTTATGTATGACCTTCATACCCATACGACTTTTAGTGATGGAGTATTGATACCTTCTGAGCTTTTGAGACGAGCCTATGCTTCAGGTTATAGTGGATTAGCGATTACTGATCATGCTGATTTCTCCAATTATGAGTCTATAATTTATGGATTACTTAAATTAAAAGGAGAGATAAAAGATATATCACCTATAAAATTTTTAGTTGGTATAGAGATTACTCATCTTATTCCGAGTAAAATCTCTGTTCTTGCTGAGGAAGCTAAAAGTAAAGGGGCTGATATTGTTGTTGTTCATGGAGAAACTATCGTTGAGCCTGTTTGTGAAGGGACAAACACTCATGCTCTCTCCTGTAAATATGTTGATGTATTGGCACACCCTGGCCTAATATCCTACAAAGATGCAGAATTGGCTGCTAAAAATGGTATTTTACTCGAAATTACTACAAGGAAGGGGCACTCTTTTACAAATGGGCATGTTTTTAAAATTTCTAAAGAAGTGGGTGTTGGAATGGTTCTAAACAATGATGCCCATACTCCATCTGATCTGGTAGGTGAGGAGATGGGAAGGAAGATTGTATTTGGTTGTGGTGGAGATATAGAAGATTTTAAAAATATGATTAGAAATGGAGGTAAATTTTTTTAAATACAACTTTATTAGCTCAATGTTTATTCATCAGAATCAAATTTATCAGCAGAGAATTTTGAATCAATGAAATTTTTAAAAGATATAAGATCAGATATAAATGCTTACTTTGAAAGAGACCCTGCAGCAAAGAGTATTCTTGAAATAGTTATATGCTATCCCGGATTTCATGCTACAACCTTTCACAAAGTATCACATTGGTTGTGGTTGAAAGAGTTATTCCTTGTTGCAAGGATAATATCTCAGATTGGAAGATTCTTTACAGGGATAGAGATACACCCCGGTGCAAAAATAGGCAAGAGATTTGTGATTGATCATGGGGCAGGTGTAGTAATAGGTGAAACTGCTGAGATAGGTGATGATGTTACTATCTATCATGGAGTGACTCTGGGTGGGACAACTTGGAACAAGGGTAAACGCCATCCTACTATATCAAATAATGTTGTTATTGGGACCGGAGCAAAAATTCTTGGTAATATAAAAATTGGTGAAAATGTAAGAATAGGTGCAAATTCTGTTGTTGTAAGGGATGTTCCTGATCATTCAACTGTTGTTGGTATTCCGGGCAAAATTGTTACTGACCAGACAAAGGATATAAAAGGGATACTAGATCACCATGAACTACCTGATCCTGAGGGTAATGCGATAAAGATATTACTTGAGAAGTTGATCTTTATCGAAGAGGAGAGCAAACGGCTTGCAAAGATTCACAATGAAACAAAAGAGGAGATACTCAAGAAGTATGATATAGATATCGATACTCTTAATAAGGTATCTAAAACTTTCAAAAATGAGAACTAACTTTAAAATCAGAAATTATAGGAGCGAAACAAAAGGTTTTAATATTACCTATAAAGAGACGGATCTTTATATAGATACAGTCAATTTTGATGAAAATGTAAAGAGAAAAGCGTATCTTTCTGTTTTGAGATACAGAAATATAATAGAAAAGCATAGTTCCAAATCTCCCCTCTTTATGACTTCATTAAAGCCAATATTTTACAATGAATCTGACGAGATTGAAAATATCGTTAAAAGTATGTATGATGCAGCTTGTTGTGCTGAGGTTGGTCCATCTGCGGCTGTTGCAGGGGCTATTGCAGAGTATGTAGCAAGGGACCTTTCAGAGTTTTCTGATGATGTTATTGTTGAAAATGGTGGGGATACTTTTATTTTGGGGAGAAGTGATAAAATTGTTCAGATATTCTCGCATAATTACAAAAATTTTGGAATTAAAATAGAAAAGGAAAAGCTTCCTATTTCTGTATGTTCATCGTCATTCACAATAGGTCACTCTCTTAGTTTTGGGAGAGCTGATCTTGTTGTTGTAATTTCTAAAAGTGGAGCAACCGCAGATGCATTTGCAACTTCCATTTGCAACAGTATCAAAAAATTCACTGATATCAATAAAACAGTCAAGGTTTATGAGAAAAACAAATATATAGATGGATGTCTCATATTTTTTAAAAATAAAATAGCAGGCTGGGGAAATTTAAATTTAATAGAGATAGAAGGGTAGCAATGATATGATAAAAAAAAGATTGGTATTAAGATTTTCAAAAGAGATATGGGAGAAGCCTATTGTCTACAAATTAATCAAAGATTACGATCTTATCTTGAATATTCTTATCGCTAATGTTTTACCAAGGCAAGAAAGTTATATGGTTGCTGAGATAAGTGGTGAGAATGCTACTTTTGAAAGAGGGATCAAACATCTTGAAGATATGGGTGTAAAAGTTATCCCGATAGAGCAGTCTGTTATTAGAGATGATACAAAATGTGTCCATTGCGGGTTCTGCACTGCTGTATGTCCTACAAGAGCTTTATATGTTGATATCCAAACAAGAGATGTAGTTTTTGAGCAGGAGAAATGCAGTGCTTGTGGTTGGTGTGTGAAGGTGTGTCCATATCATGCTATGGAAATGTTTCTTATGGATTAATGAAAAGGGTAGCATGTCTGATCCTTGCAGCAGGTGAAGCCAAAAGATTTGGTTTCCCAAAACAGATACTCCCTTGGGGTGAGACAACTATCCTTGGGACTGTTGTAACAGAAGCTCTAAAATCTAAATTTACTGATGTATTTACTGTAATTGGTGCCCACTACGAGAAAGTTCTTGATATCTTGTCTCCATTTGGTTCCAAATTAAAAATTATTTTAAATGAGGAGTGGAAGAGGGGGATGTTCTCTTCGATAGAGAAAGGGTTATCCTCTATTTACGATAGTTCCAATTACGATTACACCCTTATCCAATTGGGAGATATGCCATTTATAACTTCAGAGATATTCAATATTTTTATTGATTTATCTGAAAACTCTTCAGATTTTATAATTGCTGAGGAATCTGGGAGGCCTGCACACCCTTATATGTTTAAGACAACGATTATCCCTGATATTTTAAATGGTGATCATAAAAATGGAATGAGAGATATTATTATTTCAAAATTTGATACTGCCACAAAAATTAATCTTCAAAAATCTTGTTCGAGGCAAGATATTGACACATGGGATATTTATGAAACTTTAAAAATTAAAAATTTTTATAAATAAATATTGACAAAATATATAAAGTAATATATGACCACTTTCTTATTTTTGTATTTTTTATTCTCTAAAATAATTTACAGTTAAAGTGAGGGGTAATATGCCTACAATTAATCAGTTAGTTAAAACAGGCAGGGAGAAAATTTTAAAGAAGAGCAATGTTCCGGCATTAAAAGCCTGTCCTCAAAAAAGAGGAGTATGCACAAGAGTATATACTACAACTCCAAAGAAGCCAAATTCAGCTTTGAGAAAGGTTGCAAGGGTAAGACTTACAAATGGAATGGAAGTTACGAGTTATATCCCGGGGATAGGGCATAATTTACAGGAGCACTCTGTTGTTTTGATAAGAGGTGGCAGGGTTAAAGACCTTCCTGGGGTTAGATATCATATTTTAAGAGGCACTCTTGATTGTGCTGGTGTAGCAAACAGAAAAAATGGCAGATCCAAATATGGTGCCAAAAAAGCAAAAAAGTAATTAGGAGCTAATTAAATGCCAAGAAGAAAAAGATCCCAAAAAAGAAAAATTTTACCTGATCCAGTATATAATGAGGTATTAGTTTCAAAGTTTATAAACAAGTTGCTTGTGGATGGGAAAAAAAGTCTTAGTGAGAAGATATTTTATGATACAGTAGATACTGCTGCAAAGAAACTAAATGAAGATCCTATGAAGATTTTTAGAAAAGTTCTTGATAATGTAAGACCGCAGCTTGAGGTAAAGTCAAGAAGAGTTGGAGGAGCTACATATCAAGTTCCTATTGAGGTTCCTGTTGATAGAGGTTACGCTCTTGCTATGAAATGGCTGATCAACTATGCTCGTGGGAGGAAAGAGAAATCTATGTCAGAGAAGTTAGTGAATGAGTTTCTTGATGCTTACTCTGAAAAGGGTCTCTCTATAAAAAAGAAAGAGGATACTCACAAAATGGCAGAAGCTAACAGAGCCTTTGCCCATTATATGTGGTAATAGGAGGTTTTTGTTTTGGCAAGAAGTGTTGCTTTAGATAAATGTAGAAATATTGGTATAATGGCACATATAGATGCAGGTAAAACTACGACTACGGAAAGAATTTTATATTATACTGGAATAAATTACAAGATAGGTGAGGTCCATGAAGGTGCAGCTACAATGGACTGGATGGTTCAGGAGCAGGAGAGGGGTATTACCATTACATCTGCTGCGACTACATGTTTTTGGAATAATCATAGAGTAAATATCATAGATACGCCTGGTCACGTTGACTTTACCATTGAAGTTGAAAGGTCTTTAAGAGTTCTTGATGGTGCAGTAGCTGTGTTTTGTGCTGTTGGTGGCGTTGAGCCTCAATCAGAGACAGTTTGGAGGCAGGCTGACAAATATAAAGTTCCAAGAATGGCATTTGTTAACAAAATGGATAGGATAGGTGCAGATTTTTTTCATGTTGTTGATATGATGAAGACAAGATTAAATGCTAATCCTATTCCTCTGCAATACCCTATAGGGTTAGAGGAGAATTTTAAAGGGATGGTTGATCTTCTCAAAATGAAAGCTTTATATTTTGAAGAAGAGTCCAAAGGTTTGAAAGTAATAGAGGCTGATATACCTTCAGATATGTATGAAGATTGCAAAGCAAAAAGAGACGAGATTCTTGAAAAACTTTCTGATTTTGATGATCAATTTGCTGAAAAATATCTTGAAGGTCAAGAAGTTTCAGTAGAAGAGATAAAAGCCTTGATAAGGAAATTGACGATAGATATCAAGATTGTTCCTGTTTTGTGTGGGACAGCTTTCAAAAATAAAGGTGTTCAGCCAATGCTTGATGCTGTTGTTGATTATATGCCTTCTCCACTTGATGTTCCACCTATAGTTGGGAAATCTGGAGATGATGAGGTTCTTGTTAAAGCTGATGATGATGCACCGTTGTCTTCTCTTGCTTTTAAGATTATGACAGACCCATTTGTTGGGCAGTTGACTTTTTTAAGAGTTTATTCAGGTTGCCTAAAAAGTGGAATGACGGTTTTAAATTCTACAAAGGGTAAAAGTGAGAGAATAGGTCGTTTGCTTAAAATGCATGCAAACAAAAGAGAAGAAGTTAAAGAGGTTTACTCAGGAGATATATGTGCGGCTGTAGGTTTAAAATTGACATATACAGGTGATACCCTTGTTGATGAGAAAAGTTTGGTAGTTCTTGAATCTATGGAATTTCCTGATCCTGTTATCTTTATTGCTATTGAAGCAAAAACCAAAAATGACCAAGAGAAATTAGGTATAGCATTAGGTAAGCTTGCTTTGGAAGATCCATCTTTTAAAGTGAGGACAGACGAAGAGACAGGTCAGACTATTATTTCAGGAATGGGAGAGCTTCATCTTGAGATTATTGTTGACCGGCTAAAAAGAGAGTTTAAAGTTGAGTGTAATGTTGGTAAACCACAGGTTGCATACAAAGAGACTATCACAAAGCCTGTCAGAATTGAGGGTAAATATATCAAACAGTCTGGTGGTAGAGGTCAGTATGGTCATGTATGGCTTGAACTTGAACCATTAGAGGCTGGTAAAGGTTTTGAGTTTGTTGATAAAATAGTTGGTGGAGCTATCCCAAAAGAGTATATCCCTGCTGTTGGTGCTGGTATTAAAGAGGCTATGGAGCGTGGAATAATAGCTGGTTACCCTGTAGTTGATATAAAAGCTGTTTTGGTTGATGGTTCTTATCACGATGTTGATTCTTCTGAAATGGCATTCAAAATAGCAGGTTCTATGGCTTTTCAGGCTGGAGCTAAAAAAGCTTCACCTATAATCCTTGAGCCTATGATGGATGTTGAAGTTACTGTCCCTGAGGAGTATATGGGTGATGTTATCGGTGATATTAACAGTAGAAGAGGCAAGATTCAGGGGATGAATTCGAGATTAAATCTGCAGATAATAAAAGCGTATGTTTCGCTTGCAGAGATGTTTGGGTATTCTACTACTCTAAGGAGTCTTACTCAAGGAAGAGCTACATATTCTATGCAGTTCTCTCATTATGAGTCTGTTCCACAGAGTATAGCTGAAGAATTAATTAAAAATAAATCTTAATTTTATAAAACAGGAGGCAAAAATGGCAAAAGCAAAGTATGAAAGGAAGAAGCCGCACGT
>DYJV01000132.1 GCA_020722945.1 Candidatus Methylomirabilis sp. | reverse complement strand
TAGTAGCATTACTACCCTCATTAAATATCAAATCCAAAATAGTTACTCCATGTCCGATGTATTCATTTTTTGCTCTCAAATAGATTTAATATTTCTACATCAAGATCAATAAAATCTTTTACATTTCTTGTTACTAAAATACAGTTATAAATTTGAGCTGTAGAGGCAATGATATTATCAGGAAGTTTTATCTTTTTAATTTTTCTATTTTTGATAGCTTGATGTGCTATATTGTCATCTATATTAAATATTTCAAAAAGTTCTAACAGCTCTTTGGCAATCTCATATTCATGATTAGATTCAAAATCAAACTACAATACTTCAATATAAGTTAGTCTTGAAATTGCACATATATCTATGTTTTTTATTAAAAAATCTTCAACTACAGAGTTTTTATTTAAATGATAAATTATAATATTAGAGTCTATTAAGAACTTCTTCTCGTTCATCCCATTCGCCTCTTATCTCTCTTTGCCATTCCAATGGATCAAAATCTTTTATCTTTATTGCTCCTGCACTTTTATGAATAACTTCACTCTTTTTGTCTCCTATATCTTGATATTTTTTCTCTCTATCAAATGGCAATACCAATATCTCAACTTCTTGATTTATGTATTCTTTTGGTATTTGAATATTATAAAATTCACTTGTAGGTCGAATAATTTTTCTTAACATTTTTGACTCCTATTATTTATCGTTAAAACTCTTCATAAATTTAGTAGCATTACTACCCTCATTAAATATCAAATCCAAAATACTCACTCCATGTTCAAAAGGTGGATGTAGTTGGTTATACTCCGCATATCCACTATAAAATATACTGTCCCTATTTGTAAAAACCAAATATGAATTTTTTCTTATTGCAACCACTTAAGCTACCTCCAACCATATTTTTTTAGAATCATAATTTTCATTATTGGCTACTTTACTCTTTGTGATGGATAAACCAAAGAGGACACTGAGATACACCGAGAGGCTAAAAATAAACCTATGTGCCCCTCTTAGCTCTCTGTGGTAATAATCAATCCCTTAAAATCAGGTAGTGTTGTTAAAATACTACCCCATCAGGCTATGCCTGATACGCCTCTAAAAATTTTTTTTACTCATTAAATTGTCACTCTTTTTTACCTACCTATTTATAACAGTAAAAATAAAAATTCTCCTGTCTGCCGACAGGAAGAACAATTTTTCATTTTTTTTACAAAGACATTATATCTCTCTCAAAGGCACAAAAACACTAAGTTTTTTATTAATCATACATTGCCTCTCTTTTTTTACTGGGACATTATAATATTCAAAAAACTTGAGATGTCGTTTAT
Source organism: Candidatus Methylomirabilis sp. (assembly GCA_020722945.1). Taxonomy (GTDB): domain Bacteria; phylum DYJV01; class DYJV01; order DYJV01; family DYJV01; genus DYJV01. Next base: position 1,127 of record DYJV01000132.1, on the reverse strand, counting down.
ATTACTTGTATTACTTATATTAACCCATTGCATGTATTTAATAAATAATTCCTGTTGCCTAATAACAAGTTTAGGGTATCTTGATAACAAAGCCAAAAATTCTATATAAGCATCTATACCTTTTGCTGGGGAATTAAAAAGTTTAATAATCTCATAATCAGGAATACTATTTTGATAGTAGAGTCTCGTAATATCAATCGGCTCTTTTATCTGAAAATTTTCTTTCTTAAATAAAAAATCAAATATAAAAGGGTTCTTACTATTGAATGCAGATTCGTAATTATCTTTATGTGTGACATCTGGCATATGTTCAAAGGGTGTATTATAGATACCTGCTCCAACATTATTGTAAACCATGTAACTGTATAGCTTTTTAGTAGTTAGTATCATAAAATCAAGTTTTAGTGCGTATAGATGTTGTTTTTCATAAACAATCTCAACCCTGTTGGATAAATTTGTAATATCCAATAAAGTTGAAGAGATAAACTGATCTCTAAAAACAAAAACTATATTTTCTATCCTCTTATCAACCTTATATATAAACTCTAAATATTTTTCCAAATCAGAGCTTGGAATATCTTCACAACCAATAGAGTATAAACCTCCAAAGTTATAAGGTTTTATCTCTCCATTTTGATAAGAAATATTGCATTTGTGCATATCTATGGCATCAAGTGCATCTTTTACATACTGTGTATACATTGATACTCCTTATTAATTTGTCATATAATTGATTTGTATTATAAATTCGATTTTCATACTCAACTGTGCTAAAAAAATTCTTTACCACACCTTCATTTGAGCTAAAATATAGTTTATAGTTACTTCTTGAATAATATCTATTACGCATAATGTGCCACTTGCTTACAAATATTCCCACAGCATTTAGCAGGAAAAAAGATAAACTCTCAAATATCAGTAGCTCCTATACTCTGAAGTGCTTCTTTTTAAAATAACAACTTCATGGTTTAGTTTTAATAATCTATGAAGAAGATGGCTTCCTAAAAAACCTGTTGCACCTGTCATTAAAATTCTCATTTAATGTATTGCCCACTCAATATTTTTTTTTGCATTAACCACATAACTGTTTACTCCCCTCAACTTCTGGTAAGGGTTATCTTTAAAAA
>DYJV01000053.1 GCA_020722945.1 Candidatus Methylomirabilis sp. | reverse complement strand
TAGAGGGGAATTAATTACCCCGCATGTCTGTGATTATTCGCATACAGATAGGGCAGGTTAAAATGACAGGGGTTGGTATGGAGTGGTTTTTACTTAAAAAAAATAATTCAACATTCTCAATTCAACATTAATAATTTTTATAAAATGGATTCAGGTGTCTCAGCTTTATACTCATTGAAACTTTGAAGATTAAACTTCGATGATACATTTTCAAGATTAGAGCTTTCCATTTCAAAGTTAAAAATCAACCTAAATCAAACACCTTATCAATTATTATTTTAAATCTGAATGGTGCCTTTACATCAGAGAGTCGAGTTTACTTTTTTAACCTCCCTTTTTAATAATCTTTATTTTGTTTCTTGATTTTTTATATAAAAAAGTTTAAACAAATCTTTGTGAAAATTTCAGTCTGTATAATTACTTACAATGAAGAGAAAAATATAGCTGCCTGCATTGAGAGTGTTAAATCTTTTTCAGATCAGATACTTGTTGTTGATTCCAATAGCACAGATGATACTGTTTCAATTTGTAACAAACTTGGTGCAGAAGTTATTGTTCATCCTTGGGTGGGGTATAAGAATCAGAAGCAATTTGCTTTAGACAGTGCATTGCATGAATGGGTTTTCTCTATTGATGCTGACGAGAGAGTTTCAAAAGAGCTTGCAGATAAGATAGTAAATATCAAAAAAGGTTTATACGACCCTAAAGAGAAAGCTTTTTATGTAAATAGAAGAAATTACTATCTTGGTAAGTGGATAAAGTATGGGGGATGGTATCCTGAAAAGAGGATCCGTTTTTTTAACAGAAATTTTTGTAAATGGGGTGGGACTGATCCTCACGATAAGGTAATCCCATCTGATGATTGTCCATTAGGTGATATAAACCTCGATATTATTCATTACCCTTACAGAGATATTTCTCACCATATTGACACAATAAATAGGTATAGTGTGATTGCAGCAGATGAAAATCTTAAAAAGGGTAGAGAAATTTATTTTTCCCAGATTATTTACAAACCTATCTATAAATTTTTTAGGGATTACATATTAAAAAGGGGTTTTCTTCTTGGGAAGGTAGGTTTTATCCACTCTGTAATGGGAGCTTTCTCTGTTTTTGCAAAATATCTAAAAACTTACGAGAAACAACATTTAAATGGGGAGCGAGATGCTTGAGAATTTTGATATTCAAAAAATAGTAAAAACCCTTACTTCAACAGGCGGAGATTATGGTGATATCTTTTTTGAGAATAAGAGTGTAACTTCGATAATCTTTGAAGATGGTAAGATAGAGAAGGTTCAATCAGGCACTGATTGTGGTATAGGTCTTCGTGTTTTATCAGAAGGGAATACATTTTACTGCTTTACTACAGATATAGATCAAAATTCTGTTATTAACGCAGCAAAAGAGCTTTCAAAACTTGTAAAAAGTAGTAATACTCCTGCTACTGTCGATTTCACTAAAGCTTCAGGTTGTCTCTCTGATACTATAATTCTCCCTATTGATGTTGATGTAAATCGGAAAATTGGTAAAATACTTAAAGGGAAAGATTTTCTTCAAAAATATGATCCAAGGATTATCCAGTTTAAAATTGTTTATTCAGATATTTTACAAGATGTTGATATCGTTAATTCAAGAGGGAGTTTTGTAACAGATAGAAGGATACAGAGTTTATATATGATACATGTAGTTACCATGTCAGATGGATTGATACAGACAGCGTATGATTCTGTTGGTTTTGCCAAAGGTTTTGAGATGTTTGATGATTTCTCTATTGAAGAGTTGGCAAAAAAAGTTGCTGTTAGAGCAATTATGAATCTTTCAGCTAAAAAGATAAATGGTGGGACAATGCCGGTTGTTCTTTCAAGTGAAGCTGGCGGGACAATGATTCATGAAGCTGTTGGGCATGGACTTGAGCTTGATATTGTAAATGACGGGATGAGTATATACTCCAAAGATAAAGTGGGTGAGTTGGTAACTTCCCCCAAAATTACAGTTGTAGATGATGGGACTCTCCCTTTTATGAGAGGGAGTCAAAATTTTGATGATGAGGGGATTAAATGTAGTAAAAATATCCTTGTTGAGAATGGTATACTCAAAAAATATATGAATGATGTCCTAAATTCAATTAAAGATAGTGTAGAGCCTACGGGAAATGGTAGAAGAGATTCTTTTAGGCATAAGCCTATTCCGAGAATGACAAATACTTATATTGCATCGGGTGATGATGATCCTGCATCAATTTTGAAGAGCGTTGATAGAGGATTATTTGTAACAAAGATGGGTGGAGGACAGGTAAATACTGTTACAGGGGATTTTGTTTTTGAGGTGAGTGAAGGTTATGAAATTGTAAATGGTGAGATTGGAGATAGAGTCAGAGACACAACTTTGATAGGAAATGGTCCTGAGGTTATGAAGATGATTGATATGGTTGGCAATGATCTTGGATTTGGGATAGGGACATGCGGGAAGGATGGACAGAATGCTCCTGTGAGTGATGGACAACCTACATTGAGAATTCCGGAAATTGTTGTAGGTTAGAGTGATTTTAAATAGCATTCCATCTATCAACAATAAAAGAACAGCAGTTGTATATTTGACAAAGAGTGGAGAAGCTTTAGCAGATAAGGTAAGTGTATATTTTAATGATGTTAAGATTTTTAACTCTTCATTTTCTATTGGTCAAATTTTTCAAGGTCATTACTCTAATTTCCAAAATATAGTTTTAATAATGGCAGTTGGGATTGCAGTCAGAAAAATTGCACCATTTATCTATTCAAAGAGTGAGGATCCTGCTGTTGTAGTTATTGATGAAAAGGGTAAATTTGTAATAAGTCTTCTATCAGGTCATCTTGGCGGGGCTAATGAACTTGCACGATTTATTGCATCAAAATTATCGGCAACACCTGTTATAACTACTGCTACTGATATAAATAAGAAATTCGCCATTGATCTTCTCCCAAGACATACAGGATGGGTGATAGAGAATCCTCATCTAATAAAAGTAGTAAACTCTGCTATTTTGAATAATGAGAAGGTTGCTATCAATGTTCCTTGCTCTTTTTTGAAGAGATTTGTGAGTAGAAAATTTTTATCTATTTTTAATTTTATCCCTGATGTGATGAGTGTTGTGAATGCTGATTGCAAGGGGAAAGTGGTTGTATCTGATTCTTTGAATGTTTCTGAAGATTTGGGTGTTTTAATTTTCAGACCCAAAAATGTCTATATTGGTGTGGGATGCAACAGAGGTATTTCACTACCTGAAGTTGAAGGGACGATATTTGATGTTATAAAATCTTTTGATATAAATTTTAAATGTGTTAAATCTATGTCTTCTATTGATATAAAGCGGGATGAGCCTGCTTTACTTCAATTTTGCTCTAAATTTATGATTGATTTTATATGCTATACCAAAGATGAGCTTAACAGTGTAAATGATAAATTTGATAAAAGTGATTATCTTATAAAAAATTTGGGAGTAAAAGGGGTATGCGAGCCAGCAGCAATTCTAAGTGCCAGAAAAGATATGATGAGATGCTTAAAGAGGGTGAAGGTCTCAGGGAAGATCAAGATAAAAAATATGACAGTAGCAATTCAAAAATTGATATTTTCATAGTCGGTATAGGACCTGGTGATTACAATTACTTTACTGTGAGAGCTATTGATGCGTTAAAAGAGGCTCAAGTAATTGTTACATACAAAAATTATCTTAAATATATCGAACAATTTTCTAAAAACAGAGAAATTTTTTCATCAGGTATGATGAAAGAAGTTGAACGTGCATCCAAAGCAATAGATTTTGCAAATGAGGGGAAGAGGGTTGCGGTTGTAAGCACAGGTGATGCAGGTATTTATGGGATGGCTGGACTTGTTCTTGAGTTATTAGAAAAGAGAGGGCTGATTGACAAACTTCAAGTCGAAATTGTCCCGGGTGTTTCTGCTATAAATGCAGCAGCAGCAGTTGCAGGTGCCCCTATAATGCACGATTTTGCTGTTATAAGTTTGAGTGATCTATTGACTGATTGGGATGTTATAAAAAAGAGAGTTGAAATGGCGGCATTAGGTGATTTTGTGATTGCTCTATACAATCCTAAAAGCAGCAAAAGGGTGAGCAATATATCAGATGTTCAGCAGATACTTTTAAAACATAAGTCTAAAAGCACGCCTATTGCAATTGTGAAAAATGCTTTGAGGGATAATCAGCAGCTTGTTTTTACTGATATCGAAAATCTGCTCAATAACGACATAGATATGCTTTCTATTGTTATTATCGGCAATTCACAATCTCAAATAATTAATAAAAAATATTTTATAACTCCGAGAGGTTACCACAAGAAGTATTAAAAAAGTAATTTTTTAAAATTTTGTGAAATAAAAAATTAACTTTCTTGTTGACAAAAAACGATTCTTACAATAAGGAATATAGGTTTATAAAGTGCTATTTTAATTATATTTTTAGGAGTTTTTCCTTTTAAAACACTGTTTTTCCTTTGATTGTCAAGGGTTTGATGATTAATTTTTGTTTCTCATAGTAACACATTTAAAAAAATATTTTATAGGAGGTTAGTTATGGCAAAATTACCACCAAGATCAGTTCCATCAGATTTAGAAGTTGCATCAGCACATGTTAAATCCCCTAAGATGAAGAAGATAATGGATTTAGCATTGGCAACAGGTTTTTTGGAAGATGAAATAGAACCTTACGGTAAATACAAGGCAAAGATTGATTACGAAGCAGTTCTTAAAAGAGTTGGGGAAAAGCCAAATGGAAGATTGATTGATGTTACAGCTATCACTCCTACACCACTTGGAGAAGGTAAAACTGTTACATCTATTGGTTTGAATGAAGCTCTTAATTTTGTTGGCAAATCAAAAGGTAAAAAGTCTTTCCTTAACCTTAGAGAGCCTTCAATGGGTCCTGTTTTTGGTATCAAAGGTGGAGCAGCTGGTGGGGGATATTCACAGATAGTTCCAATGGATGAATTAAACCTTCACTTTACAGGTGATATTCATGCTGTTTCAATAGCTCACAACTTATGTGCAGCATACCTTGACAACCGCATTAGACTTGGTGAGCTTGATATTGATATTCACAATATTCCATGGAGAAGAGTTCTTGATGTTAACGATAGAGCTCTCAGAAATATCGTAATAGGTCTTGGCACAAAAGATGACGGTATCCCAAGAGAAACAGGGTTTGATATTGCAGTTGCTTCAGAAGTTATGGCAATACTTGCTCTTGCTACAGACCTCAAAGACCTCAGAAAAAGAATAGGTAAAATAATAGTTGCTTACAACAAAAAGGGCGAGCCTGTTACAGCAGAAGATATAGGAGTTGCAGGTGCAATGACAGTTCTTATGAAAGATGCTCTCAAACCTACACTTATTCAGTCTCTTGAAGGTAACCCATGTTTTATCCATGCTGGTCCATTTGCAAATATTGCTCACGGCAACAGCTCAATTATTGCAGATAAAGTTGCAGTTAAAATGGCAGACTATGTTGTTACAGAGAGTGGTTTTGCTGCTGATCTTGGTATGGAAAAATTTATGGATATCAAGTGCAGATATTCAGGTATTGTTCCAAGCTGTGTTGTTCTTACATGCACAGTTAGAGCATTGACAATGCACGGTTTCCCAAATGAAAAACTTATTGGATTAAATGCTCAGGCATTGGTAAAATTAATCAAAGATGAAGGTAACCAAACTGTATTACAAAAAGGTTGTGCAAACCTTGCTAAACAAATTCAAAATGCTAAATATTTTGGTGTTCCTGTTGTTGTTACAGTTAACAGATTCAAAGATGACACTGATGCTCAGATTGACCTTGTTCAAAAAATGGCTAAAGAAGCTGGTGCTTATGCATGTTACCCAATCGAAGTATGGATGCATGGTGGTGCAGGTGCTGTTGAAGCTGCTGAGGCAGTTATGGCTGCTGCTGATAGTTTTGACACCAAAAACTTCAAATTTTTATATCCTCTTGAAGCATCAATCAAAGAGAAAATTGAAACTATTGCTACAAAAATTTACGGTGCAGATGGTGTTGACTATTTACCAGCTGCTGAGAAGAAGATCAAAGCATTTACAGAGCAAGGTCTTGATAAATTACCTGTTTGTATGGCAAAAACTCACCTTTCATTAAGTCATGATCCTACATGGAAAGGTGTTCCAAAAAATTATAGACTCCCAATCAGAGATATCAGACCATCAGTAGGAGCTGGTTTCTTATATCCACTTTGTGGTGAAATGAGGACAATGCCAGGTCTTGGGAAAACACCTGCTGGTTATAGTGTTGACCTTGATGAAAATGGTGAAATTAAAGGATTGTTCTAATATATTAAGTTTTTAAATTTCTTGAGAGGTTTTACAAAACCTCTCAAGATTTAAATTTATTTCTTGTTTTGGTTACAGGCAATAGATTTAAAGCTTCAAAATCAAATTTTTTAGGAGATCTAATGAGCACATTTCAGGTTGTTCAAAAGCCTGAAGGTAAGTTTAAAATCAAATTTCTACCTAATAATGTAGAAATTGATGTTTTTAAGGATGGGGAGAATCTCCTTAAAATTGCTATGGCTGCAGGGGTGCATATCAATGCCTCATGCGGAGGGATAGGTTCTTGTGGTAAATGCAAAGTAAAGATAAAGGGTGATAATTATATTGGTGGGAAGAGTCCCAAACTTGAAAAAGAGGAGATAGAAGAAGGATTTAGACTTGCATGCCTTACAAAAGTAAAAGGTCCTATTGAAGTTGATATCCCCAAAGAATCTCAAATTGACAGTTCTGTATTTCAGCTTGATAAAGATTTTCTCCTTTCATCAAGTAAAATCAAGCATCTTTTACCATCATTCAGCCTTAACCCTACAGTTTTCAAAATTTATCTTGAACTGGACAAACCAAATAAAGATGACAACATAAATGACCTTGATCGTTTGATAAGAGCAATAAAGAAAAAACACAAATTTGAAAAGATTACAGCTACTTTTGATGTTGTTTTAAAGTTGCCTTACATAATAAGGGAGAGTGATTGGAAAGTCAATGTTACCCTTGTTGCCCTTGAGGAAAATTACAAAATTATCGATGTTGATCCGGGCACAATTAATATAAGAAATTATGCTTTGGCTGTTGATATAGGGACTACATCTGTAAGTGCTCAGCTAATAGATCTCAATAAATGTTTCTTAAACTATACAGGGATAGATGAGGTTGATATCTCAGGGCATGAAAGTGTTGTTGGAGAGCATTCACTATACAATGCTCAGGTAAGTTATGGTGAAGATGTAATTACAAGGATAGTTTTCTCTCTTAAAGGTGATGGTCTCAAAACTCTACAGCAAGCAATAGTTAAAACTCTAAATGAAATTATTGAGAATATAATCAATAAATCAAATATCAGTAAGGATGAGATAAGTTTTATGGTGGTTGCGGCAAATACTACCATGACCCAGCTTTTCCTTGGTGTCTCTCCCAAGTATATAAGAGAAGCTCCTTATGTTCCTACTGCCAAGACTTTTCCACTTGTCCATGCTCATCTACTTGGACTAAATTTACCAAATCATATATATACTTATACTTTCCCGACTGTATCAAGTTATGTCGGTGGTGATATTGTTTCAGGTGTTTTAGCTACAGGGATATACCAGCAGAGAGAGATTACTCTTTTTATGGATATTGGGACAAATGGTGAAATTGTCCTTGGAAATCAAGATTGGCTTGTATGCACCTCCTGTTCTGCGGGTCCTGCTTTTGAGGGGGGTGGCATCAAAAATGGTATGAGAGCATCATTGGGAGCTATTGACCATGTAAAGATAAACCCTACTAATTTTGAGCCGATGATAATGGCTATTGGGGATGATTCAAAGCCGATAGGGATTTGTGGATCAGGTTTGATAGAGATAATATCAGAGATGCTTATAACAGGTATTATCAACCAAAATGGCAAATTTAATAGAGACCTCAATACTCCAAGAGTCAGAGAGGGTGATGAGGGTGGTTATGAATATGTTCTTGTATGGGCAAAAGATAGTGGGATAGGGACAGACATTGTTATCAATGAGGCAGATATAGACAATCTTATGCGTGCAAAGGGTGCAATTTTTGCTGGTTGCAAAACTCTCCTTGATAGTGTAGGTATGACTTTTAAAGATCTTCAAAGAGTTATAATCGCAGGTGGTTTTGGTAAATTTATAAATCTTGAAAGAGCTGTTGAGATAGGTCTTTTCCCTGAGATAGATTTTAACAAATTCATCTATGTTGGGAACTCTTCATTACTTGGTTCAAGATTGGTATCATTTTCAAAAGACCTGATGAGAACTGCTGAAAATATAAGCAACATGATGACCAACATTGAGCTTGCTGATAATGTAAATTTTATGAGTGAGTTTATTGCTGCGACATTTTTACCTCATACAGATATAAATTTATTTCCAAATACAATTAAGAAAATTTCATCAATAAAAAAGTAAATTAATAAGGGGATTTTATGGCTTTAAAAATTGCAGTTGCCGGAAAAGGTGGAACAGGGAAAACTACCTTGACAGGTATGATAATAAGATATCTTGTTTCAAATAAACTTGGAAGGATTTTAGCGGTTGATGCTGATACAAACTCAAATCTAAATGAAGTTTTAGGTATTGAAGTAAAAGAGACTATTGGCGGGACACGTGAAAAGATGAAAAATGATGTTCCTGTAGGTATGACAAGGGAATCGTTTGTTGAGTATAAGATTCAAGAATCTGTGAATGAATCAGATGGTTATGATCTTCTTGTTATGGGGACTCCAGAGGGGCAAGGGTGCTATTGTGCAGCTAATACCATGTGTAAAAGGTATATAGATGTTCTACTTGATAACTACGATTATATTGTTATGGATAATGAAGCAGGTATGGAGCATATGAGCAGACTCCTTACAAAAGACCTTGACTACTTTTTTGTAATTTCTGATCCTTCAAGAAGGGGGCTTATGACAATAAAAAGGATTAAAGATTTAGCAGTAGATCTTAAGCTTAACATAAAAAATTTTATCGTAATAGTTAATAGAGTCAGAGGTGAAATAGATAATGCAACAAAAGAGTTTTTAAAAGAGCATGGGATTACTCCTGATATCTACATTCAAGAAGATGAAAAGATATCGGAGTTTGATATGTTGGGTAAGCCTACATACGCAATCCCGGAGGATTCCAAATCATTAATTGCTATGAACAGTTTGCTTAATAAAATTTTTAGGGCAAATAACTAAAAGAAAGGAGTGGGAAATGGCTTTTGCAATTCCAAAGGAAAATTATTCAGGTAAAGTAAAGGTTGTTACTTTGGGAAAAGGTGACAACGCAGTTAGTGTTGGTGGTTATGATTCAATGCCACTATGCACATTTGAGGGAACTTGGGGCAACAAACCTATTATAGCTATGGAGGTTTTTGATGTTGCACCAGAAACATGGCCTCCAGCAGTAGCAGACACTTTTAAAAGTGTATTTAATGATCCTGCTGCATGGGCTAAAAAATGTGTAAATGAATGTGGTGCTCAGGCAATAGTTGTTCAACTTGCAGGCACTGACCCTAATGGTAAAAACAAAAGCAGTGCTGATGCAATTGCTGTTGTAAAAGCTGTAAAAGGTGCAGTTAATGTTCCTGTTATTGTATGGGGTTGTGGAAATGTTGAGAAGGATCAGGCGGTATTACCTGCTATAATGGAAGCTTTTCCAAACGAAAATATGCTTTTTGGTCCTGCTGAGGAGGCAAATTACAAGAAGATAGCTGCTTCAGCTATTGGGTATGGACACTGTATTATTGCTAAATCTTCTATTGATGTAAACCTCGCAAAACAGCTTAATATTCTTTGTGAAAACTTAGGTTTACCATTAGAGAAGATAGTTATGGATCCTACTACTGGTTCATTGGGTTATGGTATAGAGTATTCATACTCTGTTATGGAGAGAATTTCATTGGCAGCATTGACTCAAAATGATGGGAAAATGCAGTTACCACTCATCAATGATCTTGCAAAAGAAGCTTGGAAGACAAGAGAAGCTATGCTTCCGATTGAAGAAGTTCCAACTTTTGGTGATCAAACTACAAGAGGGATATTGATGGAATCATTGACAGCACTTGATGTTTTGACCGCTGGTTCATCTATCCTAATTATGAGACATCCAAAATCTGTTTCAGTTTTAAAAGAGCTTATAGCGGAGTTATATGCTTAAAAAATTTTAAGCCATGAAGGCATAAAAACTATGGAGGTTTAGAATATGTCTAAAATTATTGCAAGTGCAGCAATAAGAGGTGCACACGAAATAGTAAAAAGAGTTGAAAAAAAGGTTAACGATGCAATCAAGCAGTATGGAGCTGATAAAGCAGTAGCTTATCCAAATACAGCTTATTTCTTGCCGATTATTTATGGAAACCTTGGCATCAAAATAGAGAAACTTGGTGATATGCCAGCGATTGTTGAAAGATGTAAAGCTCTTCTTCCTGATGTTCCAACTGAAAATATGTGGCTTCCATATTTAGGACCAACACTCGATGCAGGTATGGCAACTCTGTTTGCTTACGATATTGAAGAAGCTCTTAAATATATAGATCCTGACAAGTGCCCATATTTACCAGCAGGAACAGAGTATATTGACCCAGAATCAAGCAATATATGGCTTGGTGCAGCAGATGATGTTATTATGAGAAAAAGAGGGGTAGAGTTTGTTGATGGTTCTGCACCAGGATTTGCTGCTATTGTTGGAGCTGCACCTGATAATGCTACAGCTGTTAAGATAGCAAAAGAGTTACAAGAGAAGTATCTTTATGTTTTTATGGCAGCAGATCATAATGGTAAAAATATGGCTGAGCAGCTTAAAGAAGAGGGTGTTCAGCTTGGATGGGATACAAGGCTTGTTCCTTTTGGTAAAGATGTTTCAGCAGCAATACACGCTGTTGGTTTCGCAACAAGAGCTTCTATGAGTTTTGGTGGTGCAAAACCGGGAGACTACAAAAAAGTATTAAGATACAACAAAAATAGAATATTTGCTTTTGTTTTGGCATTTGGCAAAGTTACAGACGAATGGTATGCAGCAGCAGCTGGTGCTATCAACTACGGTTTCCCAACAATAGCTGACAGTGATATCCCTGAGATATTACCTACAGGTATTTGTACTTATGAGCACGTTGTTTCAAATATTCCTCATGATCGTATTGTTGCTAAAGCTATCGAAGTAAGAGGTCTCAAAATTGTTATTAAGAAAGTTGATGTTCCTGTATCTTATGGTCCTGCTTTTGAGGGTGAGAGAATCAACAAAGAGCAGATGAGACTTGAGCTTGGTGGACCTAAATCAGTTGGATTTGAGTTCTGCGAAAGCAAAGACCTCAGTGAAATTGAAGACAACAAAATTACAATAGTTGGAAAAGATATAGATGAATTACCAGAGGGTGGATTGACACCTATTTCAATTTGGGTAGAAGTTGCAGGTAGAAAATTCCAAAAAGAGTTTGAGCCAATTATCGAAAGACAGTTTCACCACTTATTAAATGAAGCTGAAGGTGTTCTCCATATTGGACAGAGAGATATATTATGGATGAGATTATCTAAAAAAAGTTTTGATGCTGGTTTTAGATTAAAACACCTTGGACAGATTTTACACGACAAATTACACCAAGATTTTGGTGCAATTATTGACAAAGCTCAGGTTACAATTTACACAGAGATGGACAAAGTAAAAGAGCTTCTTGAAAAAGCCAAAAAAGTTTGGCATGAGAGAGATACAAGACTTGCAGGTATGAGAGATGAAGATGTTGATACATACTACTCATGTACTTTGTGTCAATCTTTTGCACCAAGCCATGTTTGCGTTATTACTCCTGAAAGACCGGGTCTTTGCGGAGCATACAATATGCTTGACTGTAAAGCTTCTTTCGAGATTAACCCTACAGGTCCAAACCAACCTATCCCAAAAGGTGAAGTTATTGATATTGTAAAAGGTAGATGGAAAAATACAGATGAATTTATTTATTCAAAATCTGGACAAACCATAGAATATGCTTCTGCTTACTCTATTATGGATGCACCTATGACATCTTGTGGTTGCTTTGAGGCTATCGCAGCATTCTTGCCTCAATGTAATGCTGTAATGGTTGTTGACAGGGATTACACAGGTGATACACCTTGTGGTATGAGATTCTCTACATTAGCAGGGACAGTTGGTGGCGGTTTGCAGACACCAGGTTTTGTAGGTATTTCAAAATTATTTATTGCTTCAAAGAAATTTATATCTGCTGAAGGTAGTATTCTTAGACTTGCATGGCTGCCTAAAGCATTAAAAGAGTTCTTAGCTGAGCAAATCAAAAAAAGAGCTCAAGAAGTTAATGTCCCTGATCTCTATGACAAGATTGCAACTGAAGAGAATTGCACTACAGAAGAAGAGTTATATGAGTTTATGCAGAAAGTTGGACATCCAGCATTAGAAATGGAACCATTAATGTAAAAAAAGGAGAGGGGGATACACTCCCCTTTTCTTCAATTATACTGTAAAAATTTATGGAAGGAGTTTAAAAATGGGCTTAACAGGTATTCAGATACTAAAATTATTACCTAAGAAAAATTGTAAAGAGTGTGGTGATCCTACATGTCTGGCTTTTGCTATGAAACTCGCTCAGGGCAAAGCAGAGTTGGCAAAATGTCCGTATGTAAGTGAAGAAGCTAAGGCAGAGTTGGCTGAAGCAAGTGCACCTCCTATAAGAGGGGTTGTTCTTGGAACAGGCGATAATCAGCTTAAGATTGGTGAAGAGCTTGTTCTTTTTAGACATGATAAAACTTTTGTAAATGCACCTGCGATAGCTGTTCTTTTTAAAGACAGTGAAACTGATGCAGCTATTGATGCAAAACTCAAAAATTTCAATGATATATCATTTGAAAGGGTTGGTTATTTATTAAAAGCTCACCTTGCTGCTGTAAAAAATGATTCTGGTGATGCTGGCAAATTTACTGCATTAGTAGAGAAAGTAAAAAATGCTACCAAAAAACCTATTATGATTATGAGTGACAATCTTGATGCTCTTGCAAAAGGTGCAGCACTTCTCAAAGGTTTAAAAGCTGTTGTATATTGTGCGACAGAAGCAAATCTTGACAAAGTTGTTGCAATAGCAAAAGATAACGAATGCTCACTTGTTCTTAAAGCGTCTATTGAAAAAGCTGAAGCTCTTACTGCTAAAATTGTTGGAGCTGGGGTTAAAGATATTATCCTTGATACAGAAGCAAGAAGTGCAAAAGCTATGTTTCAAGACAATGTTTTTATTAGAAGAGCTGCATTAAAGCAGAAAAATAGAAATCTTGGCTATCCAACAATTGTTTTTCCATGTGAGATGACGACCGATCCAATAAAAGAAACTGTTTTAGCAGCTCTTGCTATTGCTAAATATGCAGGAATCATAGTTATTTCAGATGCTAAACCAGAAATATTGCTTCCTCTCGGAATCCAGAGATTAAACATCTACACAGACCCACAAAGACCTATGGTTGTTGAGCAGGGTATCTATCCTATCAATAATCCTGATGAGAATTCACAAGTTATTGTTACTACAAACTTTGCTCTTACATACTTTATTGTTGCGGCTGTTGTTGAAGCAAGTAGAGTGCCTACATGGCTTGTTATTATGGATGTTGAAGGGATGTCAGTTCTTACAGCATGGTCTGCTGGTAAATTTGTTGCAGATGCAATTGCTCCATTTATCAAGAAGAGTGGAATCTCAGATAAAGTAAAACATAGAGAAGTTATTATTCCTGGTTATGTAGCTCAGATAAGTGGAGAGCTTCAGGAAGAGTTGGGTGATGAGTGGCAAGTGGTTATTGGGACAAGAGAAGCTGCTGATATCCCAGCATTTTTAAAAGGAAGACAAGGTAAATAATATAAGGGGGAGAGAAATATGTCTGTAAAATACAAAATAGAGACACTTGCTGAAAGTATCAATATTATGTCTAAAACAATAGGTCCTGCTATCAAAGAGAGAATTGCTGCTCCAGTTCAAAAGATGTGTGAAGAGGAGATAGCAGCGGGTGCAACTATGATCGACCTAAACTTAGGTCCTGCAAGAAAAGCTGGTGATGAAATGATGGCTTGGCTTGTGAAAACTGTTCAAGAAGTTGATAAAAGAGTTGGTGATGAAATCCCGATAGCTCTTGATACTACAAATACTGTTGCTATTGAGGCAGGATTGAAAGTTGTTAGAAATCCTGAAAGAACACTCCTAAATTCAATTTCTGCTCAGCCTACATCTATGAATGAGAGAATGCCTCTTGTTGCTAAATACAAATGTAACTTTGTTGCATTGACACTTAGTGATGAAGGTATCCCAAGAGATGTAAATGAAAGAGGAGATTGTGCAGGTGCAATTTATGCCAAAGCTATGGAATTTGGAGTTCCAGAGAACAAAATGTGGATAGACCCTATAGTTCTTCCTGTAAGCGTAAGTCTTGGTCAGGTAATATCATTCCTTGAATTTCTGCCAATGATCCCTGAGTTTGCTCCTGGAGCTCTTTCAACATGTGGTTTATCAAATGTTTCAAATGGTGTTTCTACAGAGTTGAGACCTAAATTAAATGGTCCTTACCAAGCGATGCATATGGTATTGGGAATCCATTCATCTATAGTTGATGCTTATGACAAAGATATGATGGCTCTTTGCAAAGGTCAAAGAAGTAACCTTGTGGATCTTGCTGGAAGATTTATGGCTCATGAGCTTGATGAAGAGACATTCCCATATGTTCATGCATACATTGATGGGAATACAGATTACAAAAGTAAGCCAAAGATTAATCCTAAGGAGTTAAAAGGTATTGAGCTTGAATACTACAAATCTTTCCTTGTATTGACAGGTAAAGTTTTATATTCACACTCATGGCTTGAAATGGAAGTTTAATATAACAAAGAGGAGGGTTAAACCTCCTCTTTGTTTTTGATATTTTCAGGATAGATAGTCAACCCAGTCACTGTGCAGTAAACAGGGAATTTACTCCATAAAGAGTTTTCCTCTCTCTGTGCATTTATCATATATTCCCATCCTGGGCACCCTCTACAGAAATTTACCTCCCCAGTAAGACAAGGGGGAATATTGCCACTCTTTTTATTTTGTTCAGTCATAAAATACTCCGATCTATATATCTATATTTTCACTGTTTCTGATGATATCTTTTAATGTTTGTATAAATGATTCTGGATATTTTTGGTTTATATTCAGATCTTCAAGCAATTTTTGTAAGGTAAATTTGTTTTTTATTGTCTCTTCATTTGTATTTATAAGACGCTCTTTCATTTGGATAATAATACTCTTATGAAATGATAAACTTAGCTCCTTATTAAATTTTGTGATATAATCCATATTGACTTTTATTAATATTGTATCCTGATCAGCTACAACAGTAGCTGTCCGTCTTATATTTTCACCCTTTATCTGCTTAATAAGAGATATTTCACCAATTAAAAAAGTCCCTGATAGTTGGTTTATTTTTAGATCGTTTTTAAAGATATTTACTTTTCCATTAACTACTATATAGAAAAATCCGTCTGAAAGAGCTCTTTCATATATTATAGTTTCACCTTGTCTAATTTTCAACCATTGACCATATTTTGCTATCAAAAATATAAGGTTGTCATTCAATTTTGATAATGACTCTATTTTAGGTAAAATATATATCCTTAGGTAAAAAAAATTTTTTTAATATATCCTCTTTCTTATTTGATAAAAAATCTGATAGATTAGTTGTATTGAAATAATTTGAATTTTCTATATTTTTTGAAATATGGGGAGTCTCTTTGTCAATTTTTCTTGAAGCTATCTTTTTAAATTTGTTTATAAAGTTAGTAGAAGTATCAGAACTCTCTTCAGTAAATAAAAGTATTAGCTGTTGATTTAACTCTGAATATTTTTCTAAGATAGAGTTCATAACTATTATTTTTTTAATTATAGAGATAGTGATATTATCAACCATTATATCCTGCATATCCTTAGAGATATTGTTGTTCAAAACAGTATTTAGATCTATAAGGAATATTTCCAAATCAGTTTCTGCAAGGATATCCCCGAATCTGGTAATTAGAGATTCACCTGTTATTAACCTAATATAACTTGTTTCTCCTATAAGAAAAGGCTCTTTTGATCTTATTGAGATTATTTTGTTGTTTTTAAATGTGATGGTAAATTGACCCTCTACTATGTATGCAATGGGGTAATTTTTACTTAAAGTGTCAAGATCGAGTTTGCTACCCTTTTTTATATGGATAGATTTTGTTTGTCTAAGTAATTTTGCAATATCTTCTTTGCATGTATCAAAGCCGTATTGATTCGTGAATAGATTTTTAAAAATATCAAATTTTGTAGTCACAATATGTTTATAACATAAATTTATTATCCAAAACAAGAAATTTATCAGAAAAGTAAACCTACCCAAATGTAATCTAATTCTTGTCTGATTCGTAGAAGATTAGGCTGAAGGGGAAAAGGGTAAAATAGTTGTTAGTTGATAGAATAAAAAATAAAAGCAGAGAGGTTTTATTTTTTTCTTGGATTATATAGCTTTTTAAAGAATTCACATAAAAATAGAGGAATGAAAGAGAAAAAATAAAAAAAAGACCCCTGATTGGCAAAAAGTAAATCTTAACTCATCAAAGATATCAGATCC
>DYJV01000004.1:57807-64023 GCA_020722945.1 Candidatus Methylomirabilis sp. | reverse complement strand
TTTAGTTTTAAAAGGAGGAATATATGTCAACTTTGATAGCAAGTATATCAGGTATTAGAGGAATTGTTGGTGAAACAATCACTCCGGAAGTTGTTTCAAAGTTTGCAATGGCTTTTGGCACTTATATAAAAGGTGGCAAGAGAGTAGTAATTGGTGGTGATACTCGTATAACAGGGGATATGGTTAAAAGTGCTGCTATATCAGGACTTCTTGCTACAGGTTGTGAAGTAATAGATATTGGTATAGCACCGACCCCTACTGTTCAGTTTTTAGTTAGAAAACTTAATCTCGAAGGCGGAATAGTTATTTCAGCAAGCCACAATCCAATTCAATGGAATGCATTGAAATTTTATAAAAAAGGAGGGACCCTTTTAAACAAAAAAGATAATGTTAAACTTATGGAAATTCTTAAGTCAGAGAAATTTGCGATTGTTAAGTGGAATAAATATAAAAAACTTACTCATCAACCGGAGTTGACTGAATTGCATATTAGAGAGGTTTTAAAATCTATTCAGAATATTAATAAGATAAAAGAAGCGAAATTTAAAATTGCTCTTGACAGTTGTAATGCATCTGGTTCATATATAACTCCCAGACTTTTAGAAGATTTAAATTGTAAGGTAAATGGGCTATATACTAAACCTGACGGATATTTTCCGCATAACCCCGAGCCAAATAAGAAAAATCTAAAAGATATTGTAAATTTTATGAGTAGTAAAAAATATGATGCTGGATTTGTTCAGGATAGTGATGCTGACAGACTGGCTGTTCTTGACAATAATGGTAACTTTTTAAGTGAGGAGTATACTGTTGCTTTGGCAGTGCACTTTATTCTTTCTATCTATGATAAGAGTGCAGAATTGAAAAAAAGATACAACAAAAGTATTGTGATTAATCTTTCTACCAGCAGGACGGTTGAGGATATTGCAAAAGGGTTTAACGCAAAAGTATATCGCACGCCTGTTGGTGAAATTAATGTTGCTGAAAAATTGATTAAAACCAGGAGTGTAATTGGTGGTGAAGGTAATGGTGGTGTTATTTATCCGGAAGTAAATTTTGGTAGAGACAGTCTTGCGGGAATTGGTATTATACTCGATTTACTGGCATACAGCAAGGAAAAGTTATCTGATATTTTGGGTAGATTTCCGAAATATTCTATGATGAAAACAAAATTCAATATAGAGGGTCTATCACCTGACAAAATATTCAAACTGCTTGAAAAAGATTTTGGAGATGGTAAAATAAATAAAGAAGATGGAATGAGGTTTGATTTTGATGATTATTGGTTCCATATCAGAAAATCGAATACAGAACCTATTGTTAGACTTATAATTGAAGCAAAGAGTAAGAATTTATTAGATAGAATGATGAGAAGATTGGAAAGATATTTTAAATAAAATAAGGATGTTGTTATAATGTGCGGCATAGTGGGATACATTGGTGATAAACCTGCTGAATCGGTTCTTCTTGTTGGACTTGAACGACTGAAATATCGTGGTTATGACAGTGCGGGAGTTGCTATAATAGATGATGGAGATATTATTATAAGAAAATCTGCAGGTAAATTGAGAGTTTTGGATGAAATTTTAAAAGAGAATCCTGTTAATGGAACTATTGGTATTGGGCATACAAGATGGGCAACTCATGGAGGCCCGTCAACTGTAAATGCTCATCCCCACAATGACTGCAAAAATAAATTTGCAATTGTTCATAATGGCATTATTGAAAATTATGCTCTCTTAAAAGAGAGACTAATACAGAATAGTCATATATTTAAATCGGAAACTGATACTGAAGTTATTGTTCATTTGATAGAAGAGAATTATAATGGTAATTTTTTGGAATCAGTAGTAAAAACAGTATCGCAACTTGACGGTAGTTTTGCATTAGCAATTATTTCAGAATATCACCCTAGTAGTATGGTTGCAGTTAGAAAGGGAAGTCCATTAATAGTTGGAAAAGGTGATGGAGAAAATTTTATTGCATCTGATATTCCGGCACTTGTGAATTTGACTAAACGGATATATTACCTTGATGACAAAGAGATAGCTGTTATAACACGAGATGATATCCAATTTTATGATTTTTCGGGAAAGGAGATAAAAAAAGAGGAGAAAAATATATCGATAACAGATAAATTGGTAGATAAGAGTGAATATGAACATTATATGCTTAAGGAGATAATGGAGCAGCCGGACATTGTTGCCAGTATAATAAGGGAAAGAATATCAGGGGAAGAGATTTTATTCAATAAATTAAATTTTGATAACAATTATCTTGTAAAAATAGGAAGAATAATAATTCAGGCTGCAGGAACGTCCTGGCATGCTGGCTTGTTGGGAAAATTTTTTATAGAAGGGTTCGCCAGAATACATACTGAAGTGGATATTTCATCCGAATTCAGATATAGAAACCCTGTAATTGAAGGTGATACTCTTGTAGTAGCGATTTCACAATCAGGTGAGACTGCTGATACAATTGCCGGATTAAGAGAGGCTAAAAGTAAATTTATTAAGGTATTAGGGATTTGTAACAATATGGCGTCAACTATTGCCAGAGAATCGGATGCAGTGATAGATATTATGGCAGGTCCAGAAATAGGAGTTGCTTCAACTAAAGCCTACATTGCTCAGGTTGTTTCATTGTTTTTGTTCTCATTATATATGGGTAAAATTAAATGGGCTTTGCAGCCGGAAGATATTAATATGTATATTAACGAATTAAAAAAGATACCTGAAAAGATAAAGGAGATAGTTGATAAAAAGGATGAGATAGAGAGACTGGCTGAACAATATTATAATAGGAACAATTTTATTTTTCTCGGTAGGAGTTATAATTATCCAACCGCCTTTGAAGGGGCATTAAAATTAAAGGAGATTTCGTATATACATTCAACAGGATATCAGGCAGGTGAATTTAAGCATGGTCCAATTGCACTTATAGATGAGAACGTTCCTGTAGTTTGTATAGCAACGCAGGGAGAAATTTATAACAAAATGGTGAGTAACATTCAAGAGGTTAAATCAAGAGATGGAAATATTATCGTAATTGCAACAGAGGGAGATAAGCAGATACAGAAATTTTCAGATAAAGTTATATATGTTCCGAATACTATTGATATATTATCACCAATTCTGAATGTTGTTCCATTGCAGTTGTTATCTTATTATATAGCCTTAAAGCGAGGATGTGATGTTGACCAGCCTCGAAATTTAGCAAAGAGCGTTACAGTAGAATAGGTATAATAAGCAGATATAAAGGGATTATGAATATTTTGGAGCAATTAAATTGTTTCCAGTGGAGGTAGGGTAACATGAAACATATAAAAAATATGGTATCTGAATTTACAAATTTAGATTCTAAAGTAAAAAAATTGTTTACTGATTTTTTCTTTCATGAGAACCCACTGTTAATGGTAAATGAAGCAAAATGGCAACCTAATATTGATATATACGAAACTTCTAACGGATTGATTATTAAGATGGAGCTTGCAGGTGCTCGACAGAAGGATATAGATATAACTTATGATAAAAACAGTTTAATAATAAAAGGAGAGCGTCATGATTATTCTGTTCCTGATAGAGTGCAGTGCCGTCAAATCGAAATAAATTATGGGGAATTTGAGAGAAAAATATTTATTGAAGAGAATTTGGATTATACAATTGATTCTGATAATATAAGGGCTACTTATAAAAATGGGATGCTTTTTATTTTTGTGCCATATATAAAAAAAATACAGAGTAATAAAAGTATAAAAATCAAGATAGATGAGGAATAGTTTATGAGTGATATACTATTTAATGATATTGGTATAAGCAAAGATTCGTTGGAACAAGAATTAGAACCTATTAATGAGTCAACTAAGAACAAGATACCGGAGATAATAAGAGTTCTACCATTAAGAAAGGCAACCATATTCCCGTTTCAAATAAGTCCTTTGATGATTGTTAGCAGAAAGTCTGTAAGACTTGTTGATGAAGCAGTTATTTCAGATAAGATGATATGCACAGTATCAATAAAGGAAGAATACGAACAGGATGAGCAGGAGATAACTTATGACAAATTGTATAATATGGGGACTGTCTGTAAAATTTTACGTATGATAAGGCTTCCGAATAATAATTTGCGGATTCTTATTCAGGGGCTGGCAAGGAGTGAGATAGAGAATTATATAAGTAATGAACCGTATATCAAGGCGAAAATTAAAATTTTGAATGATATTATTACCCCAAGCCTTGAACTGGATGCTTTAAAGAGAAATGTGATAGCAATATTTCAAAAGATAGCTGAACATATTCCTCAGTTTGGTGAAGAATTGCAGATTATGGTTATAAATATAGATGATCCGGGAAAGCTTGCTGACCTTATAGCGTCAAATATAAATATGTCTACTTCTGAGAAACAGGAGATGCTTGGTATAATTAATATAAAGAAACGGTTGGAACGTCTTTTATTCTTTTTGAACCGCGAATTAGAAGTTTTAGAGATTGGTTCAAAAATTCAGACAAAAGTAAAGTCGGATATAGATAAAAGGCAGAAGGAGTATTTGCTGAAACAGGAGTTAGAAGCAATAAAGAAGGAGTTAGGTGAGCCAGATGAGGTTACAGCTGAAATAAATGAGTTGAAAAAGAAAGTTAAAGAGGCAAAGATGCCGGAGAAGGTTGAAAAGATTGCATTAAAAGAGATTGACAGAATGGCTAAGATGCAGCCTGGTTTTGCAGAGTATACTGTGTCGAGAACTTATGTTGAATGGTTGATAGATTTACCATGGTCCATTTCAACAGAAGATAATATAGATATAAACAAAGTTGAAAAGATACTTGATGAGGACCATTATGATTTAGATAAGATAAAAGAGAGAATCATAGAATATCTTGCTGTAAGGAAACTGAAGAGTGATTTAAAAGGACCTATATTATGTTTTGTGGGCCCTCCTGGAGTTGGTAAAACATCCCTGGGACAATCTATTGCCAGAGCAATGGGACGAAAGTTTGTTAGAGTTTCACTTGGCGGTATAAGGGATGAGTCTGAAATTAGAGGACATAGAAGGACTTATGTTGGGGCATTACCCGGCAGGATTATCCAGGGCATGAAAAATGCTGCATCAAATAATCCTCTGTTTATGCTGGATGAGATTGATAAGATTGGTGCAGATTTTAGAGGGGACCCAGCTGCTGCGCTTCTGGAAGTTTTAGACCCGCGGCAGAATAATGATTTTATGGACCATTACCTGGATGTACCATTTGACCTTTCAAAAGTATTTTTTATAACAACGGCAAATATTCTTGATACAATTCCATCTGCTTTGCTTGATAGAATGGAGATATTGAGGATACCTGGATATACTCTTGAAGATAAGATTAAAATAGCAGAAAAATATTTAATACCGCGTCAGTTAGAAGAAAATGGAATAAAAGATAAAAAGATACTTTTTACTGTTAGCGGTGTTAGAGCGTTAATTCGTGATTATACGCGTGAAGCTGGAGTGAGAAATCTTGAACGAGAGATTGGGAATATTTGTAGAAAAATAGCAAGAAAAGTTGTTGACAGAAAAAAGTATCCTGCAAGTATTACTTTATCTAATTTATCGGATTTCCTTGGACACAAAAAGTTTTTTTCTGAAATAAAAGAGAGAATTATCACTCCTGGTATTGCAACAGGGCTTGCCTGGACTCCTGTTGGTGGAACCATACTTTTTATTGAGGCAACCAGGATGAAAGGGAAAGGGGATCTTAAATTGACAGGACAACTCGGTGATATTATGAAAGAGTCTGCTAATATTGCATTAAGTTACCTACATGCTAATTGTAAAAGATATGGAATTGAAGAAAAAGTTTTTGAAGAGAGTAATTTTCATATACATGTTCCGGAAGGGGCAACACCTAAAGATGGACCTTCAGCGGGTGTTACCCTTTTTGTTGCTTTATATTCACTTTTAAGCAATAGAAAAGTTAAGGGAGATATAGCAATGACAGGCGAGATTACGCTTAGAGGAAAAGTTTTGCCTGTTGGAGGAATAAAAGAGAAAGTCCTTGCTGCTAAAGAAGCGGGAATTAAGAATATTATTTTACCAAAGCATAATAAAAAAGATTTGGATGATATTTCGGTTAATATGAAGGAAAAACTTAAATTTCATTTTGTTGATAATGTGGATGATGTTATAACTGTTGTGATTTAAAATTTTGTCTTGACTTTATGCTTTAATAGAGTAATTTT
>DYJV01000004.1:55754-57707 GCA_020722945.1 Candidatus Methylomirabilis sp. | reverse complement strand
AATAGAATTTCTTATTGACTTTGGATTTTATATTGGATATTTGAGCTATTCTGGTAACCTTACATCTAATGAAAAATCTTATGGTGTTCCATATGGGGGTGAATTTGGGATAGGGTTGCAGTTAAAGAGAATAGGTCTATATACAATAGTGAACTATAGTTATGATGCATTATGGCGCTATTATTCTAATACTGTTCTATTATCTACTTATGAGGAAGCGACATTGACATCTATGAAAGGGATAGAAGTTAGATTGGGATATAATTTTGACCTTCAGTCTATGTTTCATTAAGAATGTCCAGTAACAGAAAATATAGTTTTATACTTCTTGCATCAATCATATTTTTTACTATAAACAGTCCAGTAAAAAGTAATGATAATGAGTTCATTAAAAGGCTACTAAAAAAAGAAAAAAATATAAACACTGCTACACTATTTGAATTAAAAAGGCTATTCTCTCTGGTAGGAATGTCATACAAAGATGCTGAAACCCTTCATCGCTACATTCACGTTGTTAATCCAGTGACTAATAATAAACAGTTATGTCATATAAGTAATTTTAATAAAAAGAAATGTGCTATTGTTAATGAATATTTTTTTATTGGTCCATATCAGATTCATCTTGGTATAACTTTTTTAAAAAAGAGTTATTTAAAGTATATTATAGATTACAAAATTAAAAAGGAAACAAGGTATAGACGGGGGGAAAAAATTGGGTTAAACGCATTTGAATCTATACAAATAGTGATGGGCAAGGGTGGAAAAATCAGATTGGATATTAATGGTAAATCTGTCATATTAGATAGTAAAAATAGAGTTATTACTAAAGAGATAGTATGTGAGATAAAAAACAGTAAACCTATTATTAGAATTATTGATTGGTATGGAAATAGATAAGGATTAAGGTAATATTTTAGGTTTTTTCGAGTATCTAAAATATTATTGATAATTATTAGGTTTTTGTGTATCTTTGCCGATAAATACTGTATGAAATTTAAGAAGATATACTTGTTATTTTTTTTATTAATACTTATCACAAGTTCTCTTATTGCTGAGCCTATATTTATTAAGGAACTTCCTGTTAAGGTTTATATCTCATTTGATAAGCCATACTATGCTATGGATGAAGAGATTCCTTTAAATATTGAGGTTCAGAATAAAGGAAATGAGAGTATTTTATTATATTTGGAAGCATTTAAACTTGATAATTTTGATATAAAGATTTTGAATTTAAAAGATGCTTCTCCTGTCCAGCGTGATGATACTTATATTGAAGAATTAAAATCCTCATCACCAGAACTTTTTCATCCCCGTTCATTTCAATTATATCCTGATGAGATTTATAAGGTAGAAGTGGATATTAATAAAGAGTTCAAATTTAAAGAAGATGGAAGATATAAAATTATAGTTGAATTTAAGCCATATCCGATGAAAGGTGGGGAAGATATAAAATTTGTATCTAATCCAATATATTTAGATTTGAAACCCTCTGAACAGATGAGAAAAGAACAGGAGATAATAGAACAGATAAATAAGAGGGAAGAGGAGAAAGTTTATACACCGGAAGGCACAATCCAATTTATGCTTGACTCAAAAATTCGTGGGGATTTTGTAAATTATTATAGATATCAAAATTTAGACAAGATTATTCAAAAGTATGATGAGTTTAAAAATCTTTATAATGATGCTTCTTTAAATATGAAAGAAGATATAATTGAAAAATTTAAAAAATGGGATATGAATAGAAAAGATAGAAAGATTCCTTCAATTGCAGGATATAAAATTCTTGATGTTTACCAGTCATTTGAGAAAGATGAGGCAACGGTTAAGTGTCAGATTACCTATAAGAAACCTGCTATATTTCCTACTTATATTTATCAATTTTATTTAAAGAGACAGGGGAAAAAATGGATAGTTGATGATTTTGATGTGATAAACTATGTAAAGAAATGA
>DYJV01000004.1:51814-55654 GCA_020722945.1 Candidatus Methylomirabilis sp. | reverse complement strand
GGGGAAAAAATGGATAGTTGATGATTTTGATGTGATAAACTATGTAAAGAAATGAACATCACAATGAGATATGAAATTAAAATAATTTTTATAGTAACAATTTTATTTATAAGTATAAATTCTTCAATACAGGCAGTTGAAACCAATATTTCTACTCTTTCAAATGATGTCAAGGAGATTAAAAGTTCTAAGATGGACAATCTTGGCTTTTTTTATATGTTTACTTCTTCGAAATTTGACAATCATTATAGTGCGGGTTATGAAGACGATAAAAAGTATTTTCATATACCGTATAATAGTTGGAATGATAGTTTTTATATTGTATTGAATTTTGATTGGGAATTTGTTAAAAAGTTTAAATTACGGTATGGTTGGGGTATAGAGCTAAATTTTAGTGGCAGTGGTAATTCAGAAGGGGAAGCAGACAAGATACCTTCAGATTCTGATTTAGCTAAGGAAGGAGCTGATAATTATGCCAATTTTGTTTCACATAAATTTACAGGCTATTTTAATCTGGTTGATTATCCTTTGAAACTCAGTTTTTTGGAATTATATGCTGGCGTGGGTGTTGGTGGTGGAATTGGCTGGTTTACTTACAATGAGATTGCAGATAAAAATATTTCTACATTTGAACAGAATTATAGAGAGACCTTTATAAAATTACTACCTGCCATCAAAATATTTGGTGGTATAATATTATATATTTCTGATTCTATTGAACCTATATATTTGGAGATAGCATATAAATTTTCGAAAGAGCCCATATTTTATCATTCTGCATTTAAGAGATATGTTAAATTTCAGGTCTCAGGCTTTATGTTGGGAGTTGGATTTAGATATTAGATATAAAGAGCCATAACAAGTGCATCTTCATTATTATTTTTATAATAATTTTTTCTAACATAAATTTTTTTGAATCCAAATTTTTTGTATAGGTGTTGAGCCCTTTTATTAGCGATACTTACTTCAAGAAATATTGACTTTACATCATATTTTTTTATATTATTGATAACATAATTTAAGAGTTTCGAACCGTAACCTTTATTCTGGAATTTTTTTGCGATTGCAAAATTTAAAATATGAGCCTCAGGTTTGATTATATGTATTATCATATATCCTATTAATTGATTGTCATCAATGATTCCATATATATATGATATGGGAGATGAAAATTCATTTAGAAAAGTTTGTTTTGACCAGGATGTATTAGAAAAGGTCTCTGTTTCAATTTTAAGTATCTCATTTATATAAGATTTATTGAGTAAATGAATTTTCATATATCTAAAAATATACTATTTTTGTGATATGACAAGAAAAAAAGAGATTTTAATTGTGATTCCTATCTATAATGAGCAAGAGCATATAAGGAATATACGTCCAGATATTCTGATTTAATTTATGAAAAATATAATAGAAAATAATAGAGAGATTTTAGACCAAGAGTGTGGAGAGAAGTTATTGGTAAAACTTGACAAGTATAAAAAATAATTGTAAATTTATTAGAATATTTTAAAGAAAGGTGTGTATAATATATGTCAAATGAGATTTCAATAATAGCGGCTTTTACAGCAGGTATTTTATCTTTTTTATCACCGTGTGTTTTGCCAATCATACCCGGTTACATTTCATTAATTACAGGGCTTACCACAAAAGATTTAATAGAGAGTGAAGATAAGAAAAGTGTTACAAGAAAGACTCTTTTAAATTCAGTTTTTTTTATTTTGGGATTTACAGGAGTATTTATTCTATTACAGATAGTATTGCAGGGCTTTGTTACCATAGTAAACCAAAAGATATTTAATTATATATTTGGAGCAATAATTATAATATTCGGGTTTCATACTGCTGGTATAATAAAAATAAAATTTTTGTATTATCAAAAAGGTATGCAAATAAACAAAAAAAAGTGGGGTTTGATTGGCTCTTTTGCTATTGGTCTTGCATTTGGATTTGCCTGGACTCCCTGCATAGGTCCTATACTTGCTGCGATACTTGCACTCGCTGCGCAGGAGACGACCATTTTTAAAGGGACGGTTCTTTTATTGATATACTCCGCTGGACTGGGTATCCCTTTTTTGATTTCAGCAATTTTTGTTGAATGGTTTTTGAAGTTTATAACAAAGTTTAAGAAGATGATGAGAGCCATTGAAATTATATCGGGATTGCTTTTAATCTTTATAGGTATTTTAATAATGACAAACAGATTCGCAAGTTTTTCATTGTAATATTAGGAATGAGTTTTTAATATAACTGCCTATATATTGAAGTTGTATAAAAGGTAAAATAATTGATTGATTTATTTATAAGAAAATATATATTGTTTAGAAAAGAATGCAAATTAAAGTTATAAATAAAAAAAATGATAAAACTATTGAGGATATTTCTGATAGCGGGAAAAAGATATATACATTAGTATGGTATAATCTTGTGGAAAAAGATATGATTATAATTTCAGAATATATTTATATAAATTTAGATGTTGAAATAAAGTTTAAGAAGAATAGTAAAGAAAAAAAGATTGTTTTAATTGGCGAATATAACAATAAGTTCTGGTTTTTTAAAATTATTAAGGAAGGCAATTCTCAGTCTTTGGCTTTCAGTGCCAAAAGGCCCAATAACAATTTTATAGATAATATAAATATAGCAATTGTTGATTGGTCGAATAGTATAAGTAAGTTGAATATAAATGATGCTAATATTGAATATGCTGTTGGCAAGGTAATATAGATAGTGGTAAGTAATAAGTGTGCAGTGCAAATAGAAGAATTTGATAAATATTATGGTTTAGAGTTTAGTGTTTAGAGGTGAGATGTCCTTCTGAACCTATTTCTATATCCTTGTCATACTGAACTTGGTTCAGGCTCTCATTTGCCTTAATAAATAGAAGTATGAGGTAGATAAAAATGAATAGTATAAATATATTTAAAAATAGTATTGATGAACTTATGTCTGTTTTGAAAAAAAGTGAAACTGTTTTATCAGATGTAATAAATCAGAGTGCTAAATTGATTATTGATTCTGTCAAAAATAACGGCAAGTTGATTATATGCGGTAATGGTGGTTCTGCTGCTGATTCTCAACATTTTGCCGCTGAACTTGTAGGCAGATTTAAAAAGGAGAGGATGGCTATTCCTGCTATCTCTTTAACAGTAGATACTTCAATAATAACAGCATGGAGTAATGATTATTCATTTAATACTGTTTTCTCACGACAAATAGAGGCAATTGGGAAAAAGGAGGATACTCTTTTTGCAATAAGTACCAGTGGAAATTCCAAAAATACTATAGAAGCCATTAAAGCAGCAAAAAAGATTGGTATGAAAAGTATTGCACTTACGGGCAATGGCGGAGGAGCGATGAAAGAGATTGCGGATAGCAATATAATAGTGCCTTCGAATAATACTCCACGAATTCAGGAAGTTCACACATTAATTATTCATATTCTGTGTGAAATTATTGAGAATAGAATTATTAACGGTATAGATTGATGATGTTATGCTACACTGTCTAATCTTTCCATCTCTTTTTTAAGCATTGCTAATATCTCTTTATCTTTTAAAAATTCTTTCAACTCTTCTTTTCTTCGCTCTTTAACCCTTTCAGCAAAATCCTGCTCTATCTCTGCAGCAATATTCTCCATTGGCTTCTTGCCAAGTGTAACATTTATTACTTCATCACCTATTTCTTTTTCATGCGCTTTAACTAAAAGTAAAAGTATACTTGTTACTTCTTCAAATCTTTTATCCATCTGTTCCTGCATTGATTCAAACCTTTTATCTACTGCCTCAAACCTTTTATCTACTGCCTCAAACCTTTTATCTACTGCCTCAAACCTTTTAT
>DYJV01000004.1:49276-51714 GCA_020722945.1 Candidatus Methylomirabilis sp. | reverse complement strand
TCAAACCTTTTATCTACTGCCTCAAACCTTTTATCTACTGCCTCAAACCTTTTATTCATCTCTTTCCGCAAAAGCCCAAAAGTAAATAGAGTAAAAAATCCTAATGCAGAAAATCCCATCCCCATCACCCAGAGTATCATATTAAATCTTTTATCTACTGACTCCATATAAATTTTGAACTCATCCCTTGTTACCATTTTCTCTTCTATTTTATTAATCTTACTTTTTATCTCTTCTATGTCTCTTTTTATATCTGCTCTCACTTCTCCAGTCATTATCAGAACAATAATTGTTATAACTAATAATTTAATTTTCATAACTGTTTAATAACATACCAACTTATAATCAAATGTCAATAATTTTTTTGTATTATCAATAATTTGAATAAAGTATCCCTCCGTCCCCACTCGTCCACTTAGATATTATCCACACTTTATTTTCTTGCGAACCATTTTTCTATCTCTTTTTTTGATAATTTAACAACTGCAGGTCTTCCATGTGGACAGGTATATCTTTCTTCTTTTTCAAGCAAATCTTTAATAAGTATCTCTTTTTCTTCATACGAGAGATAATCTCCTGCTTTTATAGCGGATTTGCAGGAGATTGTTTTAAGAACTTCTTCTTTCAGATTTAATTTGTCAATTTTTTTATTTGCCATTAAATCTGCGATTATATCCTTGAACAGGTTTTTATCATCCTTATGCCGTATATAAGAGGGGACTCCATAAATTGCGACACTGTTACCGCCGAAATCTTCAAATACAAATCCCAATTTTCTTAATATATCCTGATGTTTTTTGAGAACTTCTAATTCTACAGGCGATAAATTCAGATTTATTGGGAGCAGAAGATTCTGAGTTAGATTTTCTTCTTTTTCTATCTCTTTTTTTAACCGTTCATAAATGACTCTTTCATGGGCGGCATGCTGGTCTATAATGAGCACCTCATCATCTTTCTGGATAAATATATATGTGTTGAACAGTGTAAAGAAGTTAAGTGTTTTATTTGCTGATACTGTTTGTTCATAATTGAGTGATGCAGTTTTATGATTTGTCAATTCTGTTTCATTTTCTGATTCTAAAAATTTAGATATAGAATTTTTGATAGAATCAGCAATTCCCTCCTCTATCCTTTTTTCATTTAAATTTTTAAGTGTTGGAATACCAATTTCTGGTGTCAGATTGGATTTTATAGTTTTTATAATTTTATTACCAACAAAGTATTCGTTAAGAAAACGGACCTCTTTTTTAGATGGATGAACA
This sequence comes from Candidatus Methylomirabilis sp., assembly GCA_020722945.1. Classification (GTDB taxonomy): domain Bacteria; phylum DYJV01; class DYJV01; order DYJV01; family DYJV01; genus DYJV01. Next base: position 50,452 of record DYJV01000004.1, on the reverse strand, counting down.
TTAATATCAACAAAATCAGGCGCTGCTGTAAGATATATAAATGCAATGGGGAATCTGCCTTTTATTATTAAATCTTTATATGCCTCACTTATCCAGAAATTAAAATATTTTGCTGTGATTGGTCTATTATTTAAAAAAAGGTACTGAAAATTTCTTGTTGGTCTATTAACAGCAGGCTTGGAAATGTACCCTTGAACTTTAAAGTAATTATCACCTGATTCAATATAGATTAAATCTTCTCTTAACTCTTCACCGAATATTTCACAGATTCTGTTTAGTATATTCTCTTGCTGGTAGAACATAATATCCCGATTCTCATCGTTGTAAACTTCAAATTTAATCTGTGGATTGGTTAATGCTATGCTTGTTAAAGTCTGTTTTATATACTTAAGTTCAGTATTATTGCTTTTAAGAAATTTCAATCGTGCAGGAGTATTGTAGAATAGGCTTAGCACTTTTATAGTGGTTCCAACTTTAGATTGGATATAGAATTTGTTAACTTTTTTTCCTGAATTTTCAATAACGAGTCTCACAGCTGAATCCATACTTTTCTGTCTGGTTATAATTTCGGTTCTTGATACGGAGACTATTGATGATAATGCTTCACCTCTGAACCCGTAAGTTTCTATATTTTCAAGATCTTCTACTTTTTTAATTTTGCTTGTTGAATGTTTTTTTATGGCAAGTAAAGCATCCTCTTCTGTCATCCCTTCCCCATTATCAGTTACACTAATCTCTTTTTTACCCGCGTCTTTTATTTTTATTATAATTTCGCTGCTGTTTGCATCAAGAGAATTTTCAATTAGTTCTTTTATTACAGATGCAGGATTTTCTATAACTTCTCCAGCAGCTATTCTATTGTATACTTCCGGTGGTAATAATACAATTTTTCCCATTTAAAAACTCATTGTAAGACCTGTGCTATAAGTCTCGTTACTAACAAGATTGCCTTTTGAATCGTATGCATAGGTCCTTTGATAATATATTTTCATATATACAAAAGTGACAAGTTTTATTGCACCATCAAAGGTTAAAACAGTATTCTCATCATACAGATTGCCGAATAAACTTCTTTTTCCTGTTAAACCAACAACATTCAGTTTATCATAAGTAAATGTTCCATATCCATAAGGTATTACTCCTTTTTGAAGAGTAAGATATACACGTGCTTTGTTT
>DYJV01000004.1:2801-49176 GCA_020722945.1 Candidatus Methylomirabilis sp. | reverse complement strand
ATATCCATAAGGTATTACTCCTTTTTGAAGAGTAAGATATACACGTGCTTTGTTTTGTATTGAATCACCATAATATTCCTGAAATCTAAAGCCAAGTTTACCTGCTCCTGAAATAGTTGTTCCAAGTTCAACAAGATAACCATTAACGATTGAAGGAGATGGGGTATTATACATAGCCTGTAATTTATCAAATTTCTTTTCTCTCTCTACCTCATATAATGGGTCAAAATATTCAGAGATATAGCCGTTTTTCAAGTATCTATATTCTGCCCTTAACAAAAATATTGACAAATTTCCTCTAAATCCAGTAGCAAATCCGAAGTTGCCTGAACCTTTCCATCCGTCTATACCTGTGAGAGTTGGGGCATATACTGAATAAGTTGCCCAGTCAAGAGAATATTTTATATTAAACAAAGGAGTGGTAAGTATTGGCATACCGGCATCAAACCCCCAATTTATAACTTTTGAGTTATTTGTACCAACATTGACATCAGAGACAAGAGTAGTTCCTATTTCAAATTTTGAGAGCATTTTCATTTGAACTTGTCCGAAAGGTTTTACTAAAAATCTTCCGCCGTATATTTCTCGTCTCCCTAAATCTGCACACATTGTTTCTATGCCTACAAGATTATTATATATATATCCCAGTTCAAATCCAATTCGTCTTATTGTGGGGAAGCCCAGCATATTGGAATATTGATTCATAATAAAGCCATTCCCAAAGGTTATATCGGGTATAGTTCCAATTCTGATGTAAAATGGGTCCCCTTTTTTACCATAATAAATATACATAAATTTTATGATAAAATCGTGTAGAGAATCAGAAGGAGATTTAAAATCCCACTCATTGTGGTTATACCATTTTTTTGAATAGAAGAAATGCTGATATGATAATATTACAATTGGCATATAGAGTCCTATTCCTATTTTACAAATAGCAAATTCAGGCATAAGTGCTATGAGTCCATATCCTTTATTGTTAATATTCAAATATTGGAAATCAAATCCCATATGAAATTCAAGTTTAGGGTCAGGGCACCATGGCTCTTTCTTTTTTTGTGGGGCAGGTTTCTGAGATTTTGGTTTTTGTGGCTGTGGTTTTGGTTTCGGTGTTGGCTTGGGTGTTGGTTCTGGATTCTTAACAGTTTCTTTTGTATTTACCGGTGTCTCTATTGGTTTTTCAACTTTTGGGTTTTCCTCTACTTGTGTGACTGGTTGTGGACTTGTTGTAGCAGATGGTGTAACAGTTGGTTCTGTAGCAATGGGGGCAGTTTTTTGTGGAGTAATTCCATACTCATTTAAGATTGGTTCAGGTATATCAAAAGGGATTTTTGGCTGCAAATCAGGGAGTACTTCTGTCATTTTATAGGCAGGCACAGTAACAGTTAAATCAGGCATTTTGATATTTGCAACTTCTACATTGCCGTCAAACACATAAATTTTGTTTACACCATTAAAAGAGGCATCAACTACAAAATCAGTTCCTCTAATTCCGACTATACTTGTGGGTGTATTAATAAGCAATTCTCCATTTCTTTGATGCATAAATTTGAATATTCCGCGTAATTTCCCTGTTATCAGTTTTATAATACTTTTGCCCTGACTTTCAATCGAGATATCTTGTAAACTGACTACTGAGTGTTCTTTTATTATTAACTTATCTCCTTCTAATAAAATTTTAACGAATGAGTTGTTCCCAGTTCTTATTTTACTTTTCGGATTTAGTATCATTCCGCTTGTGCATTTTAACCAGTTATATTGATTGGATGAGAGGTCAAGAACTTCGGCAGTTCCAAAGACTTCAGTTATTTTTATTTTTTGGCTGTATAATGTTATAGAAAACAGTAATAGAAAAGAGAGTATTACATATTTTTTCATAGTGGTCCTCCTATGAATATTCTATATATATAATTTAAGATAATAATTTAATAAAACAAAGTCAAGATATAAGATAATTGACATTCAGTTTAAAATTAGGTATAATAAAGTATGTTTTGGAGGGGAAAATATAATTCTGGAGGCAGTTATGCTAACTCCTGAACAATATGTTGTAAGGGATAGAAAAGGGTATAAAACTGTTTTAGAGATGGTTGAAAATAGTGCTAAGCAGTTTACTCATAAAGTTGTGATGCAGATAAAAGTTAATGGGGTTTATGAGAAAATTACTTATGGCGAATTATGGAATAATATTTGTTGGTTAGCCAAAGGTTTAAGGAAAATGATGCTATTGCCTAAAGAGAGGGTTGCAGTATATAGTGAAAATAGGCCAGAATGGGGGATGGCTTATCTTGCAATTGCAAAAGCCGGCGGAATAGTTGTTCCTTTAGATGCGCAACTTGGGGTAGCTGAAATTGAGTATATTTTAAATCATTCAGGTGCTAAATTTATTTTTGTATCCAAAAAATTATGTGACAATGTTAAGGAAGTCTTTAATGAGGTTAAAAGTTTAAAGAGAATCATCTGTTTTGATGAGATTGAGAGTGATAAAAGGGTTGTTTTATTTAAAGATATTATTGAGAAAGGGAATAGAGTGAAGAGTATATTTATGCCCAGGGCTAAACCTAACAATATACTTGAGATTTTATATACATCTGGAACTACAGGTGTAGCGAAAGGGGTTATGTTAACTCATAATAATATCATTTCTGATGTGGAGTTAGCATCTCGTATGATATTGTTTGATGAGAGCGATACATTTCTTTCAGTTTTACCGATACATCATTCTTTTGAATGTACAGCAGGTTTTTTGGTCCCTTTATATAATGGGGCAGCCATTACATATGCTGAAAGTTTAAAATCATCTAATATTCTTGCTAATATAAAAGAGACTAAAGTTACAATTATGCTCGGTGTTCCATTACTTTTTGAGAAGTTATATAAAGGAATAGAAAAAGCGATAAAAGAGAAACCAGTTGCTGTAAGATTAGTGTTTTCATTAATGAGGTTTGTAGTAAAGATTACAAGAGTAGTATTTGGTAAAAAAATTGGGAAGAAGGTTTTTAAAACTTTGCGGGATAAGGCAGGCCTTTCAACAATACGATTTTTCATTAGTGGAGGCGGACCTTTGAGGGCTGATGTTGCTGAGGCATTTGATGATTTGGGGATGACTATTTTACAGGGATATGGTTTGACTGAAACTTCACCGGTAGTATCTGTTAGCACTCTTGAATATGTTGATTATTATTCTGTTGGTTTACCACTGCCAGAAATTGAGGTTAAAATAGACGAGCCTGATAAGGATGGTATAGGAGAATTAATTGTGAAGGGTGACATTGTGATGAAAGGTTATTATAAAAATAAAAAGGCAACAAATGAGATTATAAAAGATGGGTGGTTATATACTGGTGATTATGCTTATATAGACAAGAAAGGGTTTATTCATATAACTGGCAGAAAAAAGAATTTAATAGTAACATCCGGAGGAAAGAATGTTTTCCCTGAAGAGATTGAGGCAAAACTTAATGCATCTCCTTTTATTCTTGAATCAATGGTTTATGGAGAAAGGGTTTCAGATAGAGATAGGGGTGAGACTGTAACTGCTCTTATTGTTCCTGATTATCAGTATATTGATGAGTATGGCAGAAGGATGGGGGTTAAATTTAATAATGAGGAAAAAATAAGAAAACTTATTAATAATGAGGTACGAAATATTTGTGCAAAGCTTCCTATATATAAACGGGTAGCTGATTTTAAAATTCATCCTGAAGAGTTGGCAAAGACTTCTACTAGAAAGATTAAACGATATCTCTATTTAGAAAAAAAATATAAGGTAAAGTAAATTTTTGATAGTTGTCTGCCGATATTTATATAAATAGCTATGATAGATTGATTGCAAAGATGGAGAATTATGTGAAGATAAGAGCAAGTGATATTAATAGAATCTTAAAAAAATATGGGTATAGATTAGTTTTTGACAAAATTCATGCGGATTCTGAATTAAAGATATATGGAGATAAGGAACCAAATTTTGATACAACTAAATATCTCACTATAAAAGATAAGAATGGGATAGTTGTAGGTAGATTTTATAGATATAATACAGGTGATTCAATACCATTAAACAATATAGTGCTTGATGAAGAAGATATTGTTAAAACTGCAGCGTTTTTTAAGTTTTTTGTAATGGATAACAGCAAGAATGTTTTAAATGAGTTGTCCAGATTTGCAGAGATAGATATAGATGTAGTTAACGCTGATATTATTAGAAATAATGTATATCAGGGAAAACGAAGTGAATATTAATGAAAGAGGAGCATTCAGGGAAATTATATATTGTATCTACACCTATTGGTAATCTAAAAGATATAACATTTCGAGCGATAGAGGTATTAAATAGCGTTGATTTCATATTGGCAGAAGATACTCGCCGGGCATTGAAACTGTTAAATCATTATGATATAAGTAAAAGAGTAGAAAGTTTTTTTGCGGGCAATGAATGGAGAAAAAAGGATAAAGTTATTGGTCAACTTCTGCAGGGGGAGAGCATTGCTTTGATAACTGATAGCGGAACCCCTTGTATTTCTGACCCTGGGAATACTCTTGTTGACGCCTGTAATACAAATGGTATTCGAGTTGAACCTATACCAGGACCTTCGGCTTTTGTTACTGCACTTTCAATATCTGGGATATCATCTAATCCCTCGCTTTTTGTTGGGTTTTTGCCAAAGAGTAATAAAAAAAGGAATAATTTATTAGATAAAATAAAAGATTTGGAATGGAATGTTATACTTTATGAATCACCACACAGATTAAAGAAAACTTTATTATTGTTAAGGGAACGTATGGGTAATATAAAAATATATATATTTAAAGAGTTGACAAAAGTTTTTGAAAGTAGTATAATTAATAATATTGATAATGTTTTAGAAAATTTAGACGATAATATTAAAGGTGAGTATGTTATCATATTCAACCCGAAAATTTATTAAAGAAATATTTTTAAAATGACGATAAGTCAATTGAAAGGTGGTAAATGATTATGAATATTAAAGGAATTACAGGAATTAAAAATATTATTGGTACTCAAAAGACTAAAAGAATAAATCAGAACAAGGGAGTCAAACGCAAAGATGAGGCAGTAATTTCTGATGAAGCGAAAAGGCGAGTTGAATTTGAAAAATATAAAGGAATAGTAAACAAGGTTGGAGAAGTGAGAAGCGATAAAGTTAATGCTGCTAAAGCAAAAGTGGCAGCAGGTAATTTAGTAAGCAATAAAGCATTAGAAATTGTAGCCGAAAGAATTGCAGAAAAATTTCTTGGAATGGGAGATAAGATATTAGAAAGCTTAGGTGATGAAGAGAAGTAGTGAATAAACAATATTGAAAAAAGGGATAACAAGTATTATGTTAAAATAGATTAAGAGGCGATGGTGGGGCGGGAGCTTCACTATCGCCTTTTTTGTAGTAATTTATAATTAGTCAGGAATTAATTATGCCAATTGTTAGAACAATTGAATATACGTTTCCAACTAAAATAATTTTTGGTGCTGATGTTTTTAACAGGATAGGCGAGATTGCTGTTGAGTATACAAATAAAGTATTTATTATAACCAATGGTGATGTTATGCGTAAAATAGGATTGCTGCCGCGGGTGGAAAATTTATTAGAGAAAAGTGGGGTTGATTATATACTATATGATAACATAAGAAGGGACCCTGAGAATGATGTTATAGATGAGGTGGCTGAGTTATTAAGGCAATCACATGCAAAATTAGTTATTGCTCTCGGGAGTAGTAGTGTTATAAATAGTGCAAAAGCATCTGCGTATCTTGCTAAAAATGAAGGGTCAGTTGTTGAATATTTAAACGGTAAAATTGGGTCAGATGATGCGGTTCCGGTTATTATTATTCCAACTATTCCGGCAGTTGTTCAGGCTTTTGATGATAAATTTATTTTACAAGATAGTGATGATAATATCAGAAAAGAATTTAGAAATAAATCATTATTCCCATTATATACATTGGTTGACCCTAAAACGACTTTGTCGTTGCCGTTAAATTATACTGTTGGCTCTGGATTTGCTGTGCTGTCAAATGCTATTGAGTCTTATATATCAGCATCTTCGAATCCTATCTCTGATTCATCTGCGGTGAGGGCTGTTGAACTTGTTGGGAAAAGTTTGAAGACACTTTTTATGAATAAAGATGATTTAACTGCACGTTCCAATGTTATGATGGCAACTGTTCTGGTTTCTCTTTCTCTTTTGACTTCTCATTTGGGAAGCTGTGAAGCAACTGTTTTAGCTTTATCAGGGAAGACTAATATATATAAGAATATTGCTCACGCCATAATATTGCCTCATGTAATGGAATTTAATCTTACGGTATCTCCAAACAAATATGTGCATATAGCTAAATCACTTGGTGAAGAGGTTGCTAATATTACAGTTGTTGAGGCTGCAATTAAAGCTATTGAAGGTGTGAGAAAATTATTATTTGATTTGAAAGTGCCGCAAAAGTTGAGTGATTATAAAGTAAATAAAGAAGATTTGCCATTGATATCAAGTGTGGCAAGAAGATACAGCTTCCTTAATTATGTTCCTTCACCCATCTCAAAAGAAGATATTCTAAATATTATGCTCACTGCATATTAAATAGTTTTTTATATAATGGGGGGATAGTATGGTTAAAAAAATTATATTATTTTTGATTGTCCCATTCTTTTTTATTAATAGCCTTCAGAGTGTAACCGTCAATGGAAACAATGCTATATGGTCAACAGAAGAGGACGAAGAATTTCTATATTCAGTTATTGGGAAAAACACAGGAAAAAAGATATGGAAAATATATAATATTAAGAAATCGACTGCTATCACACTATTTTATGATACAGGAATTATTCCTGTATGGTCAAATGACGGCAAAATAATTGCAACTTCTCAAAAAGATAAATTGATTGTTTATAAAGGGCCAACGAATACCAAAAGTTTCAATTTAGCAACTACTGAAATTGTTGATATGAATTTTAGTTATGATAACAGTAAAATTGTTTATTCAGATGGTTCTAAAATTTATTTGATGGAATTGGCGAATGGAGAAAATTCATTTTTGGGGGATGGCAGTAAACCATTCTTTATGAATAATGATAAATCTATTATATATTTTGATGAAGAGTTTCATATATCTACCTATAAGAGTAATTTGAAATCTGATGTTATAACACGAGAGTTTATTAAAACAGTATTGCCATTCAAAAACGAGAATAAGTATATATTTCAGGATAATGATTTGAAAAAGATTAAACTGATGGATATAAATTTGTTTAAGACAGTTAATGTTGTAGAGGAGTATGATGAGATAACAGATTTTGCAATATCACAGGATAATAAATTTATTGTATATGTTGTTAATGGTAGGGATTTATATATAGCACATATTCCGACACGGCTGAAAGTTAATGTTTTAAGTGATAGTAGTATTTATACTCCGAAACTGTCAAAGTTTTTAAAATATTGCTCTTATGAAAAGAATGAGATAATATACATAAAGGAGATAGATAAGTATATAGATGCTTTTAAGTTGGATAAAATTTTCAGAGTAAATATTGGGTTCAAGCAGGGTGTTACTATGGGAATGAGTCTGGAGGCATACGAAGAGAGGAAAAATCCATTTACTGGGCAGGTAATTGGGATGGACAATAATAAATTTAAGGGACTGTTAAAAGTGATTACAGTTTATGATGATTATTGCTATTGTCAGGTTGACGAGAGTGTTCAATCAGGTAATAAAATTGAGGTGAATGATATAGCATACTGGAAGGAAAAAGATATTACAGCTGTTATAACAAAGTAGTTATTTCATATATTTATCATAGCTTTTGGAGATATAATTTGTAATGTAGCCGACAATTCCGCCACTGGCAATACTTATTAATAAAACAAATGGTAATATTGTATAGTAATAAAAATTAAAAAATATTGTTATAAAAAACCATTGGATTATATTGTTTGTGGTTGCGCCTATTATACTTATCCCATATATTGAAAAATATTTTTTGAAATATGTGTGCGCAATAGCAAACATAATAAAGGCACTTCCGATTGAGCCGGATAAACTCCAGATGAAAATAGGGGTAAAAAGTGTTCCTGTAATTAGAGTTGATATTGATACACGGAGAATTGAAAATAATAAGACATACTTTATGTCAAAAGAGTAGATAACGATAAGAAGTGCAATCTTTGCTATTCCTATTCTTAAAAACGGGAGTGGTTTGGGTATGATATTTTCCAAAAGATTTGCTGCTATGCCGAAACCGATTAGAAATGCATAATATGGCAGTTTTTGTTTTGGTGTAAGAGTTTTTATTTTATCTATTAGTGACAAATTGCATCTACCCCCGCATCTTTATGTGGTTCTGCTACCAGTTTTATTATTACTTGATTAGGAAGGCATATAATAGATTGACCTGGTTTTGATATTTTTCCCTGTTTGACGCAGAGTTTATGGGGACAGGCAGAATCTAACATTTTTACATAATTTGTTGCTATAACTATTTTTGATATGCCTCTTTTTCCTTTGACAAATAATGTTCTACTGTTTTTGCTGAAAGTGTAATATCTTTTTGAATATGGAGAATCAATTTCAATTTTTATACGGTTAGATTTTTTTATATTTAATGTTAGTAGTAAGTATATTGCTAAGCCGAGTAATAAGAGTGTAACAATTATATCGCCAATTTTAAATCTTTTCATATCTGATATATAAAAGCATTGCTAATACTGTTTTACTATCCATAATTTCGTTATTATCTATTTTTTCCATAATTTTAGATACAGGAAGCGTGATTACATTGATAAACTCATCTTCATCTGGTTTTGCTTTTCCTTTTTTTAAATTTTTTGCAATAAATAGAGTGAGTTTTTCAGTTGAGTATGATATTGCAGGCGTGTAAGTATAAATCTGCTTTAAATCTTCAGGAGAACATTTAAAGCCCGTCTCTTCTTCTAATTCACGGACAGATGCTATTTTAAGGTCTTCGTTTGGTGCTATCTTGCCTGCTGGAATTTCAAGTGAAGTGATGTCGTTTGTATATCTATACTGTTCTACCATAACAATGTTACCATTATCAAGAACAGGAATAATCCCAACAGCAGGCGGATATGTCATATATTCCCGAACCGCTTTTATAGAATTATTTATTAATATTTTATCACTGTAAAATGAGATATATTTACCTTTGTGTATCTGCTTTGATTCAATTTTTTTTATATTCATATTGTAACTCCGCTATTTTATATTGATTTTTGAAAGTGTGATGTTTTTAAGTTTTATTTTATAAGTTCCTTTAGATAAATCATCGAAAAGGGCTTCGGATTTGAATGAGTGAACTATTTCCCCTTCAGGACTTTCTAATTGTATATTTTCATTTTTTAATGAATCCATAATTTGTAAAAAATTGAGTTTGATTTTTATTCTATTGTAAGTATAAAATTCTATTAACATTTTATATAAAATCCCTTTTACATCACTTTCTAAAATTATCTTTTTTAATAATGTTGATTTATTGCCTCGAACTGCCTGGATAGGAACAGGAGTTAGATTTGTGATGTTTACGGTTTTTAATATTTCCATTCCTTTTTCATACATTTTTATAATAATTTCAGAAAAATTTTTTACAATTCTTTTTTTAAAGCGATTCGGGAGTGTTTTATTTATAGCCTTTTCAAGTAAGTTTTCAGGGATTATTTTCGGTCTTGCTTGTTTAATTAGTTTTATCTCTTGTTCCATATTAAAGTATATATTTAGGCAGTAATCACACTGGAATAGATGCTCTTCGTATGCTTCTCTTTCTACGGGATTTAATCGGTTCTCAATATATGCTGCCATCCTATTTTCATCAAAATATCTACATTTTTTATTCATAATTGGAAACCTGCCTTTATATTGCATATTGTGATAACTCTTGTTGCAATTTTTGATTTAATTTTTTATATTTTGTATAAATTTCACTTTTTGATATTTTTAGCAGTTCTTCTATTCCTTTAAAGCTCATCACATAATTATTTTTATAGAGTTTAAGCCGTTGATTTGATAGTATAGATTCCAGTCTCTGTTTGAAATTAGCGACTGATTTATAACTCTTGTTTTGCTTTTTGAGTTTATCTATTTTATTCTTTAATGCATAGATTCTATTTTCAGTCTTATAAATTTTTTCTCTTAATTCATTCTGTTTTTCAATCAGGTTATGCTTATGATAGGTTGCCATATATTTTTTGTATGTCATTTTCAGGGATGTATTCAGATGGGCTGAGAGTATTTTTAAAGTTTCTGAATCAATTGGGTAAAAGAGAAGTTTAACTATAAGCATCTCTTTTTGTGGCAGTTTTTTTAATATACTATTAATCAGGGATTTTAGTTCTGAATTTATATTATCATATTGTTTATTAATATAAATATTATACGTAATTTTATCTTCGAGTGATGGGATGTTTTCATTATTTAAGTTTTCCAATGGGACCTCATTTAGTTGCTGCTTTGAGATTGTTTTATTATACCAGTTTATATATCTTGATTTTAATGCGATATTAAGATAAGTATTAAAGTTTGCCAATTGTGAGTTATATTTTAATATAATTTTTTTTATGTCGCTTATGAAATATATGTAGAAATCAGAGCAAGTATCCAAATCTTTTCTAAATACTATTCTGGGGTAATTATATACCATTTCACTCAACTCCTTTATAATATCAAATAAGATATTTTCATTCTCATTGTTTTTCAAATAATCTGCAATTAATCTTTTAATTTTTAATTCATCTACTCTCATATATTATATACAAAAAAAAGTTTAAATTTTTCCAAAAAATTTTAGAAATATTTTAATTTAGGGTCTCCATATAGTCTGAAGAATTTCCAATCATGCTGGTTGGTTTTTATTCCATTTATGGCAGAGTATTCGAAAGCGTCGCCTATTGGATGTCCTGCGAGAAGTTTTTTCATAAAGAATTGGATAAAGCTGTCCGATTCGATTGGAATTTCCATAAAAGGCATCAGTATATTTTTGGTGCCATTTTTAAATAATAGATGCAGTTTTTTTTCTATATATTGAAAAAATTTATTTTCGAAGCAGGCGTGGAATATTATAAATTCTGGCAGAGATGAGCATAGCTGAAAATCCTGAAGATAGAAAATATCACTATCAGATAATTTCAAGCCATAATCTTTTCTGGTTTTATCAAATATAGAATGTCCGCCAAAATAGAGTATTTTAGAATTTTCGCATATATGGACAAACTCCTGTGTTTTAAGTTTTTTGTTATAGATTGTATAGTTCAAATTTTTATTTGCGAACAGGGCAGAGATTTTTTTCGCAGTGAAATGTATATTTTTATATTTAGGGAGAAGAATTGTTATATTGGATTTTTGGTTGAGGTTAAATGCTTCATAAGGCAGACTATCAAGATATATACCTCTTCCAAGGCTTATTTTTTCTATGAAAAAATTTGCGCCATCATATATCAACTCAAAAGGTATTTTTGTGACCATACTGCTATTACTGGTAATAATGATATAGCGATTATATAAGATATTTTTAGAGAATATATTTGATTTTGAAAATAATTTGAAGAGTTTGAATCCCATGTTTTTAATAAGAGCAATATCGGACTTATTTTTGATTATATTGACAAATCTTTCTGTATCATTATCAAGGATTTTTTTATCAACGCTAATTGATTCCCGAACAATTTGGATTTCAGTGTAATTTTTTAAATACCTTATATTCAAGTTGTTGTTATTCATATCGATATAGAGAATATCAGAAGCAAGTTGGGGGAAGTTTATCTTATTAAGCATTTGTAGAATTTTGACAAAAGTTTTTTTCTCTATTTTTGTTACTTTTTGGCTTGAAAGTTTAAGATGAAGTATATTTTTTATAGATTTAAGGGGGACTCCTCGGCGAAGTTTTAGTCTATTTTCGTGATAGAGGCGATATATATTATTTTCTTTTTTTACACGGACAACTTGGAATCCACCATAAATTTTTTGAGATTCGGAGATAAGAAATAGTATATTTGAAAATTGTTTTAACTGTTTCTCTGATGTAAAAAATTTCTTTTTCAGGTCTATATACTTTTCGATTTTTATGATAAAAAAATTCAAACAGCATCTCCGATAGATAAAAATTTATTTCATAAGGAGTGCCATAATTGCTTTTTGAGTATGGAGTCTATTTTCAGCCTGATCGAATACAACGGAATAGTTGCCATCAATAACCTCATCAGTTATTTCTTCTCCTCTATGAGCAGGCAAACAATGCATAACTATAACATCATCTTTTGCATATTTAAGTAATGAAGAATTTATTTGATATTTCTGAAAAATTTCATTTCTTTTACTTTTTTCCTGTTCTTGTCCCATTGAGACCCACACATCTGTATAAAGGACATCTGCATTTTTGGCAGATTCGGCGGGGTCGGAAGTAAATTCAATTCTACTCCCGCTTTTTTTGGCAATATCATTACCGATAGATTTTATCTCATCTTTAACAGTGTATCCTTCAGGAGAAGCAACAGTTATATTGGCGCCTGTTTTAGCTGCGGTTATTATCAAAGAATTAGCAACATTGTTACCATCGCCTATAAATCCGATTTTAAGATTTGACAATCTCTTTTTGTATTCAACAATTGTAAAGAAGTCTGATAATGCCTGACAGGGATGCAATAAGTCAGTAAGTCCGTTTATAACAGGAATTGTTGCATATTGAGCAAGTTCTTCTACCATTGAATGTGAAAATGCTCTTATCATTATCCCATCAAGATAGCGTGAAAGTGTCATAGCAGTATCTTTAACTGACTCTCCTCTTCCAATCTGTAAATCGTTTCTATTCAGATATAAACCTATGCCCCCTAATTGATATATTCCAATTTCAAATGAGACCCTTGTTCTTGTTGACGGTTTTTCAAATATTAATCCGAGTGTCTTATTTTTCAACAGTTTTTTATTCTTTTTTTTAAGTTTCTTTGTTAAATCGAGTATTCTGTATATTTCTTCTATTGTTAAATCTTTAACACTGATTAAATCTTTCTTATCTATTTTTTTCATTTTATAACCTCGCTAAATAAATTTGGTTTAAAAGGGTTCATTACTTCAAGACATTCAAGTTAACAAAAATAATATAAAAGTCAAAGGATTTTTGTGATTATGTTGTAATGAATTTTAATCGTATAGTGAAGGTAAACGAGCAGACTAATAGCAATGTTTCACGTGAAACACGGGCAAGATTTTTGAAATCACAGATTTGTGAAAATTATTGGACATTATAGAATAATATATTATATTAATGTTTCATGTGAAACATTATAGATGGGAATATAAATATGGGAAAAGTTATAGTAATTGCGAACCAGAAAGGCGGAGTAGGAAAAACAACTACTGCGATAAACCTTTCCAGTTATTTGGCATTGTTCGGGAAAAAGGTTTTACTTATTGATATTGACCCGCAGGCAAATGCCACAAGCGGGCTTGGTATTGAAAAAGTTTCTATTAAAAAAAGTATTTACAATTGTCTTATTGAAACTGTGAGCATAAAAAATGTTTTACTTGAAACTAAAATTAAAAACCTTTATATAGTACCGTCTGATATGAATTTGGCGGGCGCTCAGGTTGAAATGAACCATATAGAGAAACGGGAACAATTGTTAAGAAAAGTAGTAGATGAAGTTAGAACAGAATTTGATTTTATAATTATTGATGCTCCGCCATCATTAGGAATTTTAACTTTAAATGGACTTGTTGCTGCTGATTCTATATTGATACCGCTTCAATGTGAGTATTATGCAATGGAAGGATTGTCTCAGTTATTAAAAACAGTGAAACTGGTAAAGAATAGATTGAACCCTGCACTTGATATAGAGGGTATTCTCTTTACTATGTATGACAGCAGAACTAATCTGTCGTCACAGGTTGTTGCTGATGTTACCGCACATTTTAAGGATAAAGTTTTTAAGACTATTATTCCGCGTAATGTGAAGCTTAGCGAGGCCCCTTCATTTGGGGTCCCAATCAATTTATATATGCCTGATTCAACTGGGGCTTCAAGTTACAATGAGTTTGCAAAGGAGATAATTGAAAATGTCGGTAAATAGTAAAAAAGTTTTGGGTAAAGGATTGGATGCACTGCTCGGAGAGACTAAGGATGTAGATTCAGGGATACAGGAGATTGAGGTTTCAAAGATAGTTCCTAATCCTGAACAGCCTCGGGATAAATTTGTTAATATAACAGAATTAGCCGATTCTATTAAATCAAAGGGAGTGATACAACCTATTATTGTGAGCAAACAGGATAAAGGGTATGAGATTATAGCTGGGGAGAGAAGATGGCGTGCTGCTAAATTAGCAGGAATGAAAACAATCCCGGCTATTATACGTGATGTTGATGCTGATGAGAAATTAGAAATTACGCTGATTGAAAATATACAACGAGAGAACCTTGACCCTGTTGAAGAGGCTAAAGCGTATAAGATGTTGATTGATAAGTTTAATCTTTCTCAGGAACAGTTAGCAAAAAGAGTTGGAAAACAGAGAAGCACTATTGCAAATAGTTTGCGTCTTTTAAATTTGCCGAATAAAATTTTGGATGATTTGAAGAATGGCAGACTACAACCAGGGCATGTTAGGCCTTTGATTAATATTAAGAATCTGAACCTTGTTCTGGAGATGAGAGATAAGATTATTAAAGAAGGACTTTCTGTGCGAGAGGCTGAACAACTTATTAGCAGGTATAAGATTGGACATAAAAAAGAAGACAAGACAAAATTAAAAAGCAAACCACCAGAAATTCTTGAGTTTGAGGATAGAATAGAAAAGAAGATTGGAACAAAGGTTAGGATAAATGGAAATACCAATTCTGGGAAGATAGTTATTGAGTATTATTCAAGTGATGATTTTGACAGAATTACCGAATATTTATTACAATAGAGTTGTTGCATAATTAATTTGACACTATGAGACCTCTGCGAATGCAGGGGTCTCATATCTGATAATTCACGATATTATGTGAAAAATCGAGGCGATTCCTGCATACGCAGGAATGACAACGGGCCTTATTTTTACAAAATAATGAATTATGCAACAACTCTAATAAGGAGTATATTGAAGGTGAATGATAAGAAAATATTTGTGGCATCAGACCATGCTGGTTATAAGTTGAAGGAGTATATGAAAAATCGACTTACACGAGAGGGTTATAAAATAGAAGATATGGGGGTTTTTTCAGAAGAACCAACAGATTATCCTGATATAATTTCCAAAGGGGCAAAAGCGGTTGCAAAGCATAAGAATAGTGTCGGACTTTTTATGTGTGGTAGCGGCATAGGTGCAAGTATTGTTGCAAACAAAATAAAAGGGATACGCGCTGCATTGCTATATAGTAAAGATACTGCCAGGTTGAGTAGACTACACAATGATGCAAATGTAGCTGTTTTCGGTGGAAGACTAATAAAACCTAAAAAAGCGTATAATCTGTTTAAATTATGGCTTTCTACTCCATTCAGTAATCAAGAGAGACATAAAAGAAGAATAAAAAAGATATTCAAATTAGAGGGGAAAAAATGATATATCTTATTATTATATTATTATTTAATGTTAATATACTCGCAGATACTTTGATAAATGGAAATAATCAGGGATGGGGAAAAACTAAAATTTATAATGGCAGTAAAATATATTCAAAAAAGAACGGAAGAATTATAAAAATAAAAGAGTTCAATGAGGAGCCTGATTCTTTTACAGAACTTTTTTTAAATTTTAATAATGAAAAACCTTCAGAAGTTAA
Organism: Candidatus Methylomirabilis sp.; assembly: GCA_020722945.1. Lineage (GTDB taxonomy): Bacteria > DYJV01 > DYJV01 > DYJV01 > DYJV01 > DYJV01. The sequence continues at coordinate 33,406 of DYJV01000004.1, read as the reverse complement.
AGATATGAGCGAACATTACGGAATTTTGAAAAGCAAGTACCGTATAAATGAAAACATAAAATTTCAAGGGACACTTACGGCTGGTTTTTTGGACCCCAGCGACAAAGTAGAAGTTAAAGTTGATAAAAAGAGTTGGCTTGCCAATTCAGTAGATTTAGGGAATTTTACTATAGATTTTTGGATATACCCTACTTTGCTGAATGATTCTAAAATAGTTTACAAAGGCATTTATAATGAAGGTATCTTTTACGGGTTTATGATAAAGAGTTTTGAGAACATGATAGTAATAGAATTTTTAAATATGTTTTACGATACAGAGGGGAAAACATATTCCATTGTAATGGATAACAAGTATAAACTTAAAAGATATGAATGGCATCATATAGCAGTAACATTTAATCGGCAGAGAGGAATGATTGAAGAGATTATTAACGGAAAAATTATTGATTTTAAATTTGCAACAAAAACAGGGAATATTAAGGATGAGATTTTAGTTCCTCATTTTTTCGAAAAAGATGGTTCAGATTTAATCTTATGTGAAAATTTCTTTGGCTATATGGATAATTTTAGAATCAGCAGAAATAATATAAGAGAATTTTTATTGGATAACACAATGTATATGGAAGGTGCAAAGATTATTTCAGATATTATTGATTTAGGATATTTTAACAGTAGCATAGATAAAATAGAGTTTCAATTTTCCAATATTACGGATACAACTTCGAAGATATATATTAGATACAGTAACAATGAATTTAGTATGAACGAAAGAACTAACATAATAGAAGGATTAGAGAGCAATAGTATTGTGAAAAGGGATATAAAAAATTTACGCTATTTTCAATGGGAGGTTATGTTATATAGAAATCCTGATGGGAGTTCCCCAAGTCTGAATAGAGTAGAGATTGATTATAGCAAAAACATCCCACCGAATCCGCCGAGAATAATGACACTTAAGAGAGAAGATAAAAGTTCTGTAAAAATTGAATGGGAATCATCAAATGAGGATGATTTAAAAGGTTATATAATATATTGGGGGAGAAGGACGAACGAGTATGAAAATAAACTTGATGTTGGAAAAAATCTGAGTTATATTATTCAATTATCTGGTAAAGGGTACTACTATTTCAGGGTAACTGCTTATGACAGCAAGGAGCCCTATAATGAGAGTAAATTTTCAAATGAAGAGAGAATATATATTAGATAGGAGAATTCAATGGGAAAACTAAGTGAAAAGCAGAAAGCGTTTATTCGGAACAATATTGACAAAAGGACTCCTGAACAGATTTCTCGTATGATTGGTGTTCAGAAGAATGAAGTTATAAGGTATATAAAAAATGTGAATAATGATAGTGCAACACCCAAAAAAGAGGAAAAAAGATTTTTTCCTATCACAGCGGATAGGGTATATAAATTTTCCACTACTGACTATCTGATATTTTTAGGTATGTTTGCAATCAGTCTGGCTTTATATGTTTATACGATGACGCCTGGAATTGCAGCCGGTGATTGTGGTGAGTTAACTTGTGCAGCATACTTTTTAGGTGGAGCACATTCCCCTGGATATCCACTTTACTGTGTTGTAGGCAAACTTTTTATGTGGTTATTTTATCCAATTGGTAGGATAGTATATAGATTAACTTTTTTGTCAGCCTTTGGAGGGGCTTTAACAGTAGCATTATCGTATCTTTTCTTTATTAAATTTCTTGGCAGATATCATTTTGAAAATAGAACGAAAAATTTCTTTTTTGCAAAAATACCAGCAATAGCAGCTTCACTCTATTTTTTAGTTAGTAACGACTTATGGGCACAGGCAGTTATTGCTGAAGTATATACATTAAATTCACTGTTTTTACCTATGATGTTTTTGATGGCACTTGTTTATGAAGATAGAATTACAAACAATACGCAGATGCTTCAACCAGATAAAAACAGAATGTATCATTGGAATCCAGTTGTAAAGATAATGTTTCTGTTCTATTTTATATTTGGAATTGCAATGGGTGACCATCATATTATACTGGGATATTTTATACCTTTTACTTTTTTCTTTCTATATCCACATTTAAAGGATAAGGTATTTCTCAAGGTTGTTATTTCTGCTACAGTTGCATATATATTGGCATTGATTATGGTTGTATATTACCAGTTGCCTGATTCCTTTGACAATATGGCGAAGATAATTATTCTGTTTTTAATAGGGTATTCCTTTGTCAAAATATATGAGAATAATCCTAAGGTTTTAAAGGTAGTATTAATATCTGGTATTTTTTTGGCATTAGGTCTTTTTATATATGCCTATATGCCAATACGCTCGCGAGCAAATGCCCCCCTTGACTGGGGAGACCCTGAAACACTTGATAGATTATTGATGGTAGTTAGCCGTAAGCAGTATCGTGGCTTTGCTCAGAATGCAAGAAGTTTAAAAGTTATGCTTACTCAGGCAACAATATTGATGAAATGGCGGCTCGACCAATTTACACCTTGGCTATATATTTTCACATTTTTTGGTCTTTACAGATTATTTAAGATAAACAAAAAATGGTTCTACTTTACAATCTCATTTTTATTATACTATGATTTAGCCTTTATGCAGTTTAATAATTTTAAATTTACAGCACGGGATATGTTTTTTGCAGAAGTATTCTTTATTCCCTCATATATGATAAACATATTCTGGATACTTTTAGGCATTGAGTATGTATTTACACTTGCATCTCGGTTTTATGAAAAAAGATTTGCTGATGGGAAAAATGTGAAAAAATTTCAATATATTACGGCTGCAATCTTTATAATGCTTACCTATATTCCCTTTAGAGCCAATTATGATGAGAACAATGTTCGTCATGCCTGGGCTAATGACAATTATGGACAGAATATGCTAAAGAATCTGGAATATAAATCTATTCTCTTTACAGAAGGCGGGGATAATCAAGTTTTTTCACTTCTATATCATAATTATGTTGAATATCTACGACCTGATGTTAATGACCCAAATGCTCCAAATGATTCACTGAAAAGAGGTATTTTTGACCAAAAAGGTAATGTTTTTCTTCTTTACGGTGATATGATGAGAATGACGCCGAATCAGTTGTTTGAATCTCAGGTAACGCATGATTATCAAAAAATAATGACAGGAAGGCCGATATACTATACATGGAAAGATTTCGGGAGATTAAACGAAATTAACAATAGATATAAAATGGATTTAGAATATAGGCAAGAAGGAATTCTATATAGAATCTGTCACAAAAATGAGGTTTTCATTCCACCAATAAATTATTGGCTATATTATGATTTTGCGTGGGAAGAGTATCCAGAAGAAGCAGTTCATTGGGACTATTTATCGCGAGAGATTATTGCTAATTATAGTTTTCAGATGGGAGATATAGAACTTGCAAACGCATACAATGCATATAATAAATCGCAGAACCCTGTTATATCATTGAGTGAAAGGAAAAAGTATAAAAGTGATTATATAAAGTATAATGAGAAAGCATTTTCTTATTACAGACGAGCAAAGATATTTGGCTATGATATGACAGCTATTCATTTCAACTTAGGACTTCTGTTGGAACAGCAGATTAACATATATAGCAGGGAGAATGATATAGTTGGCATCAACAAATTGCTTGACGAGGCAATCAGCAGTTATTTAATAGCGGCGGAAATTGAGAACAAGCAAGACAATGCACCTCGAGCATATTTTGCAGCGGGACGAGGTTATGAAAGAAAAGCCCTTTTTAACCCCGACAAAGAGGCAGACTATATGAAAAAAGCATTGAAGTATTATAAAATAGCAGATGAATTAAATCCAGGATATAGAGATGCACAATTAGGGGTAAGACGAGCAAATGCCTATATTACATATCCAACTTTTAAGATTAAAGAGATGGAGAATAATTTAAGTAAAAATCCTAAACAGGAGAATCTTTATTTAGAGTTGACCCGAGCGTATATTGACAGGTTTCAGTATAACGAAGCGGTAAATGTTCTTGAACGTGGAGTTAGAAATATACCAAGCAGTTTCAATTTATTAGCGAATCTTGGCAATCTTTATACTCAGCTTAACAAATTAAATGAAGCAATAAGATTATGGGAAAAAGTTTTAGCACAAAGGCCAAATGAACCCAATGCTTTATTCTATTTAGCAGAGAGTTACAGTAAATTAAAGGAATATAAAAAAGCATTTGATACTTATCAGCGATTCATAAATGTTGCTCAAGGGATAAATAATCCACAGGTAAGCGGGATGATTGTAAGAGCGCGTCAGCAGATTCGTTCTCTTTTACCATATTTGAATCTGGCTCAATAATTTTATAATCACGTCATCATACCATATCTGTTGCGTCATATTTTAATTATTTGTTTTAGTTTGTGAAAAAACCGACTTGTTTGGATTTTAGGGATGCAAAAAAGTTTAGAAGGCATTTTTGTATTAGGTTGATGAATTATGTCGATACAGTTTGTTCCTATAATAGTGATATTATACATTTTATAAAACTTGATTTCTTCCTACAGATATATATTTAAAGCCCAACTCTTTCATATAATTTAAGTCGTACATATTTCTGCCATCAAATATAATTGGAGCAGACAACAAATTTTTAACTTTGCTAAAATTTACTTGCTTAAATTCGTCCCATTCTGTTATAATTACAAGTGCATCACAATCCACAATTGCATCATAAGCATTACTAAAATAGTTTATTTTATTTTTAAAAATTTTTTTAGTTTCAGCAATGGCAACAGGGTCATAGATATTAATCTGTGCATTTTCTTTTAAAAATAATTTTATAATATCTACAGAAGGAGATTCTCTCATATCATCTGTATTAGGCTTAAATGAAGTCCCCCAGATTCCAAATTTTTTATTCTCCAATCTGCTTTTGAAAAATTTAGATATCTTTTCAAAAAAGAGTTTTCGCTGTATTTTATTAACTTCAATTGCTGACTGAACTATTTTTAAATTATATCCGAACTTTTTTCCAGTTGAGACGAGCGCTATGGTATCTTTAGGGAAGCAACTTCCACCATAGCCGATACCTGCATTTAGAAACTTTTCGCCAATTCTTTTATCTAATCCCATTCCTGTAGCAACATCTTCAACATTAGCACCGGCTACTTCACAGAGATTTGCAATCTCATTTACAAAACTGATTTTTGTTGCAAGAAAAGCATTTGAAGCATATTTTATAAGTTCTGCGCTTTTTATATCAGTTGTGATTATGGGAGCATTAAGTGGTTCATATAAACGTGTAATAATTTTTGCTGGATTATGATTGTCAGAGCCAATAACTATTCTGTCAGGCGATAAAAAATCACTAATTGCTGAACCCTCCCTAAGAAATTCAGGATTTGAAACTACATCAAATTTGTGTTTTTTGGCATTCATATTTTTATTTATAATTTTCCTAACTTCGTCGCCTGACCCGACAGGCACAGTACTCTTATTTATTATAATTTTATAGCCATTTATATATTTACCTATATTTTTTGCAACATCCCATACTGCTTTCATATCTGCTTCACCTGATTCACTTTCAGGTGTGCCGACAGCTATAAAGATTATATCCGATTTTTCAATGCCATATTGTAATGAATCCGAAAATGTTAGTCTATTATTATTTATATTTTTTACAAGTAATTCCTTAAGCCCTGGTTCATATATGGTAGGAATCCCCTTCTTTAATTTTTCAATTTTTTCTTTATCAATATCAACACAAATAACATCATTACCAAGATTTGATAGGCATGTTCCTGTAACTAATCCAACATACCCAGTTCCAATTACTGAAATTTTCATAATTGTTCTCCTTGACTACTTGGATATAAGTTTAATAAAAATAATAATGAATATATCTAAATATATATAAAAGTCAAATTGTATCTATCTGATTGAATATGTCTTTGTCATCAATTTTTTGTTACCGTTTTGTATGAATAAAAAATAATTTGACTTTTATATTAAAAAGATTTATAATAAAGATGATTCTTAAACAAACCTGACTTCTTGTTAAAAATTTTCAATATATTGATAATAGATATTCTAATGTAAAAGGATGGAGTTGCGTATGAATCAGATTAGAAAATTGTTGGTAGATGAGCACAGTAAATATTTTGACATCAAAGGAATGAAGTATAGAGAATTTCCGAGTAAATATAAACAGATAAGGAATTATGCCACGATAATAGCCTTTGATTCTCCGGAAGAGTTTAAAATGGGCAATTTGCTTGAGCAGCAAATTAGCGAAGTGATTAAGAATGCTATTGTTCATGGTAACAAGAATGATAAGAATAAAAAGGTGAAAGTATGGTGGGAATTTAATCGTAAAAAAAAGATGGTGCGTATTATAGTGGAAGATGAAGGCGAGGGGTTTAAAAATTTAGAAGAATGGAATGAGTTCAACGCTAAGAGAACAAAATGTTTTCTTGAAAATAAATTTGATGAGATGCTTCAGTATATTTCTTATAGAACCGATGAAAGTACAGAAGTAGATGGTGGTAATGCACTTTTTGCTGCTATTGAATTTTGGAATGGTGGGATGATATATAATAACAAAAGAAATAAAGTTGTTTGTGTTAAAATTTATAGTGAAAATGATGTAAAAGGAAAGGCAAATGTTTAAATCAGAAGTCAAAGGAAATCTTTTTATAGTTAGGGTTGATAAGAAGGATGCAACTATAGATATAAATAATGTGGCTGAACTGAAAGAAGTTTTGAAAGATGGTATTGGTAAGGGGTACAAAAAGATAATAGTGGATTTTAAAAATATAACATATATTGATAGTTCAGGTTTGGGCTGTCTTATGGATGCTATGAAAGAGCTTAAAAATACGGATAATGGTGAACTTGGTATATTATCGATTTCTCCGGATGTTCTTGAAGTTTTTACTGCTACTAAAATAGGACAGTTTTTTAAATACTATAAATCTATATAAACTTAATATTTTGGTAGCCACGGGTTACCATCATCGTAAACTTAAGGGCTCTCAACTGTCACCCCTGCGTATGCAGGGGTCTCGTTATACTTAAATTTGCTAATTTTTAGTGTGACGATAGTAGAAAACTGGCTTTAAAGCACTATTACGAATGAAAGTTATTTGAATTTAACAAAGTTTTTACGAGATTCCCGCATTCGCGGGAATGACATGTACCGAGTTTTCTCTTAAGTTTACGATAGTGAGTTAAATGTAGCCCATTGCCGTAGGTTGAATCCCTAAATCCGCCCAACCTGAAGGGGTTAGCTTCGCTCAACTCTGAAGGCTGACCTATCTACGTAACTTTTTTGAAAACCCGAGTTATTACCTTAATAAAAATATTTTATCACTACAACCTTATTTCTTTTTTCATTAAAAATAACCCCGCTATCCCAATATTCTAAAGCGGAGAAAAGAAAATTTCCGCCATCATTTTCCATACTCGCATTTGTTCTGTATGAAGCATATTTTAAAACGTTGCCAATATCCTGTGCTTTAATATATTTATTCCGTAACTTATTAAATCGGTTCCATTCTTCAATTCCCTTGAATCCATCTCCCTCATCTTCTATTATAAGTTTTGCATAATCCTGGTTTATATCATACCATACTTTTACTTTTTTGGTCTTATCAAGTTTATTTCCATGTCGTATGGCATTCTTTATAAATTCGCTAATCTGAAGTTTCATCAGCATATTTGTTTTGAATTCCTCAATATCAATTTCATCCAATATCTCCTCAGCATATTCTTTAATTTTTTTAATATCGCTTATAAACTCCTTGAAATTCATTTTAGAAGTGTCCCATATTTTATCATCATCTTTTTTGATTAGAAGTTCACTATGTTCTTCAAATCCGAGATTAAAGTAGCGATTAACTATATTGCGGAGATTTCTAAAATTTAAGTTTAATAAAAAGTAAGAAGCGCTCAATAGGGTTATTGGATTTTCATCTTCCCATTTATCTTTACCAAAAAAATTTGTTTTATATTTTGACAACAGTTTATTAAAAAACAAGTTAAACATATCAACGAAAATAGACAAATCAGAGAATATAAAATTTCGTAATCTCCTGAAATAATCATTATCAATTATAGACGGACTGATAAAATTTTTATTTATAATTTTCATTATTAAGTCTGATTTCTTTTTTAAGGCTATTATTGAGTAATTTGATTTTATATTATTTAGAAGTGTAAGATGAATTTTGTGTTTCTTGCCTAAGTAAACAGATATCTCTTCCAGAGTAGAATTAATGTCTGCTATAAAATTTAATACTTTTCTGTTTTCCGTATCATTTTTTGTCATTTGTAACACCAACAATAGTTTCTAATGCTTTATCAGCAGCAGTTCTAACATTTGTTTCCAAATCGTAATCTTTTTTATATTTTAATATTTCCACTGCCTCTTTTGCTTTCAGTTTACCAAGAGATTGTGCAGCATAATATCTGATATTTTTATCGTCATCTGTTAAACAATCTATCAGTAAATCAATAGATTGTTTATTATCCAAATTACCCAAAGAATCAATGATTCTCAACTTGATTTGGGTATCAACTTTTTCGTAATATTCACGCAGAATTTTATATGACAGTTCATTTTTAATATATCCAAGTCCTGTTGCAGCAAAACCCCTGTTGATACTTTTCTCGTTGTTATTGGTAAAAATTGATATTAGAGTGGTCTGTGCTTTTTCAGATTTTAACTCTGCTAAAGTTAAAATCATTTCAGTTTTAATTCTGTCTGATTTTTCTTCCTTCAATTTATTTATTATCAAAGGAACTGCTTCCGTGTATTCAACTGCTGCAATAGCACGTAGGGCTGATTCTTTTATTGTGATACTCTTGGAATCAAGATATTTCAATAGATATTTGCCAGTTTCCTTAAATTTTGTGAGACTTATTGCATTTAAGATAAATTCTTCCATATCTTCATTCAGATTACTCTTTTTTATCATATTTAGAATATATGGACGTACTGTCTGATTACTTATGGCTACAAGTGTTGATATCATTGATTTTTTCACAACCAGATTTTTTTCTTCAGGTAATTGGTTTACAATTATATTCGCTGCTTCCTTAATATTATTTCCCTGAATAGCGGAGAGAACGCTTTTTTTTTGTGCGGATGTTCCGTATTTTAATGTGCTTTCCCAAAATTTTAAAGTCTCTTCCGAAACTGTTTTTTGCTTATTGGTAGAATTGCTATTTGTTATTGCAAATCCAGATGAAGTGAATATAAGTAAACATATAAACAGGAAAAAAAGTTTTTTATATATCATCTTAATATTTATCGTTATTTCCAGATAAATATTAAGAATTTAGGTGTAAAAAATTTATTGATTTTTTATTTAAAAGTATTAACATACGTCTGACATGCAAAAATACTTAAAGTCCATTTTAAATAATAAAAGTTACAAGATTGAATTTGACCGAATTTTTGAAACAGCAATAAAAGAGGATTTATCAAAGTATGATAAAACAACTCAAATTCTCATAGATAAAAATAGTATCTCTAATGCAAAAGTTATTGCCAAAAGTAGCGGGATATTATGCGGTTCTGAAATTGCAAAGGCCTGTTTTAAAAAAATAGATAGCAGATTAAAGATTGACTTATTAAAAAACGATGGTGATAAGATTGATAAAGGTGATATAATAATAAAAATCAGGGGAAAATCATCTTCGATATTAAAGGTGGAGAGGGTTACCCTAAATTTTTTACAGCATCTTTCTGGTATAGCTACATGCACAAATAAGATTGTGAATAGTATTAAAAAGTATAATACAACGCTGCTTGATACACGGAAAACATTACCTGGGTTAAGGCTTTTAGAAAAGTATGCGGTCTATATTGGAGGTGGTAGAAACCACAGGTTTAATTTGAAGGATGAAGTATTGATAAAAGAGAACCATATTTTCAGCTGTGGCGGAATTGAAAAAACATTGCAGAAGATGAAAAATTTTAGTTCTCCCTATGAGATTGAAGTTAGTAACATTGAGGAATTGATGATAGCCTTGAAATATAATGTTCCTGTGATTTTGCTTGATAATTTTACTCTGAAAGATATTAAAAAAGCCGTGAAAATAAATAATGGAAAAGCGAAGTTAGAAGTTTCGGGAAATGTTACCATTAAAAACGCCAAAAAAATAGCAAGATTAGGGGTAGTTTATATCTCTGTAGGGAGTATTACACATTCAGCCAAAGCAATAGATTTTTCACTTCTGCTTCACTAACGATATATTTATGGAATATATAAAAGAGAATGATTATGTAATAATTTATACTTCAGGGAAAAAATATTGTATAAAAGTTGTTCCTGAAAAGATATTTACAACAAAAACAGGTGTTATTAAATTATCGGAAATTATTGGCAAGCCGTTCGGAATAGAAGTTAATAACAATTTTGTTTTAAAACCGACTATTGAGGATATTATTCTGTTTGGGGCAATACGTGATACGCAGATTATATATCCGAAAGATAATTTTTTTATAGTTTCAAAACTGGATATTCAGCATGGCTTTAAAGTTTTTGAATGCGGAACAGGTTCAGGGGCTTTGGCTTTAACTTTATCTCGGGCAGTTGCGCCTGATGGTATGGTTTTTACCTATGAAAAAGATGAAAAATTTGTTAAAAATTCAAAAAAAAATATAGAAAAGTTTGGGGATATTAATAGAGTTAAAATACATTTTCAGGATATAAAAGATGGGATTGATGAGAAAGATTTTGATGCTGCTTTTCTTGATGTAAAAGAACCATGGGAATATCTTGATATAGTTTATAATATATTAAAACCTTCTGCAATGCTGGGAATTATTGTTCCAACTGTGAATCAGATTTCAGAGGTAATTCCTGCCATGAAATCAAAATTTTGTGATATAGAAATAATGGAACTTTTCCAAAGGTATTATAAATTGAATCCATATAGAATGAGACCGGAGGATAGAATGGTAGGACATACTGGTTACCTGATTTTTGGAAGGAAAATATTTATAAATGATAACAAATGATAATATTGATGAAGTGTTTGCAGTTTTAAAGTCAGAAATAAGGTCGTTAACTCCACCTGTAATTGAAAGGATATATGCAAAATATAAAAATCCATTTTATGTTTTAATTTCAACAGTTTTAAGTGCACGAAGTAAAGATGCTGTTACTTCTGCTGTTTCTGAGCGGCTGTTTACATTGATAAATGTTCCTGAAGATTTGTCAGAGTTTTCGATAAAAACATTGGAAAAGATTCTTTATCCTGTTGGATTTTATCGTGCAAAAGCGAGGCATATAAAACTGTTGGCGAAAAAGTTGATATCTGAATATGGCGGTAAAGTTCCGGACACAATAGATGAATTGATGAAACTTCCAGGTGTTGGGAGAAAAACAGCAAATCTTGTCATAACCGAAGTTTTTGATAAATATGGAATATGCGTTGATACCCATGTTCATAGAATAACAAACAGATGGGGATATGTTAAAACAAAAACTCCATTTGAGACTGAGATGGTGCTTAGAAAAAAGTTGCCGTGCAAATACTGGAAAATCATCAATCGGGTACTAGTCACTTACGGTCAGAATATATGCAGCCCTGTAAACCCTAAATGTGAAATATGTTCATTGAATAAATATTGTGAATACGGCATAGGGAAGGGGGATATAAGGTAATGATGGTAATAAGGGTAGTAAGGGCAATAAAGGTGACAAAGGTGGAGGGATACGATAGAAATAAATTGAAATACGATTGCAAGCGTTAGACTTTAGACATTCGACTGTAGGCTCTAAAATTTACCATCTAACATCTAAAAAGATTGAAATACATATTAAAAGAATTATATTATTAAACAAGTGATGAAGAAATTTTTGAAGGATTATGTTAAACAGATTGCACAAACAACTTTACAGGGCGATGCAAGAGAAGAGAGTTACTATTTTTATTTGAAAGAATTTCTTGAAAATATTGCAAACACTCTGAATAAAAATAATATTTACATAACAGTTCTTCCTAAAACTACAGAGGCAGGCAATCCTGATTTTAGGATATGGGATGGAAAACTTCATATTGTCGGCTATATAGAAGCAAAAACTCCAGATACAAATCTTGATAATGTAGAAAATAGTGAACAATTAATGCGTTATAGAAAGACCTTTCCAAATCTAATTTTGACAAACTTCTATGAATTTCGTCTTTTCAGAAATGGAAGACTTACAGAGAAGGCAACCGTTGCCCGTCCTTATGTTGCAGCAGAGTTAAAAACCGTTCCGCCAATAGAAAAAACAGAAGGATTTCAGGATTTAATCACAAAATTTTTCAGTTTTTCTTTGCCAAAGGTTTTTAATGCTCAAGATCTTGCTGCAGAATTAGCAAAAAGAACCCGGTTTCTTAAAGACCAGGTTATTATTGAAGAATTAAAAGAAGAGAAAAGCGAGCACGGTGATATAATAGGTTTTTATAATGCTTTTAAACAATATCTAATTTCAGGATTAACAGAAGAAGAGTTTGCTGATTTATATTCACAAACAATCTGCTATGGACTTTTTGCTGCACGCACCCGTGCTAAAGAAGAGTTTAATCGTAAACGCGCTTATGTGTTTATTCCAGAAACTATTGGTATTTTAAAAGATGTTTTTAATTTTATATCGCTTGGGAAATTGCCAGAGCAGATGGCAATTATTATAGATGATATTTCTGAAGTTTTATCTGTTGCAGACATAAATGGAATTTTAAAAAATTATTACAAAGAGGGCAAAGGCAAAGACCCTATTATACATTTTTATGAGACTTTTTTAAAAGAATATGACCCTGAAACTCGTGAAAAAAGAGGAGTATATTATACACCCGAATCCGTTGTAAGATTTATTGTAAAATCTATACATAAAATATTAAAGTCACATTTTAAATTAAATGATGGACTTGCCTCAGAAAATGTTACGCTTCTTGACCCTGCAGCAGGGACTTGCACTTTTATTGCTGAGGCAATTAAACTTGCTGTTGATGAGTATGTGACAAAATATGGTGATGGGGCAAAAAATGATTTTATTAAAAATCACATTTTAGAGAATTTTTTTGGTTTTGAATTGATGATGGCTGCTTATTCTATTGGACATTTAAAAATAAGTTTTTTGCTGGATGAATTGGGGTATAAACTTGAAGAGAGAGATAGATTTAAACTATACTTAACAAACACGCTTGAGGTGGAAGAGTTGGAGCAGCAGAATATACCTGGTTTGCGCGCTTTAAGTGAGGAGAGTCATAAGGCGGGCAAGATAAAAAAAGATAAACCAATTCTTGTGATATTAGGCAATCCACCATATTCAGGTATTTCTGCAAATATCAATGAATGGACTGAACGCTTACTCAAAGAAGATATTGACGGCACTCAAAGTTACTACAAAGTAGATGGGCAACCACTTGGCGAGAAAAAATTATGGTTGCAGGATGATTATGTTAAATTCTTAAGGTTTGCTCAATGGAAAATTCAGAAGTCAGGAAAAGGTATTGTTGGTATGATTACAAATCATAGTTACCTTGATAACCCAACTTTCAGGGGAATGCGGCAGAGTCTAATGAAAACTTTTAATGAGATTTATATTTTGAATGGACACGGGAATAGTTTGAAGAAGGAAAAGACATCTGAAGGTGGAAAAGATGAGAATGTTTTTGATATAATGCAGGGAGTTGCTATTGCGATTTTTATCAAGTTGGCGAATAAAAAAGGTTGCAAAGTTTTTTATTCAGATTTATTTGGATTAAGAGAAGAAAAGTATAACTATTTAGAGAAAAATGATATAAGAAGTTGTAAGTATGAAAAGATAGAACCGAACTCTCCATATTACTTTTTTATTCCGAGACATACAGAAAAGATAAAACATTATTTAAAATGGCATAAAATAACAGATATTTTTCCTGTAAATAATACAGGGATTGTAACTTCACGCGATAAATTTGTCATTGATAAGGATAAAAAATTGCTTGAAAATAGAATTCGGTTATTCAAAAATAGTAAATATGATGATGAAAACTTACATTTGTTTTTTCAAATTGATAAGCACAAGGGATGGAGCATACGAAAAGCATGGAATATATTACAGGATATAGATGATTCTAATTTAAAGGATTTTATAAAACCCATATTATATCGTCCCTTTGATATGAGATGGATATTTTACCATGATGCAGTTGTATGGCGAACGAGAAAACGAGTTATGAGACATATACTGGCAGGTGAAAATTTTGGACTGGTAACGACAAGGCAAGTGAAGGCAAGTAAAAATTGGTTTCATTGTTTGATTACTGACAAAATTATAGAGAGTAGTTATATTTCAAATAAAACAAGTGAAATTAACTATTTATTTCCCCTTTATCTTTATAAAAATACCGCAAACAATATTACAGATAAAAAGTTTAAAAGCACAATGATGCTTTTTGAATCACAGGCAGAGTATATAACAAAAGAACCAAATATTTCAGATGAAATTTTTGAGTTGTTAAAAAATTATTATGATAAAAAGCCTACGCCAGAGCAGATACTTTACTATATTTATGCAATTCTTTACAGCGATATTTATCGCACAAAATATGCTGAATATTTAAAAATAGATTTTCCAAGAATACCTTTTGTTGAGGATTATAAGTTGTTTGAGAGATTATCAAAATTAGGTAAAAGAGTAATTGATTTGCACTTATTAAAAAGCAATGAACTAAATAAACCTATAGCAAAATATCGTGGTGAAGGTGAAAATAATCGTATTGAAAAAGTAATTTACAAAGAAAAAGAGAAGCGAGTTTACATAAACAAGGATAAATATTTTGAAGGCATTACACCAGAATTGTGGAACTATCAGATAGGTGGATATATTGTTTTACAAAAATATCTACAGGATAGAAAAGGAGAGAGATTGGAAGATTCCCGCCATTACCTATTAATTGCCACAGCCATCTTGAAAACAATCCTGATTCAGAAAGAGATTGACGAAAAACTTAAGGATAAAATATAGAAGAGTCTTTCAATCTTACTTTATGGCTATTAGGAAAAATTAAATCTATCAGGATAATTTGTGCCGAAACTGTCTATTCCTATAGATGCAAATTTTTTGTATAAAGACATATCATCAATTATCCATGTATTAACAGCAATATCGTTTTTATGCATTGATTTAACAATATCTTCTGTAAGATAAAACCACATTGGATGAATTGCAGAGAGTTGGAGTTCTTCCACATATTTTTCAAGATTGTATAATCGGGACATAAAAAGAAGGCCTGTATAGATTCTGCTATCTATCTCTTTTATATTTTTCAAAGCAATATGGTCAAATGATGAAACGATAGCACTATTGTGATAGTTATAATCATTAATAATTTCAGCAACTTTTTCTTCAATTTTTGGATAAAACACGGGACCATTTTTAATTTCAATATTTAATCTAACATTCGGATAATTTTTTAGAAATTCAATTACTTCTTCAAGGAACGGAACTTTTTCATTTTTAAATTTAGGATTAAACTTTACTCCTGCATCAAGTTTTTTTATTTCAGATGAAGTTAAATCTTTTACATATCCTGTGCCATCAGTGGTTCTATCAACAGTTGCATCGTGCATGACGATTACTTTTCCGTCTTTTGACAATTGAACATCAATTTCAATTAAGTCAACATTATATTTTATTGCTTCTTTCATACTGGCGATAGTATTTTCAG
Organism: Candidatus Methylomirabilis sp.; assembly: GCA_020722945.1. Classification (GTDB taxonomy): domain Bacteria; phylum DYJV01; class DYJV01; order DYJV01; family DYJV01; genus DYJV01. The sequence continues at coordinate 17,736 of DYJV01000004.1, read as the reverse complement.
GTGCAAGTCCTTTTGCTCCTCTGTGTCCTAATACCATTGGTTTATTGCTTCTTTTTCTCCATATATTCATAATATCATAGTATAACAGAATTGATAATAATGTCAACGGTTTTTTGCTTTGTTAAAAAATTTTATTAAAAAATGTAAAAAAAACTTGAAACTATAAAATAAAAAGGTATTATTATAGTAATAAATTTAATATAGAAAGGTTGTGATATATAATATGGTAACTGTATATGTACGAGAGCGTGAAAGCATTGAAGAGGCTTTACGGAGATTTAATAAGATGGTAGAGAAAGAAGGTATAACAACCAAAGTTAAAGAGAATATGTATTATACTAAGCCATCTAAATTAAAACGAGACAAGATAAACAAAGCTAAGCGAAAAATGGAAAAGAAACGTCGCAAAGACCAGGGAAAAATTTAGTTAATATGAAGGTAATCATAATTGCAGGCGGCAAAGGCGAAAGATTTTGGCCATTTAGCCGCTTGAACAAACCTAAACAGTTGTTACCTATTATTGGAGATAAGAGTATGCTCGAAGATACAATAGATAGGGTGGCAGGAATGGTTGATTTAGATGATATTTTTATATCAACGCGTGAAGACCTTGTATCTCCAATAAAAGAGATTGTTTCTGATTTCAATAGTGATAATTTTATAGTTGAACCAATGCCACGGGATACTGCAGCAGCAATTGGATTGGCTTCAATCTATGTTAACAAAAGGTTCCCGGGTGAGGTTGTAGTAATACTGCCTGCGGACCATATTATAAAAGAGAAGGATATTTTTCAGAATGATGTTGAGATTGCTTCAAATATAGCTAAGGATTCAGGGTGTCTTATAACTTTTGGAATTATTCCTTCAAAACCAGCCACAGGCTATGGATATATTGAGCTTGGTGAGGTTGTTAATGATGCTTTTGATAACAAAGCATTTGAGGCAAAATCGTTTAAGGAAAAGCCAAATTTAGAGACTGCAAAATATTATTTTTCAAAAGGTAATTATGTATGGAACAGTGGGATGTTTGTATGGACCACAACAGCAATACTCGAAGCCCTGGAAAAATATATGCCCCAACTGTTTGAAGGGTTAATGGAGATTCAGGATGCAATTGATACCGATAGGGAACAGATTGTTATTAAAGAGGTTTTTCAGAATTTAGATAAAATTTCTATTGATTATGGTGTAATGGAAAAAGCGGATAATGTTCTATGTATGAAAGCAAGGTTTATATGGGACGATGTTGGGTCATGGGGAGCATTGGAAAGATTGCTTCCAAAAGATGATAACGGAAATGTGATAAAATCGTTCTGGAAGGGAAAAGAGACTAAAGATAGCATAATAGTAAGTGATGGCGATTTGATTGCAACAATAGGCGTTAAAAATTTAATTATAGTTAAGAGCGGTAACGCAGTTCTTGTTATGGATAAGTCCAAAGAACAGGAAGTAAAAAAGATTGTTGAATTAATAAGAGATGATGAAAATCTTGCAAAAGATTTTTTTGAAAATTAATAAATATTTTATGGAGGTGTTGATATGAGAATAAAAAATTTAATCTCATTGATTGTTATTACAATGCTTTTTATAGGGATAACCAATTTTATGGTTTATGGTAAAGAAAAAGCAGGTGCAGAAGCGGAAAGTAAAACAGAGGCAACAGTTTATAATGACGGGAAAATTGATTATGTAACTTCTGCATTGAAATTTAATCTTGCAGGGTCAGATAACATATCTGATATTAAATCACTCTATTATAAGATTGATAAGGGTGATTTTATAGAGTATAAAACTCCATTTTCAATTTCAGAGGAAGGGCAGCACACTATTTATTACTATTCAGATGATAATGTTGGTAATCAATCTAAAACCATTGCTTATTCTGTGATTATTGATAATACTCCACCAGAAGTTTCTATCTCGTATGATTATAAATTATATGGGACAAAGGATAAAGTTTATGCCTCTGGTGTGGTAAAATATTCTATTATTGCTTCTGATTCATTATCAGGGGTTAAAACCATAGAATATTCGATTGACAGTGGAAAATATGAAACATATACAAATCCGTTTTCAGTTGAAAAAGCGGGCGACCATATTATCAAATACAGAGCGATTGATAATGTAGGGAATAGTTCGGCTGAAAAAACTTTTTCAATATTTGTAGACACAGAAAAGCCTGTTGTTAAAATCATACCGAGCGGGAAGTTTTATATTAAAGAGAACAAGCAGTATGCGCCAAAAAATTTTCAATATCAAATTGAAGCGTCTGATACTGAATCAGGGGTTGGCAAAATTATTTTTTCAATTGATGGTGGTGAATATATTGTATATGAATCACCGATTACTATAACAAAGGAAGGGGAACATACAATAGTAGCAAAAGCGATTGATAATGTAGGCAACATTTCTGATGAAACAAAAGTATCATTTGTTTCGGACTCAACACCTCCAGCAATTGAACTGAAGCCGTTAGGCAAATAAAAGTAAGTAGTTAAAAAAATTGTGGGCTGATTATTTGGGACGAAAAAAGTGTGGATGTAGAAGGCATTAATGCAGGGTTCAGGATGAGACGAAGTGCTCTCCTAATCCTGCCAATGCGAAAAATAAAAAGGGTTGTTTTTTATTTTTAATATACTATAATTAAATGAGGGGCATTTTATGAATAGTAGATTTATGAGGATATCTATTATTACTATTTTTTTAACTATATTAATTAATACAGTTTCTATTTATTGTAATGGCTATGAGAATCGGGATATAATTGTCGGAATTGATGAGCATTATCCACCACACGAATATTATGAGAACGGCGTTGCAAAAGGATTTAATGTTGATATAATAAAATCTATTGCGTATAAATTAAACTACAACATAAAATGGCAGTCGATGAAATGGGCAGATGCATATCAGAAACTTTTAAACGGTGAGATTGATATGCTCTGTATGGCTGCATCAGAAGAACGGAGTAAGTCTTTTGAATTTACAGATGAGGCTTTATTAGATTTAAAACTCACAATTTTTGTTAAATCTGATGTTGTTGGTCTGTCAGAAGTTTCTGAACTTGCGCATCATACTGTCGCAGTGGAAGATGCGGATATATCTCATAATGTTCTTGCAAAAGAATCTCCAGATGCCATTATAGTTCCATTACCGTCCCAGGAAGATGCTATAAAATATCTTGAATCTGGAAATTCGTTTGCTTATTTTGGCAACTATTTTACAGGAATTTTTTTAATAAATAGATTAGGATATGAAGATATAAAGGTTATTGGGACACCGATAATGATATCACCTCGTGTGATTGCATTTCCAAAGGGAAAGATACGATATAAGAATGAGTTTACAGCAGCGTTGCGGGCTATGAAGGAGAGCAGGGAGTATGATAAAATATATAACAAATGGTTTGGAACTAAAGTTATCAAGTTTAATAGCATATTGAAGATTTTATTAATAACATTAGCAGTAATATTATTTATTTTATTAATAGTAATTTATTGGAATAGGATATTGCGGAGTAAAGTTACTGAAAGGACTAAAGAATTACAGGATTCAGAAATGCGGTATAGAAGTATTATAAATAATATGCCTTATGGAATAGTTCTGTTAGATGAGAAAGAAGAGATAAATTTTATTAATAATGCAGGTAAAAAGATATTAGATATAGAGGGAGTAGAAGTCAAAAGTCTTGATGATATAAAAATATTAAATAAAAAACCTATTAAAAATTTTATTACAGACATTAAATGTAAAAAGTTTGTAGGTCCTACACGTATAGAGAACGAAGTAAACAATAATATTATAGTTATAAGTATTATTGGATTTCAATATATATTTAATCAAAGAATGATAATACTGATTATTCAGGATATTACTAAAGAAGTGAATATGGAAAAGCATCTATTTCAAGCACAAAAAATGGAGTCTATTGGTAGGCTGGTGGGTGGTATATCCCATGATTTTAATAATATTTTAACAGGGATTATCAGCACAGTGGAATTTATCAAGGACCATAGAAAAATAACAGGTGAATTAAAAAAAGATATTGCTGCGCTTGAAAGGTTATCTAATAAAGCGGCTGATTTAACAGATAAACTTTTAGTATTTAGCCGTCAGGAGATAAGTAATCCACAGACAATATTGATTAATGATAAAATAGAGAAGATTCATCCTATTTTAAAGAGGGTCATTGGAGAGAATATAGATATAAAACTTTATCTTGAAGATGCACCGTTAAAGGTAAAGATTGACCCAATGCAATTTGAGCAGATTATTTTGAACTTAGCATCAAATGCAAATGAAGCAATGCCTGATGGCGGTAAGATAATTATTGAAACAAAGTTGGTTATGATTGATGATAAATATTCATATTATCATGAGAAAATGAAGGCTGGAGAATATGTTATGTTGACTTTTTCAGATAATGGGATTGGGATGGATGAATATACAGTTGACCATATTTTTGAACCTTTTTTTACAACCAAAGAGTCAGGAACAGGGCTTGGTCTTTCAACTGTATATGGAATTGTTAAAAATAATAGTGGATTTATATTTGTCTATTCTGTTCCCAAGAGGGGGACAACATTTAAGATATATTTCCCTTATATAAGAAATGGTGTTAGCATAGAGCATAAAAAATCTGATGATATAATATCAATATCCAGTGCAGGATTAAAAGATAAGAATATAATGATTGTTGAAGATGATACAGATATCCGAAATATAATGGTAAAATTTTTAGAAGAAATGGGAGCAAAAGTATATGCTGTTAAAAAGGGTAACGCAGCACTTAGATTTATTAATAGTATATCAAAAACGGGAGATATTTCAGAAAAACCTGATATTCTAATTACAGATATTATTTTACCGGATATATCAGGTGGGGAAGTTGCGAAGAAGATAGAGAATTTGTATCCTGATGTAAAAATACTTTTCATTTCAGGATATACAAAAAATTCAGCAATTCATAACGGCACTTTAAAGTATAGTGATAATAGATTTCTTCAGAAGCCATTTACATTAAAAAGATTACTAAAAGAACTTATGGAAATGGTAGGATAGATTTAAATTATTTATATATATAAATTTGAAAGGATGTCCGCATTACACCTTATTCATACAAAAAAAATGTAAAATTACATATTTTTTATAGGAAAAAGTTGATTTTTGTTTGACATTGTAGTATATTATCTTTATGATTATTTTAAATAGAGAATTTTATAAATATTTGCTTGAATGGAAAAGCATCTCAGGACGTAAACCAATGCTTTTGAAGGGTGCAAGGCAGGTAGGTAAAACTTTTTGTAAGGTAAATCTTTCAGGATTTGATGGAAAAACTGAAGTCTGATTGATGTTTGAGATTTACCCCGAGTACCTTATATTCAAGTTTTGATATATCATTTTCATTGAAATTTAAATTTGGGAACCTCCTGATATATTTAATTTTACCACAACCCGGGACCCCACAATCTATTGAACGGGCGGGGCATTCTTTTCTAAAGCAAATGTTCCCCAAAAATTTTTTATTTCTAGTAAATACAAATACATCAAGGCTCTGATGATAAGTTCCTAAAATTTTACGATAACATTTTGCAAGTTCACCAAGGTCTATTTTCATTTTATCCTCCAGATATAAATTTATAACATTATAATTAAAATCACCAGTCAGTAACATCATAAAATTTATATGGTTGTTGCCAGGATGAAAAGTATCTTTTGTCAGGAAGAAGTTTAAAATTTAGCCCAAACCAGTTGTTGAAAATTATTCTAAAACTGTTTACTGGCGATATTGTTTTATATAGATATTTATATTTCTCTTTATCTGGAAAATAATATACATTTAACATTGACATTCGCTCCCATATTATATCTTTATTAAAATGTCGCCAATTTAGAATTGAGCCAGGTCCATGGTCACCTTGTATTATTATTATAGGTTTTTTATTCGGATTTGAAAGCAGTTGATTTACAACATTTTTAATCTGGCTAAAAATAAATATCAACTGATTTCTGTAATTTGTTACATAAGATTCTCTTTTCATTATAAATCCGCCATCAGCAAAAGAGAATTTTCTTTTTGCATTAACAGACTCACCATTTTTACCGAAGACAAATGGTGGATGTGGCCCAATAATATGGGCAAAAACAAATTTAGGTCCGCCTGTATTGTGTGTCTTTGCAATATTATTTAAAATATATAGTATCCTCTCCCGATGTATATCATATTGTGTCTTTTTAGAGAAAAGCCCCCAGATAAATGGAAACGGAGTTGTGTTGAGTAAGATATTTTGAAATTCTGTGAAACTCCATGACGGTGATAGATATATATCAGCATTGGGTATCTCTGTAACAGCGATTCCTGTGGCAAAGGAGATAAATTTATATCCGAACTGTTTTAAGATTTTTGATACTTTATTATATCTTATCATATTTCTTAACGGTTTTCTGTTATATGATTTTTCACCCATCTTTTTTGCAATCTCATTAAGATATTTCATATTTAGAGATGAAGAGAGAGATAAAGCGGTTTGAGTATAATTTGGAATACTTTTATCAGCGATATAGAACCCTTTTTTCTTTAAGAAGTTTATAAAATTTGAATCATCATAATTATAAAAGTGTTTTAAAACATCGGTTCTTCCACAGCCATCAAGTATTATGTAATATATATCAGGATACTCTCCTTTTTTAGTGACATTTGTATTTTTGAATTGATTGCTGATTTTTTCTTTGGGAGTGAAAGCAATATTAAAAAATATCATAATGATAGGAAGTATTATAAGAATGATTGAGACAGTATTTAGATAATAGGTCGCCTGCTTGATTCGTTTTTTTGTGTGGTTTATGATAAAAGAAAAAAGCAAAAATAATAGCCACCATATAATGAAAAATATACTTTCCTGCCAATGGTTTTTATTAAATATGTCATATAGATAATCCCATATTCTACCGTAAGTAAAAAGAAAAAAGAGGAATAAAGAAGTTATAAGTCCTGCATTATACTTGTTCTTAATCAATAGTGACAATAAAAACCAGATTAAGGATGTAGCAGAAATCATAATGGCAGAAGGCAACAGAGTTTCAGTAAAAGACATCTCATTAATATTGTATGAGTAGAGAGAAAGAATTGGATATAAAGCAAAAAGTATTGGATAAAATATTCGTTTCATTTTTTTCTCCGCATTAAATATATTATTCTTTCTGATTCTTTAATTTTAGTTGTTTGCATAATTTTGAAGAATTTTTTGAATGATTTTTCAAAATCGGGTTGAGTGTAATTATTGAAAATATCTTCACGGTTTTGTAGAAGTTTTTGAACCTGTGAATCATTTTTAGGAATAAATTCAATTATCAAATATTCGCATAAATTAGAAAAAAATTCTGCTATTTTATCAAAAGGAAGATTATTAGATATTGCAAGGTGATGAACTAAAGCAAGAGCCATAATCATATCAGCAGGTCCGCGCTTTATTAGGGATGGTCGTTCAGTGTTATTCCATCCGATTGAAGGCGAAGGATTTGTTATATCAATTACCAATGGCAATATATTTTTCTTATTCTCTTTTTTGCAAGTAAGATAATTTTTTTCAACTGCCATAGCATCAGAATCAATTGAGAGAGTGAAAATATTTTTATCTGCAGGTATTTGACTGAATATGCCGATGTTGGCTCCAACATCCCAGACATTTTTAGGTCTAATTTCTGACATGAAATCTGAAATTATCTTTCTTTTATGATTAAAGGCTGTTTGGGTATAGTTTGTTATGTTATAATAATCAGACCATTCTGTTTTTTTCTTTTTAAGTTTTAAATTTTTTACAGCGGATTCAAGGCTATCAATTAAACCGAAAAATGATGAGATTGGTATTTCTCTATGTTTAAGTTTGGTATTTATTTTTTTATTGGAAAAATATTCTTGTGATTTTGCGTGGGCATGAATATGAAATAACAGTGGTAATTTAAAATGGGTTGATAATGGCAGCAATTTTGAAGTTAAACTGAGTGGAATACCATCAATAAAAAGTTTTAAAAGATGTATCAGTTTTATATCTTTATAAACAGCAAGAGCAAGTGGTGATAGAAAATGTTGGCAGAACTGTTTGTAAGCAATCCATGGCTTCCCCTTTTGGTATTGTTCAAATGATAAAGTATCAATAAGTATGGGTTTTCCATCTTTGAATTGTATATTATAGGCGCTGGCATCTTTCAAACTCATTCCGAATTGAAGTGCTATTTTTTCGATTTCTAATATTGTAAGTGCAGCATCTTTTAACTGTGAGAAACTCCATTCATATGGATATGAGATAAACTCTATTTTTTCAGGCTGAATTATTTTATAACCATTTTTTGAAATTTTTTTAAATGTGGTTTCTTTGTGAGGAATTATAAGGTTTTTCTCTATTAGTTTATTATAAAGACCTGAATTGATGAAAAATTCAAAATTGTCTTTGTAACTTTGGTTTATCTGGCGATATAAATTATTTTTGTACTTGAATATAAAACCACTTGGGTCACGGAATGAAGCAGGCTCTATTTGTAAAGATGCTTTTTTGTCCATTTCAGGTTCTTTTGAATAAAGACTTAAAAAATCCTATAATTTTTCTCCAAAAAACTTTAATTGCAAAAAGGGCACCAAGCACAGATGCTATAAGAATCTGTAGAATGTAACTGCCAGTCCCCGGGTCAAGATAGGCATAAGAATTTTTTGTAAATATAAAAAGTATAAAACTTATAAGTAATATATATCTCATACTTAACTCCTTTAAATTAGACTAATCAGGAAACCAATCCGCTTCTTCTGTCTTTCCTTTATAATCAGATAATGCTTCCTTGATTGCAAAATAAAATGGTTTAAATTGGACGCTTATTCTTGCATTAACAGGGTCATAAAAAATAATCTCATTGTCAATGAGGAAGTTTAATATTTTACGGTTAAACATTCCAAGTCCGAGATTCATCACTCCGTCGTTATTTACAAGTTGCTTTAAAAAACGAATAATCTCCACTTTGAATTTATCAGTCTCAATATGGTTAACCGCAGTAATCACTTTTCCTTTTGCCTGTGATATAGCCTCTTCAATCAATTTTTTCCAATCTTCTTGCCTCTTTTTTTTCATAATAATTTGCATAAGTAGCCAACTATAACCACCCACTCTATCCCATATATATTTTATATCATTATCAGTAAACTGATATTTCATCAACCATTTAGTAACTTCTATTTCATTTAAATAATCGAGAAATATAAATTCAGATGAGCCTTCCAATTGAGAATCGGTAAAAATTTCTTCAATAAAATACGCATTGGAAGTTACCAGAATAACTTGTGCCTTATGCTCAACTTTTGTTAAGCGAACAAAGTAGTTTAACAATTCTTTAAATAGCATCTTTTCTGTATCAATATATATGCCTTTTAAAGATTGTAATTCATCTATGACAATTACGACTTTTTTCCCTGCTTCAGTCTCTTTTTCAATATGTCTATTTATAATTTGATAGGGTAAAAGTTCATTTGCTTTGAGATGCTCCCATTCTTTTTTTGTTACAGCAAAATGTTTTATATTTGATTGGCTATTTTCTGCTATTGGGAAGAGAACATTCATAACCCCTTGATAATCTGTAAATGTCTCTTCGCGTAGTTCATACCAGAAGAATGTTACTCTTCCATTTTTTGCGACCTGTTCTCTAACTTTTTCCAATAGAGTTGTTTTCCCACAGGATTTAGGACCATATAAAAAGGTTACCTGATTTGGCCATTTAATAAAAAATTTTTTCCACTGTTTTAGAGTATCACTTCGGTTAACAAAATCGCCACCACGAAATCGTGATATTTTAATAGTATCTAAATTTTCTTCGTTCATAGTTATCCACCATTAATGGGTTTCTCACTCCACTCGCAATGAAATGTGAGGAGAAATCCCCCTCTGTCCCCCTTTTTCTAAAGGGGCTGGGGGGATTTTAATTTAGTAAATTTTAAGTTTAACGAGACCCTTAATGTTATATTGTTCCTATTCAATTTTTGCAAAAAGAACTTCTCCTTTGTTTACTTTCGTTTTTGGGGTTAAACTCCCCCATTTAACTGCTGTAAGATAGTTTTCAGTTTCAATATCCTTTTCACTCCCTATTTGCTTATAAATTTTATTTGCAGTTTGCGGCATTATGGGGTATATGAAAAGGGCAATAATTTTTAGAGATTGCATAATATTATATAAAACGAAATCCAATTTTTTATTTTCTTGTTTTTTATTAAGTTCCCATGGTTTCATAGTATCAATATACTTGTTTATGCTTTTAATATATTCCCATATTGATTCAAGCATTTGGCTATACTCAAAATTTTTGTATCTCTCTTCTATTGTATAAACAAGTTTATTGGCATTCTCTTCAAGTTCTGTAAGTTCAGATAAATCAGGTTCTGGAATTTCGCCATTTCTATATTTTATTACCATATTTAAAGAACGATTCAAAAGATTTCCCAAATCATCCGCCAAATCACCTTTATAACGCTGTTCCAATCTTTCAGTTGAGAAGTCACTATCTTTTCCAAAAGGGATTTCTCTCATAATGAAATATCTGATAGCATCAACTCCATATTTTTCTGCCAACTGAACAGGGTCAATTGCATTCCCGAGTGATTTGCTGATTTTTTCTCCATTTATTGTAAAAAAACCATGACCAAAAACCTGTTTAGGTGGAGTTAATCCGGCGGATAGTAACATAGCAGGCCACATAATAGTATGGAATCGGAATATATCTTTGCCAACAAGATGGATTGCATTTTGCCAGAATTTTTTCATCTTTTCATCATCGTTATAATATCCAAGTGCAGTCAGATAATTGATTAAAGCATCAAACCATACATATACAACCTGTGATTTGTCTATTGGTAAAGGAATTCCCCATTTGACTGTTGCGCGAGAGATACTTATATCCTGTAAGCCTTGCTTTATGAATTCTAACATTTCATTTTTTCTTGAATCGGGTAATGCAAATTTTTTATTATTTAGCAAATCTAACAATTCTTTTTCATATTTTGATAATCTAAAAAAATAATTTTCTTCTTTAATCCAGTCAGGTTTAGTTTTATGAACAGGACATTTACCATCCACTAATTCAGACTCCGTCAAGAACTTTTCACAGCCAACACAGTACCAACCTTCATATTCTTTTTTATAGATATCTCCTTTTTCATTACATTTAATAAGTAATTTTTCTACAGATTTCCTATGTTCAGGAGCAGTTGTTCTGACAAAATAGTCAAAACTGAGGTTTAATTTTTTCCAGGTTTCTTCCCATTTTTTTGCCATACTATTGGTAAATTCTTTTGGGTCTATTCCTGCCTTTTCTGCTGCTTGTAAAGTTTTCTGACTGTTTTCGTCTGTTCCTGTAACGAAATATACTTCATCACCAATTAGGCGATGATATCGAGCCAAAATATCTGCTGCAGTTGTGCAGTAGAAGTGCCCTATATGAGGTTCATCATTAATGTAATATATTGGAGTTGTTATATAAAAATACTCTTTTTTATTTAAGGACATTGAAAACCCCTGATTTTTTTATGCTTTTTAATGGAACTTCAATAATATTTTCATTTTCAAGTTCCACATATACCATTTCTTTAAGAACATTTATACCTTTAACTGTCCCTGTCATATCACTGGAATAAGGTAAATCATATCCTGTATATTTTTCTCTATCTACACTGCTGGAATTAAATTTTACAGTTGTATCTGTTTTTGGGAATTCCTTGACAAGTTTTGCATAAGTTTCATATTCATACGCGAGACAGCATAGAACTTTGCCGCAGGGGCCAGAGATTTTAGATGAATTTAAAGAAAGATTTTGTTCGCGCACCATTTTAATTGATGCATTATTAAATTCACGCAAAAATTGGGAACAACAGAACTCTTTGCCGCAAATTCCAATACCGCCTAACATACGTGCCTCATCTCTATCAGAAACCTGTCTCATTTCAATTCGTTTTTTGAAAATTGCTGCTAAATCTCTGACATAGTTCCGGAAATCTATTCTGTTTTCTGCTGTAAAATAGAAGATAATTCTTGTTTCATCAAACATATACCGGGCTTCAAAAATTTTCATTGGAAGATTATGTTTAGAAAGTTTTTCCCTTGCCTCTTTTAATGCGGTTATATTTTTTTTCTCTAATTTCTCTATTTTTTTAAAATCATCTTGATTTGCCAATCTTACAAATTCACCAATATCTTTAATTTTTCTCTGTTTTATTTCAAATGGTTTTCTTAATACTTTACCGGATTCTAATCCGAATTTAGTTTTAAAGATATATATATTTCCTACTATTATATCCATATCTTTAGTTTCACAATAATAAGAACCTGCAAAATTGTCCACTTTTAACGGTGCAACTTTCATAATTAATTTAAATATATAACTTAAATTTTAAAAATCAAGAATCGACTATTTGACTTCGTTTTATTAGATAACTGTAGAGTGATTCACCAAAATTTGTTGCAGTATAAAAAGGAAAGTAGTCTATTCGCGATTTTAAAGCAAATTTTTTTATCATATAATAATGGTTGTCAAAGTTTCTTTTGTATTCATCTTTGATATAGTGAGCATTTAAAATTATTGACTGTTCGGTTTCCATATCTATAAATTTTATATTATCTTTGTATGGGAATTCGCGTTCAGCTTCATCGTTTATTGAGAATAGAACCACATCATTTTTTTTACCTTTTAAATATTTTATTCCCTCGATTATATCGTTTATATCTCCCATAAAGTCGGATATGAGCAGTATAAGGGAGCGTTTTTTTATTTTTTGTGCAACTTTTATAAGATTTTTTTTGAAACTTGTTTCCCCAGATGGTTGTAATTTTTCAAAATTTTTTATTATATTATTTATGTAAGAAAAACTATTCCTTGGTTCGAAGAAGTTTACAATATTATTGGAAAAGAGTACAACTCCCGGGGTGTCATTTTGTAAAAGTGCTAAATACATTATTGAGGAAGCAAGATATTTGGCATACTCAATTTTGGATATATTTTCATTGTTATATTTGAAGTCCATTGAATTGCTTATATCAAGCAGAATGTAGATAAAAAGGTTGGTCTCTTCTTCAAATCTTTTAATAAAAAACTTGTCAGTTTTTGCAAAGACGCGCCAGTCAATATGTTTTATATCATCCCCCGGAAAGTATTGCCTATGTTCTTTGAATTCAACATTGATTCCATGGTGCGGACTTTTATGTAAGCCTGTTATCATACCTTCAACTATGGTCTGTGCTTTTATAGTAAGATTTTTCAGTTTTGCTATCTGATGAGGGTCAATATATATTGAACTTTTTTTATATGCCATACTCTTTTATCTTATGGATGATTAATTATAAGTAAGAATAATCATTTATTTTGTAGATTTTTTTAGATATTTAATAATTTCAGATATAATATTTGCTGGTTTTATACCTTCTGCCTCTGCATTAAAATTGGTTATTATTCTATGACTTAAGATATTGTTAGCAACAAAGTTTATATCATCTCTTGATAGAGCGAACCTTCCGTCAAGCAATGTTTTAACTTTAGCGGATAGAACAAGATATTGAGCAGCTCTTGGTCCTGCACCCCATTCAACAAAATCATTAACATATGTTATTGGGTTTGATTTTTCTGGTCGTGTTAGCCGTATCAATTTTACTGCATAATCAAGGACATAATCTGAAACAGGAACAGATTCTACAATACTCTGTATTTCAAGTAGTTCCTTTTTTTTAATGATTTTTTTTATTAATTTCAATTTTTCAGTAGTATCCTTTTTAGCAATCTCTTTTTCTGCCTTTTCATCTGGGTAATCTATATTGATACTGAAAAGAAACCTATCTAATTGCGCTTCTGGGAGAGGATAAGTTCCTTCCTGTTCAATAGGATTTTGTGTGGCAAGAACAAAAAAAGGTAAATCTATAGGGTAAGTTTTCCCATTAATAGTAACTATTTTTTCCTGCATAGCCTGTAAAAGTGCAGACTGTGTTTTTGGCGGTGTTCTGTTTATTTCATCAGCAAGAACAATATTTGTAAATATAGGTCCCTGGATGAACTTAAATTCTCGTTTACCGGTGTGAGTCTCTTCAATAATATCACTGCCTGTAATATCAGAAGGCATCAAATCAGGTGTGAATTGGATACGATTAAAAGTTAAATCAAGAGATTGTGCAATAGCCTTTACAAGAAGGGTTTTAGCAAGTCCGGGGACACCAATTATAATGCAATGTCCTTTAGCAAGAAGTGCTATAAGTAATTTTTCTATAACTTCTTTTTGGCCAATAATTACTTTTTCTATCTCTTTAGATAGTCCCTTCTTTAAAGCAGTAAATTTCTCAATCAGTATAGAATCTTTTTTCATAGTAAATTTACCTTAAATTATATTTTTTTCTTATGTCTATCTCTTTTTCTTCGTTTTTTTAATTTGTGTTTTTTGATTTTTCTCAATTTTCTTTTTCTCCCGCAGGGCATATAACTACTTTCCTCCTTCTTTATCTTTTTTTATTTCTTCAACATAGTTTAATCTCAAATTAATCAGCGTTGAATCTAAAATATTTTTTTCGTCAGGCAAGAGATTATTTTTTGTTTTTTCTTCAAGAATACCTAATAAATCAATAATCTGCTGTGCTTGTAACAAATCTTTTTCAATTTTTCCGTTAGCAGGATTTGGGACTTTGCCAAGAAACTGCCATCCAAGTGCGCCCAGCATCAAAAGATATGATGAAAATGTGAGTTTTAAATCGCTTGGGACTTCATTCTTGCTTTCGGTTTTAGTCTCTTTAGTAGCCTCTTCGTTTTTGCTTTTTTTAGATTCACTTTTTTCCGCCACATTTTTCTCTTCTGCTATCTCTTTAGCAGTTTTTATCTCTGCATCTTCATCTTTTTTCTTTTTTGCCATACTTATCACCTCTTTAAAAATTGT